>JAIPFQ010000069.1:0-10435 GCA_021736605.1 Spirochaetales bacterium | reverse complement strand
ATGTTAAAAAATATATACTGTAATATAAAAAACATATACATCACATAAAAAGCTTTTAAAAACACATAAACAATCATTTATTATGATTTTACTGCAAAAACGGGAATATATGAAGACAGAGTACCTCTTTTAATGAATAAAGTTGACAAAAAAACTAAGCTTAAGTATATTGCCTATAGATATGAAAAGTATGAAAAAAATGAAGATTTAACAATTAAAAAATAAGAGGTGGTGCATATGCTTGAATTCAGTGATGGTAAATGTTTATGCGGGACCGTAACCGTAGGAGAACGGGGACAGATTGTTATCCCCAAAAAAGCCCGCGAATATTTCGGTATTAAAGCTGGTGATTCTTTAGCGGTTCTCGGAGATAAAGATCGAGGAATTACTATATTCAAGGCGGCTAATTTAGAAGAGTTTTCGAAATTTTTAACTAAGAATGTGGAGGAAGAGGCATGAAAATTATCATTATAGGCGGGGTGGCCGGCGGTGCCAGCGCTGCAGCACGTTTGCGTAGATTAAGTGAAAAAAATGAAATTGTAATGTTTGAACGGGGGAACTACATCAGTTTTGCAAACTGCGGTTTGCCCTATCATATAGGCGGTGTCATCAAAGAACGGGACAATCTTCTGGTACAGACGGAAGAGGATATGGAAGCCCGCTTCAACATGGATATTCGTGTCAGAAGCGAAGTAGTCTACATAGATCGTAAAAAAAAGAGCATCACCGTACGAAATCTTGACGACGGAGAGGAGTACAGCGAAAGTTATGATAAACTGCTGCTGTCTCCTGGAGCAGAGCCTATCAGACCTCCCATTCCCGGTATAGGATCCGAACGTATAAAAACCCTGCGTAATATAGCCGATATGGACCGCATAAACGAATACATACAGAACAATAATATCCTCAATGCTGTTGTTGTAGGGGCAGGATTTATCGGAATAGAAATTGCGGAGAACCTGAAAGAGCGACATATCGGAGTGACCATTGTCGAGAAGCTCAATCAAGTACTTGCTCCGGTGGACTATGAACTTGCAGCGCAGGTGCATCAGCATTTAGCAGATTACAATGTAGGTTTGTACTTGGAAAACGGGGTAAAAGAGTTCAAGGATAAAAAAGATCACATCTCCCTTGTACTGGAGGACGGAACCACCCTGAGGGCAGGCATCGTAATCCTGGCTATAGGTGTCAAGCCGGAAACTTCTCTGGCTAAGGAAGCGGGCTTGGAATTGGGGAAGACCGGCGGAATAAAAATTGATCAGTATATGCAGACTTCAGATCCCTCAATTTATGCGGTAGGAGATGCTGTTGAAGTCAGCCATGTGATCAATAGTACTGAGGTGCTCATTCCCCTCGCCTGGCCGGCAAATCGTCAGGGAAGGATTGTTGCCGACAACATTGCAGGGAAACGGAAGAAGGCATATAACGGCTCCCTGGGAACTTCAATTCTTAAAGTTTTTGATCTTACCGTTGCCGCCACGGGGATGAATGAAAAAGTCCTCAGTCGTTTGGGTATGGAGTATGAAGCAGCCACGATTAATAGAAATGATCATGCTGAGTACTATCCCGGAGCGCTTCCCCTTACTCTTAAGCTGCTTTTCAGTAAAGAGGGTAAGATATATGGTGCCCAGGGGATCGGTTACAATGGCGTGGATAAGCGTATTGATACCATTGCAGTGGCGATAAAAGCGGGTATGAAAGTCTGGGATCTGCAGGATTTAGAGCTGGCCTATGCTCCTCCCTACAACTCAGCGAAGGATCCTGTTAACATTGCAGGGTATGTTGCTGAGAACATGCTTACCGGTGAGCTGAAAAGTGTCCGCTGGAATCAGGTAGAAGATCTGATGAAACAAGAAAATACGGTCTTTCTTGATGTGAGAATTGAGGAGGAATATGAAATTGGTACGATACCGGGCGCAGTCCGGATAGAAGTTGATGAACTCAGGAGTCGACTCAGCGAACTTGACAAATCAAAGACCTATGTCGTTTTCTGCCAAGTAGGGCAGCGTGGTTATGTGGCGTATCGAATTCTTACTGAACATGGTTTTACGGCGATGAATCTGGATGGAGGATACAAACTCTGGTATCCGACGACGCTGAATCAGGAGAACGAAGAGCAGATTGAGTATGAAGATCCTGCGGAACTTGCAGTAAATTCACAGAAACAGCATGCCCAGGGATTTGAAGGGGACGGCATTCAGGAAGCTCTCACAAAAAAGCATGCAATCCAGATTGATGCCTGCGGTCTGCAGTGTCCCGGTCCGATTATGAAGACCAGCAAAGCTATGAAGAGCATTGGCGAGGGCGACCTGCTGACCATCAGCGCCACCGATCCAGCTTTTAAACGCGATGTACGGGTATGGGCTGAAAAAGGCGGACATCATATCATCCAGGAGGAGCAGGAAGGGCTGGTAAGCAAGGTCTCTATTCGCAAGGGGCACAAGCATACCCCTGTTGATGCCGGAGTATCTCATGCCAAAAATAAACAGACAATGGTTATCTTCAGCGGAGATCTGGACAAGGCTATAGCATCGCTGATTATAGCCAACGGAGCACTGGCTATGGGCAAAGATGTTTCACTTTTCTTCACCTTCTGGGGGCTCAATATTCTGAGAAAACCGGAAAAAATTCGAGTGAAAAAGAACATGGTCGAGAGAATGTTTGCCCGTATGATGCCCCGGGGCGCCGGCGAACTGAAGCTATCCAAGATGCACATGGGCGGTATGGGCACTTCCATGATGAAAAAAATCATGAAAAAGAAGCACATTGAAACAGTTTCTGAGCTGATGCATAACTTTCTGGATAACGGTGGTAAGATTATGGCTTGCACTATGACCATGGATGTCATGGGCTTAAAACAGGAAGAGCTGGTGGATGGAATAGATTTCGGCGGTGTTGCTTCATATTTAGGGGATGTTGAGGAATCTGACAGCAACTTGTTTATCTAATTTTCCACGTAATTCTGAGAGCTGACAAGCTGAAAAATCGATAAATTGAGAAACTGAAAAAATTGGGGAATTGGGAATTGGGAATTGGGAATTGGGAAAGCGCTTTTTCTGATGGCTGAGCGCTGCAGTTTTGACACCCGGTATTCGTAAAATCGCCGGGTGTCTTCTTTTTTTCCTGCAGAGATGTCTTCTTTTTTCTGGAGAGGGTGTGCTGTTAGGTGTGAGAGAACGTCATCCGTCTGTTTTGATCTGTTCAGCAGCCCTTTACCAAGTGCTCAACAAGGACTTTCACACCGATGGCGATAAGCATCAGCCCCCCGATAATTTCAATGCGGCTCTCAAAAAGATGCCCCACGGTATCACCAATCTTAATACCGATAAAGCTCATAAGCGCCGTAATTACTCCAATAATTACAGCCGGCATAAGTATGTACACATCAAGTACAGCAAAAGAGATCCCTGCCGCCAAGGCATCAATGCTTGTCGCCACGGACATGAGCAGCAGGGTTGGGAAATGCAGACAATTTGTTTTTGCAGCCTTCTCCTTCTCTTCAAAGCTGAAAGCCTCATATATCATCTTCCCGCCGATTACCGCCAGCAGTCCGAAAGCCAGCCAATGATCATACAGTTCAATGTAACTGCGGAAATAAGACCCCCCAGCCCAGCCGATGACCGGCATGACGCCCTGGAACAGACCGAAAAACAATGCAATCTTCAAGTGATTTTTCAGGCAGATATTGTTGATGATGATGCCGTTGGTAATGGATACGGCGAATGCGTCCATGGATAATGCAGCTGCGATGATCACGATACTAACTAAGTCCATCCGCTTTCTTCCTGTTTTCCTATTTTGGTCCTCTGTTCCGCCTGCCCCTGTCTGAAAAGCGAGTAATATACTGTTTCATATCCGGTACCAGGGTCCAAAGTCGAGCCTGCACGATGATCAGGGGCAGAACAAGAACGATACTGAGGGTATTCCACTGATAATTTCCCGGAAACAGCTTTATTGCTGCCATAACAAGGAAAAATACTGCCTCAATCCGCCACAGGGCAGCCGTCCTGGCGATATATTTCTCCTTTCCGAAAAACATGAGCACTCCGAAAACAGCTATTACAAGGTAAAGGGGATTAATAAAGAATATATTGTGGTTATGGTAGGTCACGTCATGGTCTGTAAAAAACGTCATAAAAAAGAGAGCGGAACCCGCCGAACCAAGAAAAAGTCCTGCAGCCGCATTTATCAGACCGTGGATACGGAGATACACCTTGGGAAATTTTTTTATGCTGATGCCTCCGCGCCGGTCAGCAGCCAAAGCTGCAAAAAGTGCTGCGAGCGCCGCTGCTGAGCCGTAAAGAAGTCCCTTCGGCCACAGAGCTTTCCATTCATCGAGTATCAGTTTGCGTTCAGGATACGAACTGATGACCCGCCGAGATGCAGCAATAGGGATACTGCTCTGTTCTCCGCTCATCAGCTCATCCTGATCAAGGCTGTAGGAGAACTCCAGCAGACTCTGTTCCAGAACTTCAGGCAGGAACATCTCCTCCCAGCGACTTATGGGCACATCGATTGTTTTCCCCTGCAGAAAGTTCAGCATCCAGTCCAAGAAGAAGCTATGATGCGTATTCCGTCGTGTGTGTCCTCGAAACGTCGTTTCTCCCTCAATATCGGAAGCCCATGCTTTAAACTGGCCGTCAACAGCCATATCGATGATGTCCCTGATCCGGGTCGCGCAGTTATCATAATAATGGTGATAGAGATAGCTGCTATTTTCAGGTTTCACCTTCTCCTGCAGATACGCAGCGATAAAGTAGCGTTTCTCGGGAGGCAGATTCAGACTGAGCATGGTTGCATTTCTGCGGAAATAGATGGCCTGGCGGATACGCTGCTCTGTGGAAGATTCCCGTACCCCGTAGATTAGCCGCCCGAAAGCAAAATTTGTAAAGAAATTCTTTTGAGAAAAATCGAACACTCCGAAATCGTAGAGTTTTGATGTGCCGCGCTGGGTATCTTCAACTACCAAAGCGGTGTGTCCGAACCAGAGGTAGAGTGGATCTCCCTGACCTAGGGTCAGCAGTTTTATGCTGAGGTGTTCGCCCTTTTGGGATGAGTCCGGTCCCAGTTCAATTTCAATAGGCAGGTCTGCTGGTAATTCATCGGTGAGGGAGGTGAGGGGAGCGGCCGCCTTCGCTGAAGGCAGGATAAGCAGCAGCAGAAAGAGAAGGGCAGCCGATTTCAGCTGATGCGCACCTGTGATGAATTCGTACGGAAATATCCGAGCAGGACCTGTGTAATGCATGAACAGTATGGTATCACAATGGAGAAAAGAGGGAAAGTGGAGCCGAAAGCAGCGGGGAAACATTTTAGGTTCAGCCTGCTGTTGTCATGCATGATAGTTTGTTTCCCGTTTACAACGCAGCGTATGAGATTTCCAGTGTATGGGTGTCAGTGTATGGTGTCAGTGTATGGTGTCAGTGTATGGTGTCAGTGTATGGTGTCAGTGTTGGATATGGCTGCTGCCGGAAAGCCAGAGGTCTAGAGTTGGCTGAATCTCCTTCGCCAGCAGCTTTGCGCAGCGGGCATTTGGATGTACCCCGTCCACCGAGAGGGCTAGTCCGCGCTTTTCACTGAGCAGGCGGGCACGCTCTTCACTGCCGCTGATAAAGCGGGCATCTTCGCTGGTCGCTTCAGGGGTCGGTATGAGATAATCCGGCTTGCCGCCGCCTTTGCTTCCATTTTTGCAGGTGTCTTCTACTTTGTAGAGGATCTGATCCGCAGTTTTTGAAATAGGTATGATTCTGAAATGCAGTTCCGCTGCAAGTTCTCTGAGCCCGTTATTTAGGGTAATTCGATCTGCATTTAAAGGTGTGGAGAGATTTTCACCCAGAAAGAGCAGATCAGTGATGGCAATTCGATTTTTCGGCAATCCCAGCGCATGTCCGGCATCAATGATTTTACGGAGCTGCCTTCTGTAGGCATCTATAAATGCGCTGTAATCGGATATTGGGGCAGATGGGCCGTTTAATTTGTCCTGCATAGCTTCTTTCCACTTTGGTTCCAGCTTTGCCATATAGGGTATCAGCAAGTCGTTATGGCCAGCCTCAATAATCAGCCCCTGCATAGATTCTGCTATTCTTCCCTTCATGTAGGAGAGAACTCGGCCAGTGATGCCCAGCATGGTATCTCCGTCCAGACCTCTTGCAAGTATAGGTCGGTCTTTTCTGGTTTCCAGCCCCCTGCGTCCCGCCGGTCTATGATTGGGGTGTTTGAGATATGAGGTGAATCCTATGCCGACATGCCCTGCCGTCAGACTATCTCCTGCTATGAGTATCATAAAATTTCAGTCCTCCCTATGTTTGGTATCATATTCATAGAAACATCTTATGAATTTTTCAGTTGAAAATTTCAGTTGAAAATTTCAATCTTGTCAGCACTTTGTCTTCATTTCAGGAAGAATGGATGTGTCCGCTCCCTCCATATATGATACCGCAGAAAATCGATGTAGACAATAATGCAGTCGGTATAGAGCTGATGATAACCGATGCGGGAATCTTAAGTTGAACCGGATATGAAAACTGTAGTATGGAACCCGCTAACAATTTTCCATAGCGTAAGCATCAGCATCAGCACCAAGATCAGCACCAAGCTTTATAAAAACCGTTTCGATGATCCAGATAAACCTTTGTTCCATAAAGTTCACTGAGGAACGATTCAGTAAGAAGCTCCTCTTTGCTGCCTTCAGCCATGATTTTACCATTACGAATGCAGACAAGCCGCTTGATACGCGGGAGAATATCTGCAAGATCATGGCTTATCAAGATGATGGTTTTCCCTTTTTCGGCTAGTTTATCCAGAATCCTTCGCAGCTCTTTTCCGGCAGGCAGATCCAAGTTTGAAGAAGGTTCATCAAGGAGCATACTTTCTGGATTATGAATGAGCGTCCGGGCAATGAGTATTTTTCTGGCTTCGCCGCTGGATAAGGTATTCATCGGTTTTTTGAGAAGGTGGGAGATGCAGAGAAACGCAGCAGTCTCCTTCATGGTCTTTTTCATCCGTGGCGTGACGGTGTGCTGCAGGTGAAACAGGCCGATACTGCTGAAAAATCCGGAAAGAATGGTCTCCTCAGCGGAATATGGAGTATGACAGATGCGCTGGAGATCCGGAGTTATTATTCCGAGCCTGTTTTTCAGGTCCAGGATGTGCCAAGTCTCTTTTCCATATAACTTCAGCATCAGTTCTTCGTGCTGGATGGGGTGCATATCCTTCGTGAGTATCTTTATCAGGGTAGATTTTCCCGCTCCATTAGGGCCGATGACGGCGGTATGCTGGCCTTTCTCGATATCAAGGGATATGTCATCGAGAATAAGATGTCTGTTCCTCCGTACAGTTACATGCCGCAGCTGTATCATTGGATTAATCGGTCCCTGTGTTCCTGCCTGTGATTCTGCTTGAGATGATGCATGTGGTTCTGGTTTTGTCATTGGCCCAGTATAGACAATCTAAAAACGCTTTGTATAGATGTGGCAGTATGGAGTTCCCCTCTTTTTCGCGTAATAGTGCTGATGATATGCTTCCGCAGGCCAGAATTTTCCAGCCGGCTCTATTTGCGTAACAATATCAAGCCCCTTATCTGAAAGCTCCTTGATCAGTCTGCTGATAACTTCTCGCTGGGTTTCGTTCATGACGAAGACTTTGGAAAGATACTGTTCCCCGATATCGGGCCCCTGTCCGTTTTTCTGGCTTGGATCATGGGTTTCAAAGTAGAGCTTTGCCAAGCTTTCATAATCCGTTACTTCAGGATCATAAAGGACTTCCACCGCTTCCACATGGCCGGTGCTGCCGCTGCAAACTTGTTCATAGCTTGGGGATTCTGCAGTTCCTCCGGTGTAGCCTGCCTGAGTAAAGATGACTCCCGGCTCCTTTTCAAAGTGATACTGGGTCCCCCAGAAGCATCCTGATGCAAATACAGCCCTCTCTACGTTTTTGAAGCTGATTGAAACTGAGTTTACGCAATGACGAGTGTTCAGCGGTGTATAGTGTTCACCGGTGAAGACATGGCCCAAGTGACCACCGCAGGTGCTGCAGGTGATTTCTGTTCGGATACCGTCGGCATCAGGTTTTCGTTGGACGGCTCCAGAAATTTCTTTATCAAAACTCGGCCAGCCGCACTGTGCATCAAATTTGGTTTCTGATCTATAGAGTGGTGCCCCGCATTGCCTGCACACATATAAGCCCTGCTCAAAATGGTTCCAATACTCTCCTGTAAACGGTGCTTCCGTTCCCTTCTCAATGATGATGTGGTGTTCCTCGGGGCTCAATGTTTTATATGTTCTTTTGTCAGTCTCTTTGTTTTTTTTCATATCTTAAAAATACGTATACTCCAGCCTTTAAGTAAAGTAAGATGTGGATTTTTTCTCCGAGACGATTTGCAAACCGTGTGGATTTTTTCTCCGAGACCATTTCCACATTATAATAATTGCTCCCTGAAGGGGGTTCCAGGGAGCAAAAGGAGTATATGTATAAAAAAGGAGGGATAAAAACTCGTTTATTTAGTTAATTTATTTTCCCTTTCCATATAACGGACCAAGATTCTGACATGCGCGGTAATCGGCTCCTTCTTTGTCCATGCCGAACGCGCTCCAGGTGCTTGGTCGGAAAATCTTGTCTGAGTCAACATTATGCATATTCACAGGAATCCTCAGCATGGAGCAGAGGGTGATAATATCCGCACCAACGTGTCCATAGCTGACAGCACCATGATTAGCGCCCCAGTTAGCCATGACTTGATACACATCCTTGAATGGGCCATCTTCACCTGTTACTTTTGGGACAAACCACGTGGTAGGCCAGGTGGGATTAGTACGCATGTCTAATTTATCATGTACTTCCTGTGGGATATCTACTGTCCAGCCCTCGGCTATCTGCATAACCGGACCTAAGCCCTTGATAATATTGAGTCTGCTCATGGTTACCGGCATACCGCCTTTGGTGAGGAAATCGCTGGAGAAGCCGCCGCCGCGAAAATATCCACCGTCACCAACACAGAATTCCGTAGCTTCCAAACAGCGGGCTGCATCGTCCTGGTCGATTTCCCAGTACGGTTTCATCACTGGATTTCCGTCCTTGTCCTGCATTTGTCCAGTTGCATCAAGGGTAGTTGAGCCGGAGTTGATCAGGTGAATAAAACCATGTTCAGCCAAGCCTTCAGGTTTCCATCCGGTAACACGTTGGATAGCTTCAGGACTCCAGTATGTACGGACATCAGAGAAAATTTGAGCAGTATTAGTGAGCAGATGTCCAAACAACATGGAAATTCCATTCAGGGAATCATTTTCAGTTGCAAAAACAAAGGCTTCTCGGATACCGTTCCAGTCAAATGAAGAGTTCAGGAAGGTTTCCATGAAATCGCCATTGGGATAATGATCCGTCCATTGCCGCTGTCCCTGAAATCCTCCTGCGATGGCATTGCGTCCCAATGCCTCTTCTCCCCGGTCTATGTCGTTCAGTTTCGGATTACCGATCATCAAGTCTCTGGCAATGAGAAACATCTTGATTACATAGTCCCAGTCAGCTTTTCTCTGTTCTTCCGAACGGCGCCATTCGGGAGGATTTATTGTATCTTCCTGCTCTTTCAGGTTTTCCTTGACCCAAGCTTTGGCTTTTTCAAATTCATCCTTGTCGAAAATTTCTTCTTCAACGCGACGAGCTATTTCTGACATATCAACAACTTCGGTTCGAATGCCGAGGTAATCCTGAAGGAAATCCTGGTCAACGATAGAACCGGCAATACCCATGGAACTTCCGCCGAGGGAGAGATATGCTTTCCCTTTCATGTGGGCTACTGCAAGTCCTGCTTTGGCAAAGCGGAGAAGCTTCTCCTGAACATCTTCGGTAATGTCGGTGTCATCGGAATCCTGAACATCTCTTCCGTAAATACCGAAGGCAGGGAGACCCTTCTGAGAATGTGCTGCAAGGACAGCTGCAAGATAAACAGCGCCAGGTCGTTCTGTTCCATTGAAGCCCCAGACAGCTTTCACCGTATGCGGATCCATATCCATAGTTTCAAAGCCGTAGCACCAGCAGGGGGTCACTGTTATGGTTACTGCAACTTGTTCTTTTTCAAATTTATCCTGGCACATGGCGGCTTCTGCACCGCCCCCGATACAGGTATCTGCTATGACGCATTCTACAGCGTGCCCTGAAGGGTGTTTCAAATTTGCAGAAAGAAATTCTGCTGCTCGTTTTGCCAGATTCATGGTCTGTTCTTCCAGGGATTCTCGTACTCCCCGGCGTCTTCCGTCAATAGTTGGCCGAATCCCGATTTTCGGGAGTTCTCCTTTCAGCCTGTTGACAGGCTTCAGTACTTTCATATTTTTTACGTTTGCCACTGGCATCCTCCTGATACGTATGCTATAATCATGTAATCGATTACATGTAATCGATTACATTATTGCATGCTTATGCTGTGAATGCAAGAAAATCTGGATAG
>JAIPFQ010000068.1:0-10584 GCA_021736605.1 Spirochaetales bacterium | reverse complement strand
AAGGATTGAAAATACTCACCAGAAGACTCAGCGGCGCTATCCAGCCGTGCCAGATTCCAAGAAAAAATCCTGCCGGCCGCTGATAATTCGGATCAGCAAGAGAACTAGGCAAACAGCCGCTGAGCATAAACAGCAGAACTACTGCCGCAGCAATAAGAAAAATTCTCCGTTTCACAATATTCTCCTCCATATCAGCTGATCATATCATCCAATCCGCTTTTCCCTTCATGAACGGCACAGAATGCTTCGATCGGCACTTTGCACCCAGCTTCCATCAGCATGATTATACAAAGACAATACCATAAAAACAGTTCAAGAGGTAGGTATCTTTCGGTTTTTACGGTATATACCCGGGGGAATTCCAATAATTTTGCTGAATTGGCGGGTGAAATAGTTGCTGTCGCTGAATCCGAGATCGTAGGCAATTTCGGTTATGCTTCTCGGGGAGGTTTCCAAGCGTCTGCAGGCATGGGAAATTCGCAGCCGCAGGTGATATTCGATGGGAGAAAAACGTGTAGCCCGTTTAAATGCTCTATTCAAGGTGCTGGCGGACATACCCGAGATGTCCATCAACTTCTCCAGAGAGACAGCAGAAGCGACGTGCTGCTCCATATAGGTAAAAACCCTGGCAAGCCTGCTGATGACAAGATTATCCATATGTGTGCTGGATTCGTAGAGTCGGGAGAGGGTCACAATAAGCTGGATGAAATATGCGAACGCCATAGCTCGGTTCCCCCCTCTGCTGCTGCTGTCACTGCTATCTCTATTTCTGCTGTCCCTTTCGTCCCTGTCTCCGTTTTCTCTGCCTGCATCCATCTCTTTCGATGGCCCCGATTTCGGCTCCTCCAGCTCCTGCCTCATAGACTCAACCAGGCTGCAGATAGGATCAATCTGCAGTTTGTGCAGCTGCAGTCGATGTCTGAACTCATGTTCCCGGCGATACTTCGGCTCAATATGGAAAATGGCGTGATACCCCGGCATCTGTCGAATATCGATAAAACTCTGCCGCAGAAGAGCGGGATCAAAGAGAATATTATAGAGAATGAGATCCTTGGGGTTCTTGTAGCCGTGGGCAAAACCTTTTTCAATAAGAAAAACATCCCCGGGATGAACCTGGTAGGAAGCACCTCGGGTAAAGTGAATGCCCGTTCCCGATAAAATGATCACCAGCTCCGCAAAGTCATGGGTATGCAGCGGAAAGGGGATTTGCGGATTTCTTTTAATTATTTCAATTCCGAGATCAGGATCCTGAAAGAAATCCAAGGATGAGAGTTTGTGAACTGCCATGACAAAATAATGCTAAAAAAAGAGAAGATCGTCAAGGCTGTCAGACGGGAACCGGGGTATGATAAAGAAAGTACTGAAAAAGTACTATAAACAGCTTACGTATTGTAATAGGTAATAAGTAATAGGTAATAGGAGGACATACATGAGTAAAGCAAGAATTGAACAGGCATACGCTGCTGCAAAAGAGCAGTACGGTGAAATTGGTGTTGATACAGAAGCGGTTATGGAAAAACTTGCGGATATTCCGATCTCCCTGCACTGCTGGCAGGGGGATGATGTGGGCGGTTTCGAGACCCCCGATGCAGAATTATCCGGAGGAGGCATTCAGGTAACGGGGAATCACCCAGGGAAAGCACGATCCGTAAGGGAACTGCAGAAGGATCTGGAAAAGGTCTTCAGTCTGCTTCCATCAACGCATCGGCTCAACCTGCATGCTGTATACGGGGAATTCGGCGGGAAAAAAGTGGACCGAGACGAAGTACTCCCGGAGCATTTTACCGGCTGGGCTGACTGGGCAAAGGAGCATACCCGTGGCCTGGATTTTAACGGGACCTTTTTCTCTCACCCCAAAGCAGAGGATGGATTTACCTTGGCAAGCAAAGACCCGGAAATCAGGAATTTCTGGATACGCCATGCAGAACGCTGTCGGGACATCAGTGAATACCTTGGTAAGGAGATGAATTCTCCGGCTATACATAATGTCTGGGTACCCGACGGTTTAAAGGATTATCCCGCAGACAGAATGGGCTACCGGAAAATCCTTATGGAATCCCTGGATACGGCTTTCTCACGGGATATTGATCCTGAATATATGAAGGATGCAGTGGAGACGAAACTTTTTGGAATCGGCAGTGAGGCCTTTGTTGCAGGATCTCATGAGTTTTATATGAATTATGCGTCATCGCGTAATAAGCTTGTCTGTCTGGATATGGGCCATTTTCACCCCACGGAGCTTATCGCGGATAAAATATCATCAACCCTCCTGTTCCAGGATGAGCTGCTGCTCCACGTCAGCCGCCCCATGCGCTGGGACAGTGATCATATAGTCGTCCTGAATGATGATATAAGACAGCTGACACAGGAAATAATCCGTTCTGGAAGAATCAATGATATCCACATCGGCCTCGACTTTTTTGATGCAACCCTGAACAGAATAGGTGCCTGGGTTATCGGCGCCAGAGCTGCCCTTAAAGGATTGCTTCTGGCTCTGCTTGAACCGCAGGAAACCTTGGTTCGCTATGAAGAAGAACAGAACTATTTCGGCCGGCTGGCACTGATGGAGCAGCTGAAGACTATGCCCGCAGGTGCGGTCTGGGATTATTACTGCTTGAAAAATAATGTAATCCCTGAAGAAGCCCTTATCTCAGAAATTATGAATTATGAGAAAGAGATTTTAGGAGAAAGAGCATGAATGCAGAAGAGATGAAACAGTATGTTCAGCAGCTTCAGGATCTCTCTCGGAAATACGGCAATGATCCGGAATATGTTCTGCTAGGCGGAGGAAATACGTCTTGGAAGAATGATGAATATCTCTACGTGAAAGCCTCCGGACATGCCCTGGGGACTATCGGACCGGAAGGTTTCGTTAAAATGCGCTTATCCGCCCTTCATGCAGTCTGGACCACTCCTCATTCCGAGGATAAGGAAAAACGGGAAGAGCAGGTGCTTCAGGAAATGATGGATGCCCGGGCGGAAGGAGAAACTGCCCGCCCGAGTGTGGAAGCCCTGCTGCACAGTCTTATACGCTCCTCTTTTGTGGTCCACCTCCATCCGGCTATGATCAACGGTGTAACCTGCGGTAAAAATGGCCAGGAAGCTGTACATGATATGTTCGGCAGCCGCGCTCTGTGGATCCCCTTGGTGAATCCGGGATACATTCTGGCGAAAACAGTAAAGGATGCCCTTGAAGAGCACGAAAAGCAAACAGATGTATACCCCCGGATAATTTTTCTGCAGAACCATGGAATTTTTGCAGGTGCTGAAAGCCCGGAAGAGATAGACTCCCTCTACACTGATATTATGAATACCGTCAGCAGTCGTATCCAGCGGGAACCTGATCAGACCCCGGAAGTAATAGCCAGTGACCGGGAGCAGAAAATATCTCAGGGCCTGAAACGGGCAAAGTCTGCGGATTTATCCGATTATCGCTGTGTTGGGGGAGCCCATAAAGAGCTGCTTAGCTTTGCGAAAAGCAGAGAGCATGCCGCTCCCGTTCTATCCTCATTCACTCCGGATCATATAGTCTACAGCGGACACAAACCGCTCTGGATTCCGGAGGATTACCTATTAGAAGGGGGTAAAAAAGCGGAAGAACGGATAGCTGCCGCCGCAGATGCCTATATTGCAGAAGAGAAGGTTCCCCCCAAGCTTGTACTTGTTCAGAACACCGGCGCCTTCGGAGCCGGAAAAACGGTGCATCAGGCGGAATCTGCTCTGATTCTTTTCTATGATACCATCAAGGTTGCCGTATACAGTGAGTCCTTCGGCGGTCCCCTCTTTATGACGGATGATCAGATTGATTTCATCCGGAATTGGGAGGTTGAAAAATTCCGCGCCAAGGTGCATGACGAGAGCTGAATATTCCAGCCTGACCAGCCTGTGTGCTGCGGTTACGCCTCACGCAGGCTTTTTAAAATTCTCTGCAGCTGCATATGCTGATAGAGTAAATCATGGTAGAATCAGAAAATGAAGATACGAACGAAATTATTCTTACTCGCCGTCGTTTTCAGTATCGGAGCCTTAGTATTCGCGGGTTTGGGTATGGCTACCTGGAAAAGAGTCCGCCTCATAAATGAGTCAATCCAGAAAGGTATTGAGATGCAGGTTCGTTCACGTGATGTGCACAGCCTTATGAAAGACATGGTATTTGACCTGTTTGTACCGAAAATTTACGGACAGCTGAAGTCATATACCTATTCCCCAAGAGCAAATGTGACAGTGAAGAAGTGGAAAAGCGCAGTTCTTGATTATGATGAGGCTTTTACTGCATTTATGGAATCTGAATCGCTGCTGGATATACGCAGTCAGGATTTGACAGATCAGTATGAAACAGCTAATACCATGCATGATCGTGCTATGGAAAGACTGGAGGAGCTCGAAGAATCCATAAACATGATTTCAGAACGGGTAAGTTCAGTAGGGGATAACAGATTTCACGAAATTCTTGGTGATGAGGCTTATATACCCTTTTTTGCTGAATTCCGGGACACCAGTTACTATTTTGTAGATAGTTTTGAAAGCTTCATGGACTATTTTATCAAAGAGTTCAGAGCATATGCTGACCAGCTCCAGCGGAGAGCTTATATCATGTATACTTTGGTAGCTGTTTTTACCGCCCTGGCGGGTATTTTTATCTCCCTCTACACTGCCAAGGATATTATAAAGAAAATTAAACGGGTAGAGCAGGCATTTGAACGTGTCTCCAAGGGAGATTTTTCCGACGGAATGGAAATTCACGGCCATGATGAATTCAGCGAACTTGCAGATCAGTTCAATGCCTTGTCTATTGATCTTAAAGAAAACGTAGAAAACATTCTTCTGCTTACTCGTGTTGTCGGCCGCTCTATCTCTCAGAATACCAGCATGGAAGACCTCATGAAGAGCGTAGCTTCTACCTTGGTTGTAGAGACTCGAGCTGATTTTTCCCTGATTCATTTTCTGGGAACAGATCCCAGTGAAATAGATACAATTCGGGTTAAAAAACGGATTAATGAAGGCAATATGGTCGGAGTCTATGAAAAAAACTTAGCTCCCCTTATACAGAAAGTGCTTTCAGAAGGAAAACCGCTGCTGCTTGATGAACAGGACATGGATGAATCCCTTCCGCTTATCAGTACCCTTATGCTGCTCCCCTTGGTGATAGATAAAAGTGTTATGGGAACCCTTACTGTGGGCATTCATAAACCGGCACCCCCTTTTACAGATTTAGGAGTAACCAGACTGACAACCTTTTCTGAGTTCGCCTCCTTGATTATGGATAACCATCTGAAATATGCCGAACTCATAAAGAAGGGGGAGGCAGAGTATCAGGCGCTGCAGTCCCAAGTGCAGCCCCATTTCATTTATAATGTACTGAATGGGATTATTGGCCTTAATCGTATGGGGGCTAAACAGGATCTTGAAACCACTATCATTGAATTGAAGGATATGCTTCGCTATACCCAGGATTCAAGGACAGAAAGTACAATATCAGAAGAGTTCACTTTCGTTGAGAACTATTTTCAGCTGCAGAAACTGCGTTTTGGAGATAGGATTACCTATTCTCTGCATATAGATGAAGGTCTTGAGCAAGTTAAAATCCCTAGACTGCTTCTGCAGCCCCTTGCTGAGAATGCGGTAATTCACGGTATAGAACCCATGGATAATCAGGTAGGACATATCCAGGTTGAAGTTTTCAACACGCTGGAGGACAGCAGAATGGTGGTTACCATATCCATTTCAGATAATGGAGTCGGCTGTAATTTAGATGATCTGCAGGAATTGGAGCACATAGGTATAGGAAATGTAAAAAAACGGTTCAAATACGCTTTTCCCAATGGTGCTTTCAATGTAAAAAGTTCCCCTGGAAAAGGTACAGAGGTGAGGATGACCTTTTATGAGATGTATCATAGCTGATGATGAATATCTTGTCCGTTTCAGTATCCAGGATATGCTGAATGAGATAAGTTCTGAAACTGATGTACAGACGGAGATTATATACCAAGCAGTCGACGGTGAAGACCTTGTCCATGCCGTATCAGAGTTGAAACCTGACCTTGTTTTTGTTGATATACGTATGCCCAAAGTGAATGGCTTGGATGCTATCAAAATCGGAAAAACCGCATCCCCTGATACCCAATGGGTTATCCTTACGGGCTATGCTGATTTTGCATATGCGAAACGTGCCGTTTCCCTGTCTGCCCTCGATTTTCTCCTGAAACCTGCTTCAAGGGAGGATGTTGAACGGGTAGTAAGACTTGCAGACGCCCGACTGCTTGACCTTCGCAGCAAGAAACAGCTTATGTTGGAACACAGGATGCTCGGACTGCTTCAGGATACCTTTTCAGAGGAGAGCAGCATCAGCCGTAATGGAGAGAAACCCCTGTGGTTCAATGGTATAGTTTTTGTTTTTGATACTTCTCTTCGGCTGGAAGACGAAAACAGTTTTAAACACGATTTTGCAAAGTCACTGCGCGATTGGATGAACCAAAGTCAAAGGGTAAGTTCTGTTTCAGGTATCACACTCTTAGATGATGGTAATTTAGTATGTGCTGTCTATACCGATGATCAGGATAAAATCCTTCGGGATGCTGAGAGTATACTGCAGATGGCAGATGAGATATTTGAGCATTCAGCGTCTTTTCAGCATGGGCATGAATCGCTGCTAAGCAAATGTGTATGTACCGGAAGTGTCTCTTCTCTGACCGCTTTGATGGACAAGCTGAAGGTGATTTCTGAACGAGCTTTTCTGCGAATTGCGGAGGGAATCGGCGGCACAATTTCGGAGGAGCGGTTGAACCAGCTGGAAAAAGAGAATTCAGAGGAGCTGGAAACGCTTTTTATGCTGGAGAAAGTTATAAAAAATCGTGAGCTGGAACCAGTAAAAGCGTATCAATGGCTCCACCATCATCAAAAAATCCTTGAAAATCTTTACTGCAAGAGTGAATTAGCAGCTTTCTTCCGGAGCAGAAGCGGTGGAAACCTTTCTAGGGGAGATGAGGAGAATGAAAAGAGTGATGAGAATGAAAAGAGTGATGAGCATGCGGTAAGGATGTGGATTTCCTGGGTATTTGAGGAAGTTGACCGCAGTACATACGGGAAAAAGAGCACCAAACGAAGGCTGGCAGTAGATCGTGCCCTTGCAGTAATTGCAGAACGGTATACAGAGGAGATTGGACTAGCCCAAGTTGCTGATATGCTGGGACTTACTCCAAATTATCTTTCCACGGAGTTCAATCAGGCTATGGGTGTGACGTTCAATCAATATATCACTGACTTACGAATGAGAAAGGCAGAAGATCTGCTGGAAGATGAGTCCTTAACGATAAAAGAAATCTCAAACAGAGTAGGATATGTAAGCAGCCGACACTTCAGTAAAGTCTTTAAAAAATATTTTGGCTATGCACCCTCGGAACACAAACTCCTGAACGAATAGACCGATACTTGCTGTAGGCGCGGCGCGATACAAGCAGTATCGGCAAAAAAATCAGCCTATTATGAGAAATCAGAGACTATTATGAGAAATCAGAGAAAATGACACATCTTTCAGAGATTTTGAAACTCACACAGTTTCTCAAACCGTTGTACAATACATGTATTAACAAATAAAGGAGAACGTATATGAGAAAGAAGATGCTTTTAGCCATGGTAATTGTCGCCTTGGTTGGTTCCAGCATGGTATTTGCAGCTGGAGAACAGGAAACAGCAAAAGAAGATGAACCTCTCCGCCTGGTACTGCTGGTGAAGAGTCTTGGTAATGGATTTTTTGAAGCTGTTGCAGACGGCGGAGAAGAAGCTGCAGAAGAGCTTGGAAATGTGAAATCAATTTATCAGGGACCCTCATCATCAACAGCTGAAGGTCAGATTGAGATTATTGAAACACTGATTGCCCAGAGAGTTGACGGTATCGCAATTTCTGCCAATGACAGAGATGCACTGATTCCTGTAACGAAAAAAGCAATGAATGCCGGTATCGAGGTTATTTCATTTGACTCAGGAATATCTCCCGGAGGCAGAACGGTAGACTTGGCTCCTTCTGATGAACAGCTCATTGGTGAACAGCAGGTTCAGCTTATAGCAGAAATGATTGACTACAAAGGGAAAGTCGGTATCGTCTCCGCAACATCTCAGGCCACTAACCAGAATGCATGGATTGACTGGATGAAGAAAGAGATCCAGAAACCGGAATACAGTGACATGGAAATTGTAGAGGTTGTCTATGGTGACGATGCTTCCGATAAGAGTTACCGCGAGGCAGTTGGTCTCATGCAGAAATATCCTGATCTTGCCGGTATTATTTCTCCCACAACCATTGGTATCCTGGCTTCAGCTAAAGCTATTGAGGATGAAGGGAAGAAGGGAGAAGTTGAACTTACTGGACTCGGCCTGCCTTCAGAAATGAAACAGTATGTAGAAAACGGTACTTGCGGCCAGATGGCTCTGTGGAATCCTGTCGATCTCGGATATACATCTACCTATATTCTGGAAGCTTTAGTAACGGATAAGGTTGAAGGAAATCCCGGTGATGTTATTGATGCAGGAAGGATGGGAGAAATAACCATTGGTGAAGAAGGTGTAACTATTATGGGAACTCCTTTTGTTTTCAATGCTGATAACATTGCTGATTATGCGGAAATGTTTTAGTTCCATACTTGATTCAAGCTATTAGGAATGTACAGAATAAGTACATAAAGCAGGTTCTGATATGAGCAGCAGTATGTGTATCAGGCCTGCTTTTATTAAATACAGTGATTACAATATACATTTATTACAAAGCTCTTAATCATCGTTTTTTTGAATCATCATATATAGTATAAGTAAAAGGAGAAAGAGTTGGCAGAAACCATTTTGGAAGTACAGCACCTGAGCAAATATTTTCCTGGAATTAAAGCCCTTGATGGTGTTCATTTGACCGTTCGTACAGGAGAGGTCCATGCTCTTATCGGAGAAAACGGTGCGGGAAAATCAACATTAGTGAAAATATTAACAGGTGTTTATTTTCCCAGTTCAGGAGAAGTCTTGTACAAAGGGGAACCCTTATCCTTGAAAAACGCCCTGGACTCCCAGAGAGTCGGGATAGCTGCGATCCATCAGGAAGCTTCCATGTTTCCTGAACTTACTGTGACGGAAAATATTTTCATGGGTCACCATCTCACGCATCCCAAAACTGGTAGGGTGAATTGGAAACAGATGCATAAGGAGACGCGAAAACTCCTCAAAGATCTGGAACTGCATATTGATCCAAGTACCTGTATAAAAAATCTCAGTGTTGCTCAAAGACACATGGTTGAGATTGCTAAAGCCCTCTCCCTCGATGCGCAAGTTGTCATCATGGATGAGCCTACGTCTGCTCTGTCATTGCGGGAAGTGCAGGACTTGTATAAAATAGTTCGCCAACTTAAGGATAGCGGGAAGGCAGTGATCTTCATATCCCACAAATTTGATGAGATTTTTGAGATATGCGACTATTTCACTGTCCTCAGGGATGGCCAGTACATTGGTGAAGGCGAGGTGAAAGATACCAGCGTAGATGAAATTGTAAAGATGATGGTGGGGAGAACCCTCGATCAAATGTACCCTGAGAGGAAGGCTGCGATAGGAAAAGAGGTTCTTTCAGTTAAAAACCTTTCGCAAATAGGTGTTTTCAAAGGTGTCTCTTTTCAGCTTCACGAAGGTGAAATTCTCGGTTTTTTCGGATTGATCGGAGCAGGCCGAAGTGAAGTCATGCGAACCATCTTCGGAATCGATAAAAAAAGTTCCGGGAGTATCTTTCTGGAAGGAAAGAAAATTCATGTTCGCAATCCCATTGATATGATGAAACATGGAATAGCTTTAGTTCCAGAGGATCGTCAGGTGCAGGGCGTTATTCTTGAAATGAGCATAACAAAGAATATAACGCTCCCTCAAATTGATGATATTACCAAACTGGGAATACTGAACAGTAAAACAGAAAAAGAAATTACGGAAAAATACGGCGGAATGATGGAAATACGTGCTGCCGGATGGCATGTGGATGCAGAAACGCTTTCCGGGGGTAATCAGCAGAAGGTAGTTCTGGCTAAATGGCTGGCTGCCAATCCGAGAATTCTCATTCTCGACGAACCTACGAAAGGGATAGATGTTGCCACAAAGGCGGCTGTTCATGATTTTATTTCAGAAATGGCTGCAAAGGGGCTTGCAGTAATCCTGATCTCATCAGAACTTCCGGAAATACTTGGAATGGCAGATAGGATTATCGTTATGCATGAAGGATTAGTAACTGAAGAATTCAGCCGTGAAGAGGCGAATTCAGATAATGTGATAAAAGCTGCTACAGGACATATCGCGAATAAAGTTGCGGAGGTACAGCATGAAGCTTAACCTGAATATGGATACCGTAAAACAAGGGTTTACCCTGTTGAAGCAGAAACGTGAGGCTAGTTTAACTGTACTGATAGCACTGCTTCTTTTTGTTGTTACCATGC
Organism: Spirochaetales bacterium; assembly: GCA_021736605.1. Lineage (GTDB taxonomy): Bacteria > Spirochaetota > Spirochaetia > PWKH01 > PWKH01 > JAIPFS01. Next base: position 136 of record JAIPFQ010000068.1, on the reverse strand, counting down.
TTGCACCGGGCTTTATTTCCGGGGAGAATTTGCAGAGAATTGTAAATGACACAACAATATTGGTTATGGTCTCCATCGGACAATTTTTTGTTATCCTATCAGCGGGTATTGATTTGTCAGTGGGATCGATGATTGC
>JAIPFQ010000067.1:0-10867 GCA_021736605.1 Spirochaetales bacterium | reverse complement strand
CGCTTAGTACTCTTTTTTATTTAAAAGAGTGTTTTTCTCACAAATTCTGCTGATTTTGCCGCCAAAGCGTCAAGATCCGGGTTCTCAATCACCGGACGCCATACGGCAATATCCTGACCAATCTGTCCTCCCATCATCACGAAGGGCTCCATCACAATGGGACCGTCAAAATCGGCATCATCCAGAGCCTGCTTTATCTCTCCCCAGGGAATTCTTCCCGTTCCGGGCAGTTTCCTATTTGTTTCGCCTATATGCAGGGCGGAAAGATACGGTGCAGCCAGCTTAATGGCATCCCTGAACGTATCCTCCTCTATGTTCATGTGAAAAGTATCGAGCAGCACTCCCACTGCTGGGCTGTCCACCTGCTTCACGTAAGCCACAGCCTCTTCGGCAATATTCAGCAGAAACTGCTCAAAGCGGTTTATGACCTCAACATTCAGCAGCACCCCGTGATCCTCTGCAGCCTTGCTCATCTCCTTCATGCTCTTCACGCTCTGATCCCAGAAAGGTTTTTTAGAATCATATCCAGGTTCCAGGGAGGCCGGCCAGTAACTGTGGATGGTTCCGCCGATCATGCCGCCGCCCATTTCGCCGACGGAGCTGATCATCCGCTTCATAAAGTCCACCCCGTTTTTTCGGGTCGTTTCATCCAGGGAGGATACGTCATACTCCTTGGGCAGTCCGATACCATAGGAGAGCGTAACTTGATGCTTTTCTGCTTCATCCACAAGCCGCATACGAGCATCCCGGTCCATTTTTACAATGGTTCCGCCATTGACTTCAAGCTGATCAAAGCCGAGGTCCTTAACTTTCTTTACAAAGGGGATAAAATCCACATCCCATTCATGTGTCCAGTACGCATAATAAATTCCTACAGTTCTCATGTTTCCCTCCAATCAGTATGGTAATCATTATTTTATACGGGCAAATTAATTTTACTACGTTTTTCCCGTTCTGTAAGGGTCTCTGCGGGGCTTTCCATCTCAAATTTCACCATCGCTTCCGGTAGTACTATCGTAGCGCTTCCAGACAGGCCGTAAAGCCGCCGCCGTATCCTTATAATAGGAGTATTTACGCTGATAGTAATCCCTGCGTTCCAGACTCGGCTCATAGCGCTTTGTAAAGCGGACAACCCGAGAGACAGCATCATCAAAATCCTGGTATACTCCCACGGCTGTTCCGGCGCACATGGCTGCTCCCAGGGCGCTCAGCTGCTGGGTACTATCCGAAGTCACTATTGGGATTTCGAGAATATCAGCAAACATCTGCATCCAAGGCTGGGACTGGGTCGCCTGTCCCGCAAAACGCAGCGTTTTCGGTCTCCCCTGCAGCCTGAACAGTTTCTCCAAATGAACGGTGTGACAAAAGCATATGCCCTCATAAAATGCCGCCAGCATCTCAGTAAACCCATCCTTCCCTGTAAGCCCGGATATGTTTGCCATAGCCGGAGCGTCTATGTTGTTGCCGTATAGAAAGGGAAGAACCAGAGCATCTGTTTTCCTTCCCTCCTGTACAAACTGCTCAATCTCACGATTGCAGTAGGCATAGATAGATTCTCCCGTCTCTTCAACAGCATCACGCTTTTCCCTGCAGATCTTCTGCAGAAACCAGTCTAAATTACTTGCCGAGGTAGGACTTGCCTCATGGACCATCCAGGTGCCGGGAATGCAGTGAGGCTGAACGACAAAGAGCTCATCTTGATCCTGCAGTTTCGGGGCTTCCCGGCTTACGAACTGGCTGATGCTCCAAGTGCCGATAATCGCTCCGAAATCCTCCGGATCCGTCAGCCCCAAGGCCAGTCCGCCGGCATTCACATCAAACAGGCCTCCTGCCACGGGGGTGCCCTCTGACAGGCCGGTCTGCCGGGCGGCATCAGCTGTTACATAACCTGCTATTTCCGCCGATTGAATTACCTCCGGCATTTTCTCGAAGCACTCCTCCGCACCGAAAGCTGCAAAAAGCCGCCGATCAAAACGCCCCTCCGGAACATTGTAGAGCCCGGACCCCGCTGCATCAGTGACTTCGTATGCCGCCCGGCCCGTCAGCCGAAAGCGGGTATAGTCCTTACAGGACATGAACCACCGCGTCCTGGCAGTGTAATCGGGCTGATAGCGGTGCAGCCAGGAGAGGATCGGCGCTGTGTGCCCCGGCCAGATCGGCTGATAAGCGCGCGCGTAGACATCATCACGAAAATCCTCCCGATTCATGATTTCATAGGCAATGTCCTTCCCCCGACTGTCAGTGGAAATAATTCCCGGTCCTGCCGGCTGCCCCTGCGCATCCACAGCGTACAGGCCTTTCCCGTGGCCGGTTGTTCCTACAGCGCGAATCTGCTTCGGATCTATTCCGGCGGTCTGCACAGCCTCACGAACTGCATCTGCCGAAGCTTTCCACATGCCGTTCATATCACGTTCAGTAAATCCAGCCCGAGGAATGGAGAGCTCCGTGGTTCGGGCAGCTGCCGCAATTTCCTTTCCGTCTTGAGAAAAAACTACCGCCTTGGCTACGGTTCCGCCATTGTCGATTCCTAAGAGGTACGCTGTCTCATTTCCTGCCATTTGTTCAGCTCCTTATAACAAGATTCAATTATTCCAAATCACATCGTTTTTTCAATCATCCCCGTCTTTTTATACCTTAGTTCAGGAAGCATACGCATTACTCAAGACTTCATCCAACAGGCTTCTTGCTCCATACTTCAAGCAGAAGTCCTATTCCTCAAGACTTCATGCAGCAGACTTCTTACTCCAGGAAATCAAGATCCGTCGGTATCCGGTTCCCGTTCCATTTTGAGGGTGAAACACCGGTTTTCTTCTTGAAAAGGCGAGAAAAGTAGTAGGGGTTGTCGAAAGCCAGCTTAAAGGAGACCTCCTTGACCGAAAAATTCCCCTCCGAAAGCAGCTCTTTTGCTTTATTTATCTTCATATGCAGAAAAAACTGATACGGAGACAAACCAGTATAGGATTTGAATAACTCCCTGAAATACTTGTAGCTCACCAGCATGGATTCAGCCATGGATTCAATATCCAGGGTAGAAAACAGATGCTCCTGAAACATAACTTTTGCTCGTTCTATCATCTCAAGTTCATGATTCTGAAAGCGGTTATTTTTGTTTGTATAGTAATCAGTCTTGGAGAGCAGAAGCATAATCTGGGCCGCAATAACCTGCTGAAAGCCTGATCGCTGCAGTTTTGCCAATTCGATAATCTCATTATATATACGAATAAAACTCTGATGATACCCTGCATCCCGCACCATGGTCTGAGGCGAAATAAAGCCTCGGTAGGAAAGTTCATCTGCATACTCTCCCCTGAAACCGACCCAGTGCTCCGTCCAGCCTGTTTCAGGATCCGGGGCATACCAATGCCTCATCCCCGGAATAAGCAGAATCATCGTACCAGGACTTATACGGAATTCATTTCCCATACAGCGGAAATTGCCGTAACCGTCAGAAATATATATACACTGATACTCATTGAGGATACGACCCTCCTGCCAGTTCTGCGTATATTCAGGAGGATGCTTATCAGCTTGATAGGGATAAGCCCCGCCTGGTCCAACAGAAACACGTCCCACGGTGGTGCTGTACATCTTCCAGCTCTCATCACGAGTACTATAGGAGAGATACGTAAAAAACGAATCAAAAGGCATAGAGTTATTTTTAGTGCAAACCAATATATTTTCAAGTAAGAGATAAGACAATTCCATGAAAGTATATGCTTTCTTCTCGTTTTGTGCAAATTGAACACATTTTGTATGCATCTTCCTGAGAAAAAGTGCATTGCTTTAAATTTGAAGTGGGTTATGATCATGTATATTGCTGAAATCAATATCATATTTTGCTGAAACAAATATCATAGAAGGAGTATTTAATGGCACAGAAAATGCTGTTAAAAATGCAGAATGTCTCCAAAACATTTCCCGGTGTGAAAGCGCTGAAGGATATAAACATCGAAATCGAATACGGAGAAATTCATGCACTCATCGGTGAGAACGGAGCGGGAAAATCAACCCTGATAAAAATTCTTTCCGGCGTATACCAGCCTGACGAGGGAGCAGAAATATACATAGAAGGGACGCTCCAGGACACCATTACCCCTCTGGATTCACTGAAGAACGGAATAGCCGTTATCTATCAGGATTTTTCCCTCTTCCCCAATCTTTCTGTAGCAGAAAACATTGCCATGGCCCTGCGGGTGGAAAAAACATCTCCCATGGTCAGTTGGAAGGAGACCAACCGCGTCGCTAAACAGGCTTTAGGAAAACTCGGACTGAAAATTCCGCTATCCACAACCCTGGCAGAACTTTCCGTCGCGAAACAGCAGCTGGTAGCCATAGCCAGAGCACTGGTGAATGATGCAAAACTGATTGTTATGGATGAGCCGACCTCATCCCTCTCCAGAAGTGAAGTAGAATCCCTCTTCTCCATCATCCGCAACCTAAAGAATCAAGGGATTTCAATACTCTTCATCAGCCACAAGCTGGATGAGCTCTTTGCCATTTCCGACCGCTTCTCCATACTGCGTGACGGCAAATACATCGGCACATTCAGTGAAGATGAACTTGATGATGACCGCCTGATCTCCCTTATGGTGGGGCGGAAAATCGAGTACACCGTTTTCAAAAAACGGAAAATTGATGATATCATCTTTGAGGCAAAACATCTGTCCAAGGAAGGAAATTTCAAGGATATCTCTTTCAGTCTCAGCAGAGGGGAAATTGTCGGACTTACTGGACTAGTGGGTGCAGGAAGATCAGAACTTGCCCAGGCAATTTTCGGGCTGGATCCCTTCGATTCAGGAGAGCTCTTTCTCAATGGGAAACAGATTCAGATTGATTCTCCTGAACATGCAGTCCAGAACGGAATCTCCTACATACCGGAGAATCGGCTTACCGAGGGACTGATCCTGAAAAAACCCATGGATGAGAACATCTGCATCACCATCCTTCCTAAAATATCGGATAAAAGAGGACTCATCATACAGGAGAAGAAGAATCAACTTGTGGATACATGGATCAATAAAATGCAGATCCGGCCTAAAATACCCCAGATGATCGCTTCCAAACTCTCCGGCGGAAATCAGCAGCGGGTGGTTCTCTCCAAATGGCTGGCTACGGACCCCAAAATCCTGATTGTTGATGAACCGACAAATGGTATAGATATCGGCGCCAAGGCGGATATCCATAAACTCCTGCGGAATCTTGCTGAAAACGGCATGGGCATAATCGTCATCTCTTCTGAACTTCCTGAGGTCCTGGCAATAGCAGATCGTGTCCTGGTTATGCGGCGGGGACGGATCGCTGCTTCATTCCATGGAGAAGATCTCACGCAGGAAGATATCATGAATCAAGCATTATAAGGATGGAGTAACATGTTTTCATACATAAAAAAGAGTAAAGAGATGGGAATCCTGCTGATACTGATCGTCATCTCCGTCATAATCTCCCTTTTCAACAGTTCTTTTCTTACCATCGGGAATCTGCTTGATGTGGTGAAAAGCAATATCGTACTGGGGATGATGGCCATGGGCATGCTGCTTGTGCTGCTCACCGGCGGAATAGACGTCTCAGTGGCATCAATTGTAGCTGCGGTTACCGTAATTATCGGGCGGTTCATGGTGGATGTCTCATCAAATATTTTCCTGATATTTCTGGTCGGCTGCCTCTCCGGTTCACTCATGGGAATGATAAACGGACTTCTCATAGCCAAGCTGAAAATCCCGCCGATTGTCGCCACCCTGGGTACTATGAGTGTAATCTTCGGACTTATGCTCTATCTGACCAATGGAACCTGGATTACAGGAATTCCCCAGAATTTTATCGATTTCGGCCAAATAACCGTTGGGACATTCAGTATCCCCGGAAGTGAAAAGACGATGGGTATCCCAATTCAGTTCTTTTTCTTTGTTTTTGCCGCCCTGCTGACCTGGTTCATGCTCAAATATACCGTTATCGGACGGGGAATATACGCCATCGGCGGCAACAAGGAATCTGCAGAACGCATCGGTATGAACGCCGACAAGATAAATATCTTCATCTACACCTACGAAGGCTTCCTCATCGGCTTGGCTGCGGTGGTTCACACTTCTATCATGCGGCAGGTCGATCCGAACGCCTTTATCGGCTTTGAACTGCAGGTAATTGCGGCGGTAGTGCTGGGAGGAGCCAGTGTCCTCGGCGGCTACGGGACTGTATTCGGCACTATTCTCGGTGTATCTCTCTTCTGCGTCATCAACAATGGACTGATCCTGATGCATATACCGGTTTACTGGCAGAAAATTGTAGTGGGCATCGTTCTCATCTCATCCATCAGCTTTGACGTCATCCAGAAGCGTATGAAGGAGAAGAAGAATGTCCGGGTTGATATTGATGAAGAAGCGTCCGTATCTTCCCGCCGTTCCGGGGCTGCCGGCAAAGCAGATACTGCGAAACTTGAACAGAAAGCTTAGGGAGAAAGACAAGATGAAAAAGAGCAAAAAAAGCGAAACCGGCTTCGGCAGTAAAATCAGCATATTCAGCAAAATTAACAGGCTATTTCACAAACTTCCTTTAGAAAAGAAAGAATTTGTCCTTCTGGAGATATTTATCGGCATTTTCCTGTTAATGTCCATCATCTCTCCAGGAAGATTTTTAAGCTGGTACAACCTCCAATCTATGGCATATCAATTTCCTGAATTCGGTATGCTCGCCCTGGCCATGATGGTTGTCATCATAACCGGCGGAATAAATCTTTCCATCACCTACAATGCCACCCTCGCCTCTATTATTGGTGCTGTGGTTCTGGTAAAGATGAATGAGATGGGAGCTGCCCCTCTGTTAACGGTTATCATCGGGGTTGCCGTCATCATCCTGACCTCCATGGCCTGCGGAGCGCTGAACGGTTTCATAGTGGCTGGAATAGGCATCACCCCCATGCTCGCTACCCTGGGAACTATGACGCTGTTCGAAGGAATCAGCCTGAATATCACCAAGGGAGGCGCAATTTCAGGCTTTCCTCTGATGTTCCAGTGGTTCGGAAACAGCTCAGTCCTCGGCATTCCGGTTCCCATGCTCCTCTTTATCATTGTAATTGCTGCCACCTATTTTATTCTTCAGCGCAGCCGTTTCGGTGCGGCAGTATATATGATCGGGTGCAACCCCCGGGCAACGCGTTTTTCCGGGATAAATGTCAGGAAGACTCTTTTTCTGCTCTATATTTACTCCGGACTGCTGACTGGTATTGCCGGTTTAGTAATGGCTTCCCGGTATAACTCTGCAAAAGAGTCATACGGGTATTCCTACCTGCTGCAGAGCGTCGCCGCTGCTGTTTTAGGCGGGACTGAGATTTCCGGCGGTTTCGGCAAGGTCTTCGGTACCGTGGTTTCCGTGCTGATTCTCCAGGTAATTTCCAGCGGGCTGAATATTTTCGGGGTAAACCGCTTTATTACGGATGTGGTTATGGGGGGCATTCTGATTATTGTTCTCACCATTAACTTTGTGAACAACAAACGGGAAGAGAAAGCTCTTATCACGAAAAAAATTGTTACGGCGTAATTACTGCTCGCGATAACGTTCAGGTTTGCAGCTCATACTGACAATCGTGATAACAGCGCCGGCTATCAACCATGATGAGAGCCCTTGCTGACATTCATGATTACGTAATTTGTAAATTTAGCCATGGTATGGCTTAAAAAAATATTAATTCCCAAAAGGAGTGTACACATGAAGAAACAGTTACTACGTATTGCACTGACAGCTTTGGTACTCGTTCTTATCGGCGGTTTTGCGTTTGCCCAGGGGCAGACAGATCAGGCTGATGATGACGAAATAACCATTGTCGTTATGCCCAAACTGGTTGGAATTCCCTATTTCAACGCTTCCGAAACCGGCGCGAAACAGGCTGGTGAAGATCTGGGTGTTGAAGTTATCTACACAGGACCTTCAACAGCTGATGCTGCCCAGCAGGTCAGAATGATAGAGGACCTTATTGCTAAAGGTGTAGATTGTATAGCGGTTGCCCCCAACGACCCTGCAGCCCTTTCCCCGGTACTTCGAAAAGCAAAAAATGCCGGCATCCTGGTAATGGACTGGGACACCCCTGCTGACCAGAGCATTGTAGACCTTTCCATCCATCAGATTGACGATGCTGAATACGGCCAGCATATCTGGGATCTGCTTGTCCAGGAAATGGGTGATTCCGGCGACTATGCCATTCTCACCGGCGGACTTTCCGCAGCCAACCTGAACGGCTGGATCGATGCAGGCCTTGCCTATGCCGAGACTGAATATCCGAACCTGAATCTTGTGACTAGCCGCGTTCCCACTGATGAAAAACAGCAGATAGCGTATCAGAAAACACTGGATATGCTCAAAGCCTATCCTTCCCTGAAGGGAATTGTCGGTGTAAGTACTCCATCTCCCCTCGGCGCAGCTCAGGCTGTCCAGGAAAAGGGTGTTGCTGATTCAGTTGCCGTTGTCGGCACCTCACTGCCCACTGATTCCAAGCCGTATCTGGAAGATGGTTCTCTCCGTGTAGGGACCCTCTGGGACCCCGCAAAACTTGGATATCTTACAGTATATCTTGCAAAAGAGATGCTGGAAGGTAATGAACCTGTTGATGGCCAGGATGTTCCGAATGTCGGAAAAATCACCGTTTGGGAAGACGGAAAAACAGTCATCATGGGACCACCAACAGATTTCACAAAAGAAAATGCTGGTCAATTCAACTTCTAGCTTAACCCCAAACAGCAGAATTGCAAAGAGGTCATGTGTATCATGGCCTCTTTTTTTTCTTAGCCTCAACATAAGGCTTCAGCTTAAGACCTGAACATAAACCGAACCTCTATTTATACCTCTACGAAAACCTTTACACACTGCCTTTACACAAAAAATGCATTCACCGGCTTTTCCTCGCCGATAATCTTTCGATTTTCTGCAATCATACCATCAAGTTTCTCTACAGGAGAAGTTATTGCAGAAAAAGGACATACCACTGTACAGTGATAACAGTGAATACAGACATCACTATCAATAAGCGCTTTTTTCTTCTCCTTCTCAAGAGAAATTGCCCCGACCGGACATTCCCGTACGCACTTGCCGCAGAACCTGCACTCTTTAGCATCAAGAGTTATTGGGAGTTCCCGCCGTTTACCAATAATCTGAGCAATGGGAAAGAGCAGCCGTGTGAGAAATTTTGCTGGCCTGAAGAGTTTTTTGCATCGCACGGGTTCTATTTCAGCAAACCCTCGTTGATCTAGTGAACGCACAAACTCCTGTATAATCCTTTTTGTTTCGGGTTTCGGGAATGTTTCATGATGATGAAAATGCGGTGCGGCTATTTTTACTGCTCCGATGACCGGAATACCCAGAGCCTGCAGCTTCCGATGAGTATGAAGCAAAGCCTTGCCTGAGGTAATTCCGCAGTAAGTCAGAAACACAAAAGCTCTAAGCTTTCTCTCTGCTGAAAGGGAATTTCTCCGCTCCAGAAGAACATCAAAGAATGTTTCCATCGGTTCAAGCACATCCATATGATACACAGGACTGCCAAAACCAAGCACATCTGCCTTACAGCACAGCTCTACAGCCATATTCAGATCTTCCCGGTACGGACTGCGGCCAATATTCACCGTCTGTACACTGTGTTGATAAGCCCTGAGCTCCTCTGCTAAGAGCTCTGCACTTTTCCTGGTTGTGCCATTCGGCGAAACAAAGAAAATAACGCACTTCATAGTCAGCAAAAAACCTCTAAATAAAGATCTAGCCAAGATTTTAGAATCAATTCATCACTTACGAAAAAGCACAAGCTAGCGAATAACCGGCGCCGCTTTCTTTAGCCTTTTAGTCAAACCTTCCCTGTGATCCAAAACTTCGCTATCCTCGTCAGATCCGGGATGAAAGTCCTTAGTGCCATCCTCGTCAGTACGGCCATTGCCGTCATTACTGCTGTCGGCTGCATCCTTAAGGCTGCGGTACAGCTCCCCCTGCACATCCCTCAGCCCCAGCTCCTCGATCCAGGCGTAGCAGGTCTCCGTAGAATCCGCCACGTGTCCGGGTGTATGCGCATCGGCACCGACAATCACAGAAATATTCTCCTCCGCAGCAAGCTCCCAGAACTGCCGCACAGGATATTGTGCACGCAGATTGCCATGCCCGTCGATAATTTTCTTCTTCCTGAAACCGTTGGCATTGAGTTCCAGCGGGACGTTTTCGGCGGCTGCAGTGCGGATGATGTCTCTGGCGCATGCCTGGGTGTTTTCGTCCCACCTTGTATAACCCGCAAGAAAGACATCGGGATGGGCAAAATAGAGGAAATGTCCCGTTTCGATACTCTCCTGGACGTAGGCGGCAAAGCTTCTCAGCTGAGCTGCCGTTTTCAAGTGAGTGTAGCCGACCCAGGAAGCATCATCCATGGGAATCCAGTGGGGAGCGCCTATAAGATATTCAAATCCATACTGATGTTTCAGCATTGGATAATGGTCACTGAATTGAGGGACCCACTCACACTCACCTCCGAGAAACACATCTATTTCCGGATAGCGCGATTTTGCTCGGGAGACTTCCTGGACATATGCCCCGAGCTGATCAAGGTCCATGCGTGTATGGTCCCACCTTCCGTCGGGAAATGGGATGTGGTCGCTCATGCCGATGGAGGCGAGCCCGCTCTGCACGGCTGCCTGGACATAATCCGCGACGGAGCCATCAGCATGCTTGCAAAGTACTGTGTGGTTGTGAAAAGAGTGCTGTATCATAGGACTAGGTATACCCTTTTTCCGGCTCTCAATCAAGCGGGGGTGAGGTTTTCACACATTCCGTAAGTCCCTGGGGGAACATGCTCTCACTACTCTCACTGAAGAAGCAGAGCTGCTGGGCGGCGGCGTCAAAGAAGAGGAAT
>JAIPFQ010000066.1:0-10949 GCA_021736605.1 Spirochaetales bacterium | reverse complement strand
TCCAGCGCTTTTCTCATCTTCTTGAGCTCTTTTTCGTCCAGCATCACGTAGGCATCATGATAGCGGATGAGTTTTTTGTATGTGCTGGTGAGTTCGTAGAATTCATCTGCCGGGATAAGCATATCGCCGGCGGCGACTGACCACTGAAAATCCACTAGTTTCTGCAAGCTCAGATAGTTGGTGACGCTTTCGCTGGAGACGCCGGCTTTCTTCTTGAATGAGAGGGTCAGCTGGGGAAAGAGACGCTTCTGCAGGGCTTTGGGGACATGAGTCCTTACACCTAATGTCTGCAGGGCACCGAGAGCTGCAAACCAGGACTCTGCAAAGTCCTCTTCATCTATGGTGACGGCTTTTCCAGCTTTGAGATAGGTGTTTACTGCGGGGAGATATGCTGCGAGCAGCTGCAGGTCCCGGAGAAGCGCCATGCTTTCAGCATCAAGTTCAGAGATGATGGAAAAGAGCGGCTGGGGTGATGCCGACGCGGATGAAGATGCTGTGCCATCAGCAGATGCCGTATTCGCTGCATGGATTTCAAAGCGGTAGGAGTAATCGCCCTTTGCCTCGGCACTTCTCTTGCCTTTGCGCTTCTCATCATGGGCTAGCTCTTCAATGTGCAGAATCGGCACGAGTTTCGAAGCTCGTATGAAAAATCGCCCCAGCCAAAGCTGGATGGCCTGAATGTTGCCGCGCTCTTCAAAGCGGGCGGGTGTGTAGATGCTGCCTGAAAAAAACATGGAGATGATGGGATCCGTATCTTTTTCCGGCAGAAGATTACTTTCATTGATGTATGAGCTGGCTATGAAGGAGATGATCATGAAGAGCTGTTCTCTTCTGTCCAGGGGAGCACCCTTGAATGATACCAGGGGTGACGGCAGCTGTTCTGAAAGGTTCGTAAAGATGGCAGAGATATCGGTATTGAAGAGCGCCGGTATCCAGCGGATGCGATACTTCCCTTCGGATACTCCGTAGAGGTCCGGTATCAAGGCTCGCTGCTCCATAAGTTTGAGGGTGAAGCTGTGCAGCATGACAAGGTATGCAGTAAGGGGCGGATAGGCTGCTAAATTCCCCGCCGGAAGCTGCCCGATAGAGGAGATGAAGGGTTCCGGATCTTCGGAGGAGAAGCTGATACGCTGTTTCCCCTGCTTCAGTACGGCGGAAACCAGTTTTTTTCCGGTCAGAAGTTTGAATTCTCCGGAAGTGAAGAGCAGCTCGGGCGGCTCTTCGGCTAAGTCAATCTCCTTGACTCTTTTCTGTATAGCTTTGCTCAGCTTGTCGGCGCTGGTCGTAAGAAGCGCTTTGAAGTCCTTTTTCGGGTAGAAGAGCGGTTTTTCCGTGAGAATTCCCGCTGCGGCTTCCCCGATATCGGGGATAGAGGAGAAATCTATGGCTTCCAGAGCTGACTGACTGCAGCTGCAGTTCATTTCCTCCTTGGAACAGAAGGACGGGAGCAGGGGCACGTTTTCTGCTGCAGGCTGATCAGCATACAGTGTATCCTCTATGCTTTGTATCAGGTCAAAACCGTGCAAAGTAAAGACAAGAAAGGGGTCCTTGTCGATTTCATTGGCGATGATATAAATAACTGCGGCAATATGTTTGCAGGGAACCGCCCAGTCAGGGCATGAGCAGCGCATGGGGAGTTCCTGCCAGGAAGCCGGGAAGAGGGGCATTCCCAGATTGCTGAACTCCTCCAGAAGCTCACGGGGAAGCACCCGGGCTTCAAGCTGGGAGAGATAGTAGGGATTACGGAGTATCAGGTCTTCGGCAATCTTTTTCCCTTTTTCTGTGAAGGACCAGGGGTTCAGCCGCACGTCATAGGGGGTGCGCCGTCTTCCTGCAACTTTGGCGGAAATCTTGCCCTTCTGAATATCTATGGAAACTACAGACCCGTTGCGTGCGTAACGCTGTCCTCTGGGAAGTCTATTTGTATAGTCAATGCGGGTGAGGGATTCCAGCCATTTTTTTCCCCACCAGGTATGTCCGAACTGTAATACTGCCATGGCTACGAATTATATACGACCAAGTGTATCGAGACAATAAAAAAAGAGGCGAGGGAAGGTTTTTGTGATAGAAAGCAGTATTTTTCTTAATGGGGAATTTTTAATCGGGAAAAATGTTTTTAAATAACTATTTACTCATGCTGAAAACATCTATATTTTAGAAGACGGCACTAACCTTTGTAATGATTTGCAATAAAAAGAATGAGTTGACTGCTTATGCTGAAAGAATATAAAACCCTGCTTCCTCTAGTGAAACGATATACAGCCTATTATGTTCTGGGGCTGCTGGCCCTTGTCCTCACAAATGCGGGGGAGCTCTATATCCCTCAGCTGATTAAGCAGGCCACCAATCTGATTGCCGGTGGAGATTTCAGTCTGGATGCGATGGGCAGGCTCGTTCTGATGATGGCCGGAATCGCTGCGCTGGTCGCCTTCTTCCGCTTCGGCTGGCGCTACTTTATACACGGCGCCTCGCGTCGTATTGAGCGGGACCTCCGTGAAAAAGTGTTTCAGCACCTCCTCTCACTTTCATCAAGTTTCTACCAGAAGATGCGGACCGGAGACATCATGGCACGTTCATCCAACGATATGCGTGCAGTGCGCATGGCATCGGGAATGGCTCTGGTGGCATTCATAGACGGCATTTTCCTTTCCGTTGCCATTCTGATCATCCTTTTTACTCAGTTTCCCAAACTGGCGCTGATCACTATCATTCCGCTGCCCTTCATCACGGTCATAGTTCTGCTCGGCGGCAAAGTCATTGGACGGCGCTTTAAAGCTGTACAGGAAGGGTTTTCACGACTCAGTGAATATGTGCAGGAAACACTTACCGGAATACGCGTCGTGAAATCCTTTGTGAAGGAGAGCTGGGCGGAACGGAACTTTAATATCCGCAACGATGATAATCTCAGCCGAAATATGCAGCTTGTGCGTATCTGGGGGCTGTTTTTCCCCTTGATCACCTTTATCAGCGGTCTCTCCATGCTCTTTCTGCTCTACTTCGGCGGCCAGGCGGTAATAATGAATGAATTTACCCCCGGCGACTTCATGGCATTTATGAGCTACCTGACCATGCTCCGGTGGCCGGTGATGGGCCTGGGCTTTACCATCAATATGCTGCAGCGCGGAGCAGCAAGCCTTGAGCGGATCAACGAGATTCTGAATGAAGAACCGGAAATCACCTCCGGACCGAAAGCCATTGAGAGATCTCCCGCCGGGGGACTGAAGGTAGAAGGACTCAGTTTCTCCTACCAGGAAGAAGGCCCGCCGATACTTCAGGATATCTCCTTTGAAGTGCCTCAAGGGACGAGCCTCGGTATTCTGGGACGCACCGGCTCCGGGAAATCGACCCTTGTCCGCCTGATTCCGCGGCTGCTTGATCCGCCCGCCGGTACAATTTTTATCGGAGATGATGATATCCGCGATTTTCAGCTGCCTGAACTGCGGGCGGCCATCGGGATAGTGCCTCAGGATAGTTTCCTTTTCTCCGCAGATATCCGGGATAATATCGCCTTCGGCCAGCCCGACTCTTCGGATGAAGAGGTGCAGCGGGCAGCGGAAGTATCAACCATAAGCAGGGAGCTCGAGACATTTCCCCACGGCTGGAATACGGAGGTAGGAGAACGGGGAGTGACCCTATCGGGAGGGCAGAAACAGCGGATCGCCATAAGCCGGGCAATGATGATTGATCCTGAGCTGCTGATTTTTGATGATGCCCTGGCTTCTGTGGATGCGGAAACGGAGGAGAAGATTCTGGGGGCATTTCTGAAGGTGCGGCGGGGACGTACGAATGTATTGGTAGCCCACAGAGTTTCGACGCTGCGGCATGCTGATCATATCATCGTTCTGGACGGCGGCCGAATTGTGCAGCAGGGCAGCCATACCGATCTGGCCGAAACACCTGGTCTCTATCAGGATATCTATCGGCTTCAGCAGTGCTGCGAGGGAGGGGTCTGATGGAGCAGGATAAGATTATTAAAGGCTACGACCCTGTTATCATGCGGCGGCTGCTGAGCTTCGTGAAACCCTATAAGCTGCCCGCGCTTATTGCCATTTTGGCTCTTCTTGCGGCAACGGTGGCTGAACTGGCGGCGCCGGTGATTATGCAGCGGACCATTGACGAGCATATCATGGCCCGGTACTACCGATTTACCGCCGCCTCGGAAGTTGAATCGACGCTGCAGGAGCACGGTCTGCTGGAGGATGCTCTCCGCATCGGTGATTTCCTCTATCTGACGGAGACCGAGGCTGAGAAAATGCCGGCGCCGGAGAAGGATGCTTTCAGAGAATCGGGTGATTTCACCCGCACGCCCTGGTATTTGACGGAGCTTCGTGACGATGCTGAACTGCAGGAGCTGCTTGACTCCTATCCTGAAGCGGCGGATATTCAGGACGGCTGGATTGTCGTGACCCGCGAATTTATGGAGAACCTCCCCCAGGAGGAGAAAACCATACTGCGGACCGGGGATATCAGCGGGGTCGCCCGCAGCAGTATCTACTTTTTTCTTATGCTGGCGGCGGCTCTGGTGTTTATGTTTCTGCAGGTCTACCTGATCGCCTTTGTGGGTCAGGAGGTGATGCGTGATATCCGTACAAAACTCTTCGGGCATACCATCCGGCAATCCCTGCGCTTTCTCGGCAAAACCCCGGTTGGAACCCTGGTTACCCGCATTACCAACGATGTTGAGACGATCAATGAGTTCTTTACCTCCGTAGCTACATCCCTGCTTCGTGATTTTGCCTTGATGGGCGGAGTGGTCATCACGCTTTTTTTACTGGATGTAAAACTGGCAGCTATAACCGTCATCAGCTTGCCGCCGGTGCTGCTGATTACCTACTACTTCCGGGGACGGGCTCGAGAAGCCTATCGGCGGGTGCGTATGTGGGTCTCCCGGGTGAATGCATTCCTGTCGGAACACATCTCCGGTATGGAGGTTGTGCAGATCTTCGGTCGGGAAAAACGCACTAGTCGTGAATTTTCGGATAAAAACGAGGAGCTGCTGCGGGCGAACCTCTCGGAGATGATGGTTTTTGCAGTATTTCGACCGATGATCAATCTCTTTACAAGTATTTCCATCGGGGTAGTGCTCTACTTCGGCGGACAGATGGTCATTGAAACCACGGTCAGCCTCGGAATCATGATAGCCTATGTTAATCTGGTCCAGAAATTTTATCAGCCGGTGATGGACTTGACGGAAAAATTCACCATTCTGCAGTCGGCGATGGCCGGAGGTGAGCGCATTTTTGACCTGATTGATGCTGAAGACCGTATTCCTGATGAGGGAAACTCCCAGCTTCCCGAAGAGCTGAAGGGCAGAATTGAGTTCAAGAATGTCCGTTTCGCGTATGTTCCGGATGAGCCGGTGCTGAAGGATTTGTCTTTCACTATAGAACCCGGTGAAACGGTAGCGATTGTAGGGTATACCGGTGCCGGCAAGACTACTATCGCCAATCTGCTGACCCGGATGTGGGATATTCAGTCCGGCAGTATCTGCATTGACGGAATAGACATACGAACACTGCGCCTTGAGGATGTTCGTCAGGCGGTTCAGCCGGTTCAGCAGGATGTCTTCATGTTTGCCGGAAGTGTTGAGGAGAATATCCGCCTGGGTGCTGATATTCCCTTTGCTGCGGTGAAACAGGCTGCCGAGACGGTACAGGCGGCGTCATTTATCGAGCGGCTGCCCGAGGCTTATGCCGCGGAACTGAAGGAGTCGGGGGCGAATCTCTCCACCGGGCAGCGGCAGCTGCTGGCCTTCAGCCGGGTTATAGCCCACGACCCCCGTATCCTGATTCTGGATGAAGCCACGGGAAGTATTGATACCGAAACTGAACAGCTGATACAAAAGGCTATTGAGAAACTGATGCAGGGCCGCACAGCAATTGTTATCGCCCACCGGCTGTCTACCATCCGCCATGCCGACAGGATTCTGGTGCTGAACGATGGCCGGCTGGCTGAATCGGGGCGCCATGAGGATCTGCTGGCTCGGGATGGGCTCTATGCGGCGCTCTACAGACTGCAGTATCAGCAGCAGAACGGCAGAGGTGCGTGAATTCCTGCTGATGCCTCCGCGCTCCGGAATAAGAGCTGGAGCTTGCGTCCCGCCTTTTCTCATGGAGTGCCTGCGTCCTGCGGCTTAGGAGATGGGGTAAATGCGAGCGCTCAGCCATCAGCAAAGCCCCCTGATTTGTCTGTAAATTGATCCGTCACTATTTATCGTCTGCATTCGTTGGTTCTTATCTTGTCTTATCACATGTTTTATGGAATAATGCGTGTACGTTAACTCATTTTTCTTCAACAGATTCATTAGCTTCAGCTGCTGTATGTGACTGCAAAGATACTGAAACGGAAACACACTGAAACGGAAACATACTGAAACAGCAAGCAGCAGCGTTGAGAAGAACACGGCATATGGTAGAATAGATGGCAGAATGGAAAAAAGAAAATAAGCGATGTATGACTGGAGGATCTAAACGATGGAAAAATCAACACGGGAAGACCTGAAACAGGGAAATGTGAGTCTCGGTATAGAATTCGGATCAACACGAATTAAAGCAGTGCTCATAGGCGGTGATAATACGCCGATCGCACAGGGAGGATTCAGCTGGGAGAATTCACTTGTCAACGGTATATGGACCTACGATCTTGATGATGTCTGGAAAGGGGCTGCAGCAAGTTATGCATCCCTGAAACAGGATGTTATGGATCAGTACGGTGTGAAGCTTACAAAAATCAAGGCTATAGGCATCAGCGGGATGATGCACGGATATCTAGCTTTCAATAACAAAGGGGAACTTCTTGAGCCGTTTCGGACCTGGAGAAATACCAATGCCCACGAAGCGGCGGAGAAGCTTGCTGATCTCTTTGACTACCCCATCCCCGACAGATGGAGCGTTGCGCATCTGTATCAGTCAATTTTAGATGACAGCAATTCAGTACGGGACCTCGATTTCATGACGACTTTGGCTGGCTACGTGCATTGGAAGCTTACGGGCGAACGGAAGCTCGGCATAGGCGATGCCTCGGGAATGTTTCCTATTGACTCGGATAAAAAGGATTTTCATGAGAAGATGATCGGGCAGTTCAATGATCTGGTATCTGAACACGGCTATGCCTGGAAACTTGAAAATGTGCTGCCGGTCTGTATGACGGCGGGAGAGGATGCGGGAAGCCTGAGCGAGGAAGGTGCGGCTCTGCTCGATGCAGATGGCGACCTGCAGGCTGGAATTCCCATGTGTCCCCCTGAGGGAGATGCCGGAACGGGAATGGTTGCAACGGACAGTGTTCGTAAGAGAACAGGAAATGTCTCCGCGGGTACCAGCGTTTTTGCCATGATAGTGCTGGAGAAGGAGCTTTCAAAGAGATACAAGGAGCTGGATCTGGTTACCACTCCCGATGGTTCTCTGGTCGCCATGGCCCATGCGAACAACTGCACCGGCGAGTACGATAAGTGGATCAGCCTCTTCAAAGAGGTTATTGAAGTGACCGGCGGGTCGATCAGCACTGGAAAACTCTATGATGACGTACTTAAGACTGCGCTGGAGGGCGACTACGACTGCGGAGGACTGCTGCCCTACAACTATATTTCCGGCGAATCCATGACCGATGTTCTGGAAGGAAGGCCGCTTTTCATCAGGGAGTCCGAGAATACCTTCAATCTGGCCAATTTTATGCGGGCTCAGCTCTTTACCTCCCTGGGCGCATTACGGGTGGGAATGGATATTCTTTTTGATGATGAGAAAGTATCCGTTGATGCAATAAATGGTCATGGGGGCTTTTTCAAGACGGCGATTGTGGGCCAGAAGATGATGGCTGCGGCGCTTCATACACCGATTTCCGTGCTGACAACAGCCGGCGAAGGCGGAGCATGGGGGATTGCGCTTCTGGCATCCTACTTAGTGAACAAGGATGGTCAAAGTCTGGATACCTTCCTCTCTGAACAAGTCTTCGGTTCTGATATTGCAGAGACGGTGGAAGCTTCTGAAAAAGAGACTGCAGGCTTCAATGCCTTTTTTGCCAAATACAAGAAGGGTCTTGCGGTCGAGAAAAAAGCTGCTGAAGTGCTCGATTAACCCTTGTAAGCTATAATACCCGCCGCCATGGGCTTGAAAAAAATGGCGCAAACTGACTCAAGGGTGTATACTATGGGATATTTCCTTTGCGGGATAATCATTTCATGGGGCAGTTCATGTGTCAAGCCATGTGTCGGTCCATGTTGCAGTTCATGAGGCAAGCCATGTGATAGCCCATGTGACGACAGTTCATGGTACAGGCTCTGCAGTGCAGGCGGGTAAAACTATGATTCACTTAAGCAAAGAGCAGGAGACGCTTCTTATACCTCTGTACGGAAAGGCGGAAGAGAGCAGAAAAAAATTTCCCCTCTTTACGGATTCTAAAGCAGAGGAAATTGTCAGTACAATAGATTACAATTTCAGTTCCTTGAAAATACCGGCTAAGACTCGCAAGATGATGTGCCTGCGGGCAAAGCTGTTTGATAATGCAGTTTCTGAGCTCATGAAAAGCTGTCACAGGAGCGTGGTCCTCCATTTGGGCTGCGGCCTTGACAGCAGATATCTTCGTGTTCAGGGTGCAGAGGAAAAAACGGACTGGTACGATGTGGATTTTTCAGAAGTTATCGACATTCGCCGTCACTTTTTCCAGGAAACTGAAACCTACCACCTGATTCCCTCTTCCGTAACAGACTCCAGCTGGCTTGAACATGTCTCTGCCCCAGCCTCCGCCGACGGAGTACAGCACCTGGTTATTGCTGAAGGCCTCTTTATGTATCTTACAGAAGACGAAATCAAGAAGCTGCTGGCCTCTATACAGAAGAAAATCGGCCGATACAAGCTCATCTTTGACGCATTCAGCGTATTTACCGCAAAACATGTTAAGCATCATCCCTCAATAAAGAAGACTGGAGCCTCCGTACAGTGGGGAATTGATGATCCCGGACTTCTGGAGCAGTGGGATAGCGCAATACAGTTCAAGCGGGAAATTGATTTTACTTCAAATGAGGAGCTGAAGCATTTGACCTCCGGGATGAGAGCGGCTTACAGGATTGCCCATCTGTTCCCCTTCGTACGAAAAGCACAGAGGATCCTTGTATATGAGATTGGATCGGACGAATAGAGCCAATAAATGCAGTTGATGCAGTTAGAGCGGTATGTTCAAGGCTGCTGCTGAAGATCCGAACGTAGGGCTGCTGGTCTGAATTCGGTTTCTCTCCCGGCTCACGTTTTCCCTCTCCCGGCTCACGCCGACCTGGCAAGTCAGCAGGACTTACGGCTGCGGCTCAATGGAAAATTCCTGGATGCCGTTTTTGTTAAGCGCGAAGCGAAAAGTGAATGGGCTGCCTGCTGGAATCGGCTGTCCCATGGCAAAGGAAAAGGGGAGCATCGGTTCACGCAGGGATCCATGCAGAGAATCAACAAGAAGCTCCGCCTGAAAATTCTCAAATACTTCCATCTCATCAAATTTTATATCGAAATTACCCTGAAAAGTGAGTAAATCAGAATCAAGATCCATGGACTGCATGGAGAATCCCTCCGGCATAGTATCTAAAGCAAAGCTGAATTCTCTTACAGGCAGATCCTGCCGAAGAAGCCGTGAAAGCGAGCTCAGCCCGAAAGCATCCAGAGCGCTCAGCATGGGTTCTTCAAAGTTTATCAGCAGATCCTTCATGGAAAAAGTTGTCTTCTCTGAGCTGCTTATGACATCCCGAAGGTTCCCGCTAAGAAGTTTCTCCCCGATTATACCTGCAGCTGAGGATTCCACATACGCAGCCTGCATCCCCCCGAACTTAGGAAACTCAGAATTCACCTCTTCGGCGCTTACAGAGGCATCATCAAAATGCAGGTTCCCCTTCGCAATATCATTTTGAAAAGTAACTCCCCGACCGCTGAAGGCGATTTTTCTGCAGGCCGCACTGCTTCCCGAAAGCTCATTTATCAGAAAAACCGTATCCGCTTGCGCCCTGATTTCATGCAGAAAAGCCTGCCCGTCCTCAAGCAGCTGCGGACTGACCGCACCTCCCAGGGATATACGCAGCGCCTGAACGCTGATATTTGAATTCGTCCCGGTATCAGAAAGAGCAAGTGCCTCAGCAGTAATATCAGCTGTACTCAGAAAATTTGTCTCCCGACGCAGCCCCCACTGCAGCAGCTCCGAAAGAAGAATCCGCAAATCAAGTTCATCAGCCGTAATATGCAGTCCCATCTCGTCGTCATGGAAGGTAATACTAGCCATACTTACAGTTCCGCGGAGAAGATCGGATCGTATCTCATCATAATCAAGGGAAGCCGAACTGTCACTGGAAGACAAGGCTCTATCCAGCTGTGAAGCTAGTTCCTGCTCAACCAGGGTATTGGCCCTATTCAGCCCGAAAAGAATTGCCCCGGCAATGATAAGAAGAATTATAATAAGTGTGGTGAATATGCGCAGTGTCCGCTTCGCCATAGCCGCAATGCCTCCTGTTTTTCCAAGTACGCGCCGTACATATATAGATTGCCCAGTATAATGGAAGAAAGAATTTTAATGAAGACGACTTTTCCCGTATGTTTTCCATCTTTTGCCCGTATATTTCATGATATCTGCAGAAAAAATTGGTTTATAGAGATTTATGATGTATGATATGCTGATGGATACTGGATCCGTTTTACGTATTCAGAAAACGGAAAGCTGCGAAGGGCTGCAGAATATGCCGGCAGGATTTCCTGGAAGGAGGAAGGGGACGATGAAAACTGCGTTAATAACGGAAATCGGAGGTATCAGCATTCCGGACAGTTATACCTTGGATTTAACAAAGAAAAACGTGAAGGACTGCATCGGCTGCTGGACCTGCTGGTGGAAAACGCCGGGAAGCTGCGCGTTCTCGGATTTAGATGAGTTTTATCATCAGTATGTAACAGCGGACAAGGCAGTGTATGTATCAAAAGTGACCTGCGGATTTG
>JAIPFQ010000065.1:0-11010 GCA_021736605.1 Spirochaetales bacterium | reverse complement strand
AAATCCGCCAGCGAAATCATGCGTCTGTTTGCAGAGATACATCAGACCGGAACGACGATTATGCTGGTTACGCATGATGCTAAAATTGCTGCGAGAACCGAACGAGTGCTGTTTATGATTGACGGTAAGATTACCGGTGAATATCTGCTCGGCTCATACAATGAGGATCCGGAAGAACTTAAGGAGCGTGAAGAAAAGCTGAACTCCTGGTTGACGGAAAAGGAAGTTGCAGACATGAAGACGGCTGAACCGGCGAATTAGCCGGATTCTGGGTCCTCATCTGCTGGTTAACTATAGAACAGAATGATATTTTTGTTCTTGGAATAGGAAAGAGATCGGAGGTGTATAAACGATGGCCGTAGTATCAGTGCGATTGAATAATGAAGAAGAAAAAATCCTGGAATATCTGACTGAATATTTCCATGAGGATAAATCGACGCTTTTCAAAAAATCAATATATGAGCTTTACGAAGACATCCAGGATATCAAGTTCATCGAATCCTATATCGACAGTGCCAGGAAAAAAGAAAAGAAATTTATAACAGCTGATGAATTACTGAAATAGTATACCGCAGCTGTCGGCATTCAGCATCCTGATGTGAGCAGAACTTCAGAAACGTGAAATGAATGCATCAACAGCTTCAGCGGTCTGTTCCCACTGCTCTGCGGGAGAAATTTCAGCTCTGCCGTCATTCTTTTGGATACCGTATGAACCGAACTGTGCGTGATTCCCGCCCTCTATTTTGAAATATTCTGTGTGTCCAGGAAGGAGGAATTGTTTCTCCTTAATCGTTTCCTTCGTCGCTAGACCGTCATTTTCCGCATAAATGCTGAGAACTGGTATTGAATAATCCGTCAGAGGATCAGCTTTTCCTGGATAGGCAGCAAATAGAATGAGTCCTGAGAAAAGATCAGGATTATCATGAACCAGTTTTGCTGCCATAGCGCCACCCAGGGAGTGACCTGCTATGTACCAGTTCTCAATGTCAGGGAGCAGCCGGGGCACTTTTTCTCCTTTGCCGGCGCCGAATACAGCAAGGTTGAAAGGCATAGGCACAATGACAGACATTGATTCGGTAATCCGGGAAATTTCCCACATCAGCGGCAGATAGGCTTTCGGATCTACAAGTCCGCCGGGGTAGAATACCATTCCCCTTGAAACATCTCCAGTTGAAACATCTCCGGTTGAACTTGCATCATTTGCTGCGTCACTCGTAGTATCAGCTGCTGCAACGGGAGGTGCAATAATCAGCAGTTCGTCCTTTTTTGAAAAATAATCAGCCCAGGGTTCTTTTGACTCGGAAGCATGAGCAGAATCATCTGAGGTTTGCCTATTCGAATTCATACTCGAAAAATCGGGCTGAACATAGGAATAGGTAGAGCACGAAGCTGTAAAAAGCAGAGCAGACAGCATTGTAGCAGCAAATAAACTAAATCCCGCCATTTGACGGATTCTGCTTGTCAGCCGAATAGTATTTCTCGTATTCATCCTACGCTGCATCTATTCATCCTCCAGTTTTTTCGTTTTCAGTATCCATAAAAAATATCATCAGTGCAATGCATCAATGATATTTCTTAATAGTATCATCAGAACAATAGCGTATTTGTGAAAATCTCTTGTGAATAAAAAGAATTTTTTCTTCTCTGCTTGACAGAATGAAAAATTGTGGTATTCTTTACGTAAGCGTTTACGTTAGAGTTTACGTAAAAGAGATAAAACCTATCGTAACATGAAAAAAGCAGCAGAAAACTGCGGACCGATACGATAAGGAGAAGTTGTGGCAATCAATATATCGGATGTGGCCGAACATGCAGGAGTCTCAATTGCAACCGTTTCGCGGATTATTAACAATCTGCCGGGCTACTCGGAGAAGACGAAGGAACGGGTTGAAAATGCCATTAAAGAGCTGGGCTATAAACCGAATGCCGTTGCCAGAGGTCTCGTCAGCAGCAAGACGGGAACCATTGGAGTACTCCTTCCCTGCGTCACCGGGAGGTTCTCTTCAGAACTGCTTCGTGGAATTGAAAAAATTGCCCATTCAAAGGGCTACAGCGTGATTATCTGCAACACCGATATGAACGGCGAGCGGACCATGTCCTACCTGCAGACCCTCAGTGAAAAGCGGGTTGAGGGCATTCTATTCATCAGCGAGTGGGTTACTCCTGAATATGGTGAGTACCTTTCGAAGCTCGGCATCCCGGTAGTTCTTGTGGCGACCCACTCCCAGGAATTCCCTTTCCCATCCGTGCGGACTGATGATTTCGCGGCTGCATATACTACAACAAAGTACCTCATCAATAAGGGACATACCCGTATCGGCTTGATATCTGGAGATAAGAGAGACAGAATAGCGGGAAAGCCGAGAATCGACGGGTATAAGAAGGCGCTGGATGAGGCAGGCTTGGATTGGAAGGAGTCCTTTATATCCTATGGAGATTTCCATTTTGAGAGCGGGATTGCATCTATGGCATTGCTTGATGCACGAAGCCTAGGGCTGACAGCGGTCTTTGCAACATCTGATGAGATGGCCCTTGGAGCCATGACCTACCTTCACAGGCGCGGGATCAGTGTTCCAGATGAGCTTTCCCTTGTGGGTTATGATGATACGCTTGATGCGGTCATGTCCTACCCCTCTCTGACAGCCCTGCATCAGCCGATAGAGGAGATGGGTGAATGCGCCATGGATCTCATCTGCAGAGGGGTTACAGAAGCGCAGGATATTGTTCTTGAGCACTATATCGTTGAACGGGACTCTGTGAAGGAACTGGAATGAAGTAAAAAATTTGTTAACTGATGCGGGGGGGGGATATTTTTTGAAGAATTACGTAAACGCTTACGGTAAACGATTACGTAAATCCTCCTAGTACCCTTTCTTCGAACGTAAGTGGAGGTCAAAGTGAATACTGAATATGAATTACAGCGAGAGCGGCTGCGGGATATCAGCCTGTCTCTCATCCTGGAAAATCAGCACCAATCCGGAGCATTTGTCGCCAGCCCGACGTTCTCTCAGTATGGGTTTTCCTGGCTGCGGGATGGCACATACATCGCATACAGCCTCCTGCGCAAGGGGTACAATCACGAAGTTCGCTCGCACATCCAGTGGGTAGCGGACGTAATCGCCCGCTACAGTTTTAAAGTTGAAAAGCTGCCCGAACTTCTCAATTCGGAAGAGCCTCAAAAGAATAACTGGTTCTTCAGTGCGCGTTATACATTGGAAGGGGAGGAGGATACCAGCGACTGGCCGAATTTCCAAATTGACGGATATGGTTCCTGGCTGTGGCTGGTAGCCGAATATATGAAACATACTTCACGTCAGCTTCCTGCTGATTGGGAGGAGAGCGCGAAAACAGTTATCACCTATCTTGAATTGGTCTGGTCGCTCCCAAACAGCGATTGCTGGGAAGAATTCAACGGAAATATCCATCCGGCGACCCTCGCATGTCTTGCTGGAGGGCTCAGCAGTATCGGCCCGCATTTACGTCAGACGGAGGAGTCCCGCTGCAGCAGGCTGGCCGAGACTATCACGAAGTACATCATGGATCATGTGCATGAAGATGCTTATTTCCCGAAATATATAGGGTCTGACACGATAGATGCCAGCCTCATCTGGCTGAGCGTCCCGTATGAAGTGGTGCCCCCGAATCATCCGGTGATGAAACGGACCATAAAGAAAATTGAACAGGAAATCACGTCTGAAGGAGGTGTTAAACGATACCCGCAGGATACCTATTACGGAGGCGGGCAATGGATTATCCTCACGGCTTTTCTGGGATGGTATTACATACAGATGGGGAAAACGGATCGTGCTGAAGAGCTCATGGAATGGATTCTTCAGCAGCAGGAGGCTGACGGATTCCTGCCTGAACAAGTTTTGGATCAGGTGAACGATCCGTCTATGGTAAAACCTTGGGAAGAGCGATGGGGATCGGTTGCGACCCCGCTGCTGTGGTCCCATGCAATGTTTCTGATACTCGATGACGAGATATCAGTATATAATCAAAAGAAGGAGCGAAAAAATGTGTAAAAAAAGCAGATGGAACGGTATCCTAATAACAGCCCTCATGATGATGACTGTTATGTTCCCGCTAATCGCTGAAGGAACTGCGGAAAAGGCAGCCACGGTAAACTATTTTTCAGGCAGGGTAGAGACGGTAAGCTGGGAAGAAGAAAAAATTGCTGAATTTGAACGACTGCACCCCGATATCAATGTGGAATTCGAATTTCAGAAAGATGCATCCAATGTAATCAAAGTTAAGCTGGCATCCGGCGAAGTCCCCGATATCACGACCGTAGTGAATCAGGAATTCATTGATCAGGGAATCTTTGCAGATATTTCAGATGCGCCGTTCTGGGACAGAATTCTCCCCTCAGTAAAAGATCTCTGTACTGACTTGAAAACTGGCAGACAGTATAAAGTTGCTGCCAATGTGACCATGGGAGGGCTGTTCTACAATAAAGAGGTTTTCAAGGAACTCGGACTTTCCGATGCCCAGACCTGGGATGAGTTTGTTGCGAACCTGGAAGCGATCAAAGCGGCCTACCCCGATATGACTCCGATGTTCCTCGGCGGAAAGGACTCCTGGACCCTCGGGCACTTTGTAGAATTCTGGGCTCATGGTATAGTGAAGCAGGACCTCGGGATCCCCGGATCACGAAGGGCATTTCTCGAGAACGATGTTACTTGGGACGCCGCAAACGGGATTATGGAGAATTTTGCTGAAGCACTGCTTGAGCTGAAACGTAAGGGTCTGATCAATGATGATGCAGTAACTGCCAGCTATGACAATCAGAAAGAGGCCTTTGCCAATGGAGAAGCCGCGGTAATAAATCAGGGTATGTGGGTGGTTGGAGATATCGTAAAGATTAATCCCGACATGGAAGACAATATCGGTTTCGGCCCTTTTCCATCCGTGGTTGACGGCTATGAACCCATGGTGCTGAGTGCGGAGGATTCTGTATATGCGATTTCAGCCGATACCGAGTACATGGATGAAGTGATGACTTTTCTGGAATTCATGTTCAGCCCGGAAGTTCAGAAGGAGTACAGTGAAATTCGATCCATGCCTTCGGCCTTTACTGATGTGACTGCAGATTGGGGCCCAATTAAGGATGATGCCAAGCAGGTGATTGAACGTTACGTGAATATTAACTTTTCGACGGAAGCCCCTGCGGGACTGTCTGTTGATGATACTGGACGGCTGATTCAGAAGCTGCTCAATGGAGATTATGATTCAGCAGCCGATTTTGCCGCACGCTACCAGGAACTGTGGGACGATGCCTACTAGAAGAAAAAAATATCGCAGCGCTCATACTGTTAGTCATGAAAGCAGCGCTCATACGAGTTGGGAGATGGACGCTGTATTTTCTGCTGTTTGCATGGAGCTAATATGAAGATTGAGACAACTAACTGGCATAAGGCTATGGCAGTACCAGCCTTTCTCCTGTTCAGCCTCTTTTTCCTGTTCCCCCTGATTCGGGGAGCAGGATTGAGTCTGACAGACTGGGACGGGTACTCGGAGCCGAATTTTATCGGACTGCAGAATTTTATCTCCTTTTTTTCAGATGAGCGAGCCCTGGGAGATGTGAAAACGACAGTTCTGTTTGCCCTAGGCAGCGCCCCTCTGCTTAATATTGTCGGCCTCTCCTTGGCTCTGCTGCTCAACCGCAGTTTTTTCGGCCGTAATACGGCAAGGGCTCTGCTCTATCTGCCGGCTGTCATCAGCCCCATGATTATGGGATCAATCTGGTATCTGCTGCTTCAGCCCAAACGGGGCATGCTTGCAGTGATATTCCAGAATCTCGGCTTCGAGGCAAGCGGCAACTGGATGCTTTCAGGTAATACTGCCCTTATGGTCATCGTCCTGGTTAATGTCTGGCAGTATGCCGGCATGACCATGATCATCTACCTCGCTGGACTGCAGGCGATCCCTGAGGAGCATTATGAAGCGAGCAGTGTCGAGGGGGCCTCCGCTTTCCAGACCTTCCGGTACATTGTACTGCCGGAATTGGTACCCTCGCTTAAAATCAATATCATCACAAATATCATCGGCAGTCTTTCAGTGTTTGACGTAATTCTTGCTCTTACAGACGGCGGGCCGGGATACGATACTGAGTCCCTCAGCATTTACATCATGCGGATGTCCTACGGAAATAAAACGGGCTATTCCACCGCCGTCGCCATGATCCTCTTTTTCATCATCCTGATTCCTGTGCTGCTGTCCCTGCGATTCTTCAAAAAAGTGGAGGATGCCTGATGTCGACTACTACCCAGCATGCGATTATAGGTGCATCCCGAACTGGAGCAAAGCGCAGCTTCCGGCTGAAAATGGCGACGGTCATACTGGTCTCCATGATAGCTGCGGTCCCCTTCTATTTACTTATTCTGCTGGCCCTTAAACATCCTGAAGGAGGGCTGGGGAGTATTGGATTTCTTCCTGATTTTCATCTTAAGAACATTTCAGAAGCCTGGAAGAGTTCCGATCTCGGTCGAGCTATGCTGAATAATGTAATTATGACCGTGGGTGGCGTGTTTCTCCTTGTGTTTCTCGCTTCCATGGCCGGTTTTGCCATCGCCCGCGTACGAAGCAGTTTGAATCGGATCATCTTTGCCATCCTGCTTGTGTGCATGATGATTCCCGGAATCATCAACACCGTCCCCCTCTACACCCTGCTGATCAGGCTTAAGGGGATAAACACCTACTGGTCAATGATATGCGTCATGGCCGCAAATGCTCTGCCGTTTTCAGTCTTTCTGTATACCTCATTTATTCGAGCTGTACCGACATCATTGGAAGAGTCTGCTGTTATTGATGGATGTTCGTACTTTTCTGCCTTCTGGAAGATCACCTTTCCCCTTATTGGTCCGGTAACTGCGTCGGTGGTTATTCTTCAGGGACTGGGTATGTGGAACAACTATGCTCAGGCGGTGTTTTTCCTTCAGGATAAGGCGCACAGAAATATTCCCCTGGCGGTCTCCCTCTTCTTCCAGCAGTATGGTGCCAATTGGCCGCTTATGGCAGCAGCGGCGCTCATTGGACTTGTTCCCGCGGTCATCATGTTCCTGCTTTTCCAGAAATATTTTGTTGAAGGAAT
Organism: Spirochaetales bacterium; assembly: GCA_021736605.1. Classification (GTDB taxonomy): domain Bacteria; phylum Spirochaetota; class Spirochaetia; order PWKH01; family PWKH01; genus JAIPFS01. The sequence goes on along the minus strand of JAIPFQ010000065.1, from coordinate 3,917 downwards.
AACTACCGGAGCCATAAAAGGATAGTATATGAAACAGACCAAGCAGACTGAGCAGACGAGACAGGGTGCAGAAATTCCACATTCACCGCAGACTGAACAGCCGCCGCAAGCCGTACAGAGAAGCCAGCCAGACTTTATTATCTACCCGCTTCTCAGCCGCATACCGGGAGGCTGCAAAAAACTTCCTATCCGTATAGAGGCAGCCTCTTCAGGCTCTATTCCCGCCGAACTGAAGCTTACGGTGCAGCATTTGCAGCACAATCTATGGGAAACAGTTCTGAAGAATCAGCGTGATGCTTCCGCGCTGCGTTTTGAGATACCGCTTGAGCAGCTGGGCCTTTCCGGAGAATTCAGGGGCTTGCGGATTACGGCAGCATCAGAAAAAAAACTTGCAGAAACCTCCATAGATTTCGCCGGCGGTCCTATCAGGTACGGCTTTGTAAGTGATTTTACTCCCTCCGACAGCCATCGGACAGCAGCCGTAATAAAGAACCTGCTGCGGAACCACATCACCCATGTCCAGTTTTATGACTGGAATTACCGTCCCCACCAGTTCGCCCCGGATGAACAGGATACTGATATGTATCGGGATACCATGGGCAAGGAGATATCTTTCAGCACTCTTAAAAAGCTTATCGCGGATATGAAGCGTGCAGGAATCAGAGCTCTGGGATACGGCGCGGTGTATGCGGCTGCGAATGAATATCTGGCTGATCACAGGCATGAGGCTCTGGAGGATATTGACGGAAAGCTCATTGACCTCATAGGCAAGTTTTTTATCATGAATCTTGGTAATCGGGAGTGGAGAAAGAGAATACTTGAGCAATATGAGTATGCCATTGAGCACATGGGTTTTGACGGTATTCATATGGATACTTACGGCTATCCCAAGTCAGGATGGGGGTACGCCTCAGATGATGATACTGAGTTGAAACAGTATGATCTGCAGGATCAGTTTGTCTCCTTCATCAATGCATGGGCGCGCCATGGAGATGAGAACATCTTCAATAATGTGGGCGGCTGGCCGGTGATGGAGACCGGAAAAGCTGACCAGGCTGCCTCTTATATTGAAGTCTGGGAGCCCCATACAAAGTATCATCATTTGAGAACCCTTATACAGGGGGCGTCATCGCTGAAAAAACCTGTAATCCTGGCAGCCTACCTGGAGCCGTTCAAGCTGATAGATGAAGTGGAGAAGAAAGAGAGGAAGGAGGAGAGTGAGCCTGCGATTGAGAGTGAGAAAAACGCTTACGACACTATCCCTCAGGGCGCTCTCATGAGTGCTGAGCTGCTGACCGCCGCTGTCTCTTCCCTGGGAGCTTCGTCACTGCTTCTTGGAGAGGAGCACGCAGTCCTGACTCAGCCCTACTACTCAGATTATGCTCTTCTTTCTCCTGCCGAGCAGGAAGAGATTCGCAGATATTATGACCACCAGGTACGATGTGAAGAGCTGTTCTATGATCCGGAACTTACAGATATTACAGAGAGCCACGGTCTCGGGGAAAACCGAGAATTCAGCTTCATTTTCGTTAAAGGGAATATCCCTGTTTCACATGATGGCAGAGCCGGCAGTATTTGGCTTGTAATTCGAAGGACATCCGGCAGGCTTGTTCTGAACCTGATAAACCTTATCGACCAGAGCGATGATGAGTGGAACAGGGTAAAGAAGCCCTGCATCACCAAGCCGGATGTGAGAATTCAGATCCCGCGATACAGTAAGCATATGTCCGTCTATGCCTGCAGCCCTGATGCAGACAGGCAGGAAATCACCCTGCTGCCGCATAAACTGGTTTCCGGAATTCGCGGCCCATCCGTGGAAGTTACGCTCAAGGAGCTCCCTCTTTGGATGACAATCTGGTGCGAGCTGTAAATGATGCAGGGAACAAAGCTTTGTGTCGGAGAATAAGGGCCTCAGCTTAGTTCTGGGATTATTGTTCTTTGCTGGAAGCCTTCTTTATCTGTATTGATGCAAATAAGTTATATACTAGGAGAATCACAAATAGCAGGAAAATTATGGAAGGAATACTCCAAGGGGGCGATGCCTGCTGTTCAGTTGTGATTGGCTCATTGTTTTTTGAAAGGCTGAAAGGGCCGAATTCATCAAAATCTGAATATTTTTTTACCTGAGAACCGAACTTAATATACAGATTGAAGCTTTCATTGAATTCCCCGGTTAAGTTTTCAGGAACGGCGAACTCTATCGACATGTGATCATCTTGGGAAATAGCTAAAGGAATGGTACCTATGAATTCCGGTTTAAGCTTGCTCCCATCCGCTAAACGGTAAAGGCTGCCGTTTTCCTGCATCATATAATCAAAACCGTGATTTCGATAATTAAATCCGCTAGCTTCGGCATCATCAATATCAATATAATACGCAGCTCGTGAATCCAGCTCCATAATTGGTCCAGCAACAGTGGTATGCACAAAAAGGGTCTCATCATGGAATACATAGCTGGCTGATTCGATATCATAGGCCTCTATTCCTGCCGGTCTGTTCTCGATCTTGTCTTTCCCTAAAAAAACAACATCAGGGTCCACAGCCCAATCATCAAAATTTCCATCTATTGTCTCTTGTGATACCTTCGCATTCTGCAGGTAGGCCTTTACAGCATGATTATCTTTGATATAGAGGTCTTCATTTGATGCTTCCATATAGCCATTATTAAAACTGCTTAGCGAACAGTTTTCACTCTTCACATGCTTACTGGAAATGGGTGTAACGGGAATGATGCATTGTGCATGCTGTTCATCAGGGTATAAGTCCTTTATGTCATTCTGCCGTCTAGGGCTTATACAGTCGCTGATTATGGCAGAAAGCCGTATACTGCTGTTCTCTGCAAACATCTCATCATACTCAAGAGCAATTTCAATACAGGAAGGAGAAAAAACATTACCGGGGCAGCTGAATACCCGATCCTCAATGAGCTTCCAGTCCCAGGAGTTTCCATCTCCTGCGTAGTGATATAAGTCTCCATTAAGAATGATATATTCAATCCCCAGGGTATTGTTCATCAGATAACCGGTTTTTTTGGAAAGGTCCAAGTCGAAATAGATGCAGTAGTCGATCAGATCAAGGTTAGTTCTCTCCTGCAAGTTCAGCTGGATGTAAAAATATGTATCATCAAATGCTGTCGATATCTTCTTAAGGTCGGCATATCCTCCTAGGACATTGGGAACTTTCTGAAGCCTATGATTGAACCCGTCATTCTCCGAGTCATTACCGACAAATAAATCATTGTTCTGTGATTCCCAATCAGACATATCTCCATCAATGATAATCCGCTTCCCGATGGAAGGGAATGCTAGGGATGAGGAATATGAGGGGTATATATCATCAATGGTTTCATTCACTTCATCACTGATTGAAAATACGACCTGCAGCTGATCCTCCGGGGTAATGTGCTCCCAGTTGGTGTCTGGTCTATAGAGCAGGGTGTTGGGTATGCCCATCTCCATACAGGTTTCATGAGTAAATATCCCATAGTAGATATCACCGCTGAATTCAAATTGACTCCATGACCACTGTCCCGGTTCCGTACCGGTATAAATCCAGATTTGACCTTCTGTGAGGAGGAGATCAGCTTGCATATTACTGATAGGAAAGCCGAGATTCGTAATTTTCGGCGTATCTATGAATACCATATAGGCATATTCGTTCAGGCTCATCGGAGCAGGCAGTTTCATGTTGAAAAAGGTAGTTTCCTGATCCTTAGCAATAGTGACTTCCTTTATATCCGCCTGCAGATCCCCGTTTGTACCGTCTCCTAAGATATCATTGAAAGGCCCGATAATTCTTTCAGAACGAGTAATTGCTGATTTTTCAAGAAAGATTAACGGATTATCACTCTGCTTCCTGAGGGGGTAGATGATCTCTTCTCTCTCTTCTGCCATCTTTTCAGGGGGCTGTATGGCTAT
>JAIPFQ010000003.1:0-53785 GCA_021736605.1 Spirochaetales bacterium | reverse complement strand
ACATGCACAACTTCCGCAAGCCCTTTCTCATAAACGACCGTACGGATGAGCGGCACATCACCCATGCGATCAAGGCGGGCATCGACCCGGAGCTGATCAGGAAGAACGAGAAGGGGCTCTTTACGCGGCGGGCCTGGTTTTCCCGGGAGCAGCAGAACCTCTCTGAGACGCAGAGGCGGGCCTGGCTGCGGGAGTTTGAGACCCCTGAGGGCACTGGGAATCCCTACAATCCGAAGTTCATGGCGGCTTGAGGAGCGTTTTGGAGCTGCATATTAACTTGAAAAGTCTATTGATGTCCTCACGTAAAGGTTTAGCCCCAGGTGATTGAATCATCAGCAAGGTGCCCACGAATCATCTGCAGCTGATAACGTAAGTCTTCAATCTCTTTGATCCAGAAATGCTCTGTGCCCCAATTGGGGAAATTATGCTGGAATGTGCGGTCCTCAATCTGGAGTGCGCTCCAAGTAAGAAAGTAGATGATGCGCATAAAACGGAGGGGCTCAATGAGCTGCAGGGTTGTACGATCAAAATCCGTGAATTGGGTATAGCCATAGAGGAGGAGATCTATCTCTGTACGGCAGTCAGTCAGATGGCCCGGCAGCAGCAGCCAGAGGTCCTGAACCGGCGGACCCATCATCATGTCATCAAAATCAATTAGAATAAGTCCCTCCTCAAGTCGGTCGAGGATGTTTCCCCGGTGGCAGTCGCCATGAATACGAGAAATTGCCGTCTCTTTAAATACCGGCTGAATGAGTTCCAGGGTCTCCTGTGTAATCGATTTGAACTCTTCAGCACAATTGGGGTGGACAAGCCTTTTTTCCAGAAGTTCCCTGCAATGGGCTTGGGTTGATGCTTCCGGCGAGCAGATGATTCGGTGTAATGTATCTTCACGTTTCCCTACGGCATGCATACGGCCGATAATTGATCCGAGACGCACCCAGTCCTGATCAGAAGTGATGTCCAGCTGCCGACCGGAACGAAGGGGGAACACCGCAAAAAGGAAGCCGTCGACTTCTCCAATTGTCCCTTCCTCCATGGATTTTTTATCATGATGCTTCCGTGCGGGCATAGGAGGGATTACCGGTATCTCCTCATCGGCGCATTGTCTAAGGAAATGATGCTCTTCCAGCACAGCTGCTCTGCTCCATCGGCCTGGGCGATAAAACTTCACGATGTAGCGTTCGTCGGTTTCATCGTTCTGAATGCCGTAGACCCTGTTAATGTAGCTGTTGTAGGGGGTCAGCACTCCGTTTAAAAAGAAACCGCAGAACTCTTCTACGCTGGAGAGGATTTTTTCCGGAGTAAGGGTAGTGAAAGACGGAAGTAATTGCATATGGGGGTCCTTTAAATCGTGGCTTAAAAATTAGTGATTGAGTATTCAATGAACAATTTCTTAAGAGTTGTCCTTTTCCCTTGGATTTAAACCGTCACAGTACTGTTCCAGATAAAAAAGTTCCAACAAAGTTACTGCTTTGTAAAAAAATCAGCTAATCACTAATTTTTAAGCCAGTAAAAAAAAAGTAAAACTTACTGGAACGGGAAAGCAAGCACTGTTCCAACTGAACTTTCAACATAACGTTCTTTGAACTGGTTTTTCAAGACCTCTTTTGCCATTAATCCTGTGCAGTGCATCGGTATTACTCGATGTGGATTCATTTGATGGAGATCCTCTGCGGTTCTGATGACGATTTCGCTGAATTCTTTTCCTGATAAATGGAAGCCTCCAGCCACTCCCTCAATCTGATCAATTCCAGTAAGTGTTTTCGCATAAAGAGTGGTGTTGATGATTCCAGCATGGCCGCAGCCGGTAATCACAACGAGTCCGCGGTCTTTGACATCAACAACAAGAGCCTGATCGTCGAGTATCTGGTCGGGGATCAGTTCCTGATTGTCTTCAGCGCTTTCATCTTTCCCTGATTGTTGGGCTGCTCCTTTAACGGAACCCGGCATCCCTCTTTCATATGATGTGACCCTGGGGATTTCCCCAGTCACGAGTATCGTATTGTCTCCGAGATACAGCGGGGAGGCACTCTCCCGTAAAGCTGATCCCCGGGATTTCAGCTTGCTGTTGATCTCTCCGCGATCAATTTTGACGGGGATTCGGTAGAGTCTGCCGTCATCCGCCTTCCAGAAGCGCGGAGAGGTAAATGCCTCCGGGTGGATCACCAGCAAAGGATTTCCCGTAAGCGTCATCATTTCATCTAGAGCGCCCACATGGTCTTCATGTCCATGGCTGATAACTAGTGCTTCCGGAGGCGCATGCTTCAAGTGTTCCGGTAAGCCGAGCATCTTGTAATTTCTCGGGGCGGCTATGGGGCTGTAACCGGCATCGAAAATGACGGAATGCCATTTTTTTCCGCTTTTGGTTTCTACCAGAAGGCTGATTCCATGCTCTGCCAGGAGTGTGTCTGCTGCTAGAGAATTTCCCTGAACAGAAGGAAAACGCTCGACTCCCGGGCTTGATTCAAGCAGTGTATCCGCGTAGTTATCAACAATGACAGTGATTCTGCATATATCAACTGGTTTCAGTGTTTTCATTTTACTCCTGCAGTGATTCGACGAATTTTACTCCGGCAATTTCAGCCCTGTTTTTTTCCTTGCTGTCTTTTTTGATGGAATTTGCAAAAAAGTGTGCGGTAAATGCCATTTCATCATGAATAGTATAGCCGAGGGCTTCAATCGAGTCTCGCATGGAGACGATGGTGTACCCCATTTCTTTCGGATCGATTTGTTCGCAGACTCCGAATACCAATGCTCGCTTGCCTTTTTCTGCAAGTCGAGAGCTGTAGGGTCCCGGACGCTCTTTACTGAAGTTGAAAAAAGGATAGAGCCGGTCAATAAAGGCCTTCATCCAGGGGGTCACGTTGTAATTGTATGTGGGGGAACCCAAAATAATCCCTTCTGCCGCTTCAATTTTCGGGTAAAGCAGGTGCATACCGTCCAAAAACTGCGTGCAGGTTTTATCTCTTCGGCACTTTTCACAGCCAATACATCCTTGGATATGATGAGAGTACAGCTGGATGTATTCTGTTTCAGCTCCTGCTTGTTCAGCACCTTTCAACATGGATGATATGATTGATCCGGTGTTTCCCGCTTTCCTCGGGCTTCCGCTTATTCCAAGAATTTTCATAGAACACCTCCTGTTAAGCTATCTTAGCATAAACCGTGGCACAAATCATTGGGATGGCCCAATTTCATGAGATCTTTTTCTAATGCTGCATAGTATTCACTTTTAAAACTGCACATTATTGGATGAAAAGTGGAATAAGACGTCAGCTGAATTTGAGAAAGAAGTTAACTGCCTTTTCACAAATTTTTGAGCCAGCAATGAAATAGTACATATTAACTATTGTATTCCTGCTGAACGAATCGTATTATACTTTCGTCTATTGAGAAAATTTAATTGAAGAGCAGTGTACGGAGGCAGCAGACATAATGGCAAGTAATAATGGAGAACTTGAAGAATCATCAGATATCCTGAATCAACCGAACAAATCGGATACAATTGGAGATATCTCAAACGAGGAAAAAGCTGGTAGACTTGATACAAAGAAATTACAGGATTCAGGAGTTGAGCATAATCTTGAAGAGCGATTGAATGCCGTAACCCACAGCGTCGGCGCCGGCTTGAGTATAGCCGGTTTAGTGTTTCTGCTGATACTTACATACCTGAAAAACGGAACAGCTGTTCAATACGCAGCATTTTCAGTTTATGGGGCATTTCAAATAGTATTATATTTTTCATCTACCATTACCCATCAATTTAAGGATGTTCCCAAAGTATTTAATATTGCCCGTGTTTTTGATCAGGTGGCTATCTATTTTCTGATAGCCGGAACCTATACCCCTGTAGCTTTGATAGCCATTCCCAATCCTTGGAGATGGTGGATGTTCGGCATTATCTGGGCACTGGCCTTAATGGGAACAATCCTGAAAACAGTTATCTATCGGCAAAAGCATTATCTCTCTGATCTGCTCTATCTGCCCATGGGGTGGCTGCTTATCTTTTTTCTGAAACCGCTGTTTCACTATACTCCTACAGGATTTATTGTGTGGATGTTTATTGGAGGCTTCTCCTATTCTGTGGGAATCATTTTTTACCTTACCAAAAAAGTACCATTGAGTCATGTGATTTGGCACTTGTTTGTAATTGCAGGAAGTTTGAGTTTTTACTTGTCCTTTGCCTTCTACCTGATTTAATGGGGGGGGTCAGTCGCATACTGTAATTTGTTCCTATGCGCTGGCAAAAAATTTAGTGAAGGTTTTTTTCTTCAGTTTGTTTCTGCTGTGAGCAGCTGAGACGGTCAAGTGCTTGGGCTTCTTTTCTATCCTGCTGAATAATTTGAGGATCTGCTATAAGGGTTTCCAAGAGAAATGCTTCCAATTTTTTATTCAACTGAGAAATTTTTATTCCGTACTCGATCCAGCGGCCTTCTTTTTTCTGTTCTATGAGGTTCGCATTGCGTAGAATCTTTAAGTGAGCAGAGAGAGTCGAACCGGCTATGTCAAGAACGGAGAGAAGTTCGCATGCGCACATAGGCTTCTGTTGGAGCATGAGATAAATTCTCATCCGGTTTTCATCGCTCAGGGCTTTAAGGATTTCTAAGGCTTCTTTCATGGTCATCTCCAGGGCGGCTCAAAACTTGGTGATAGGACTTTTACTATATTCCTGTTTGTGCAGCTTTTTTATAAAACACCATTCCAGGCTCCAAAACAGCGTTTGAAAATCGAAAAAATTCTTTGTCAGGAAAAAAACTAAGCAAAAATTCATACCAAAAAGCTTTATGCCACTATATATTTAACATTGACATTTATTCTTTTTAATTCTATATTTCGGTATATATAGAAATATATTGATTTAATCACTATCTTACTTATAGGCAGAAAAAAAATCAATAGAAAGATTTCTATCTGAGTCAAGCAGCTGGAAAAACGACAAAAGTTGAGCTTTCTGCCGATTTGTGAGTTTTGCAAACAGCGTAATGTAAGGAGTGAACGGTGTTAAAAATATTGTTCTTGTGCACAGGAAATTCCTGCCGCAGCCAGATGGCTGAAGGGTGGACGCGATCTCTGAAAGGAGAGGAGATAGAAGCCTATTCCGCAGGTATAGAAACGCATGGGCTCAATCCCCATGCTGTAAAAGTAATGAAAGAAGCTGGAGTCGATATTTCTCATCAAGTCTCTCAACATGTCTCAGAGTACCTTAAGGAGAAGTTTGATTATATTGTGACTGTCTGTGATGACGCATACGAAAACTGCCCCTATTTCCCTGGCGGCGGAAAAGTGGTTCATGTCGGATTTCAGGACCCGCCGAGGATGGCAGCCGAACTAGAAGGCGAAGAGGAGAAACTGAATTGCTATAGAGAGGTTCGAGACAAAATTCGTGATTTTGTTTCAGGGATGCCGGACAACCTGTCTCCTTCTGTTTAGTTTTACTTCCTGCAGAAATTTGGACATCAGAAAAACGATTATATAATTGATTTGCGGTTTTATATCACTGTTGATCCTCTCACTAAGCTTTGAGCCAGCTAATACCAGCTAATAAGGGAAACCCTATGTTTAGAATCTTCACCCTGCTTGCAGATGCAGTCGTATATGATCTCTTTTCCATGGAGAAAGGAAGCCGGGCAGCCGAAAGTCTCCATTTCTTCATAGAAGATGTGACAAAAATATATGCCCTGGTTGTGGTCATGATATACCTCATTGCCGTCCTGAGAGCAGGGCTGAATACAGAACGCGTAAGGGCCTATCTCCAAGGTAAGTCCCGGTCGGCGGGCTATGTAATTGCCGTTCTCTTCGGAGCAGTTACCCCGTTCTGTTCCTGTTCAAGCATCCCGCTCTTTCTGGGCTTCACCTCAGCAGGCATCCCCCTGGGAATCACCATGGCTTTTCTCATCACATCTCCCATGATCAACGAAGTTGCCATCGCCCTGCTGGGCGGACTGCTCGGCATAAATTTTACCCTTGTCTACATCATAACCGGTCTGTCCGCCGGAATACTGGGCGGCTTAATCATAGATGCGTTGAAGGCTGATCGCTATCTAACCGATCTTGGCCTTCAGGCAAAGGGTATGTCCGAAGAAGAACAAAAAGGTGCAAACACGGATGCAAATACTGATGATGCCGAAGCGGCGGGCAGTAAAAAAACGCGCCATCTAAGTTTGAAAGAGCGCCACCTGTTCGCAAAGGATGAAGTTAGTACGATTTTCGGTCGAATTTGGAAGTGGGTCCTCATCGGGGTAGGGGCCGGAGCCATGCTCCATGGGTTCGTTCCCGAAGAGTTTATCACTGATACCCTGGGTGATGGTCAGTGGTGGTCAGTGCCCGCCGCAGTACTTTTAGGGATTCCTTTGTACTCTAATGCGACGGGTATCATCCCGGTGGCGGAGAGCCTGCTTCTGAAGGGGCTGCCTGTGGGAACGACCCTTGCGCTGATGATGAGTACTGTTGCAGCAAGTTTTCCGGAATTTGTTCTTTTGAAGCAGGTTATGAAGTCACGGCTGCTGGTTTTCTTTTTCTTTCTTCTTCTGGTCATGTTCACTTCGGCCGGCTGGATTTTTAATGCACTATTCTGATGCCTTAGCGGTGAAGTTTGTTGATTTGTATGATTCAGGCTAAAAAATCGTCTGATTAACATAAATGCTGACCCAAAACTTGGTGATGGATTTTCCAGCAGAAAAATTCAGGTCCTCTGCTGTGTTTAACTTGTATTTCAGGCTGTAAGCAGCCGATGCAGGAAAAATTTCTGCTTGGGGAGGGCTGGATTTATTAAGATTAAGTTTAACTCTAAGTTTTGTGCCAGCGTAAAAAAGACACTAGGAGAGCGTATATGACTATTAAAATTCTCGGGGGCGGATGCCCAAAGTGCAGAAAGCTGTACGAAAATGTTGAGAAGGCCTTAAAAAGTACCGGAGCTGCGGCGGACATCGAAAAAGTTACGGAAATGAATGATATCATGTCCTATAATGTTATTTCAACACCGGCACTAGTAATAGATGAGCAGGTGGTAAGTACCGGCAAGGTGCTGAAACCTGAGCAGATTGCAGCAAAACTGTAAAGGTTTATTTCTCAGGGGGCCCCGGAGCTCTAGGGCTCTAGGGGCTCTGGGATATTTATTAGATGGTAAAGCTTAGTGATAGGCTGTTTCCAGTAGAGTCTGAGTAGATTATCCTTCATTATTCAAGCTCCAAAAAGGCAGAGAGATGAAAATTCATTTATAACTCATTCAAAAGGACCTCTGATGGGGCTTCCTTAAAATCTTCTGATTCTCTAAGGATTTCCTGCAGATGTCCAAGCCGACATAGATATAGGCTGACTGGCTTGGGATCAGATTGCAGAGAACATAAAATATTTACGCATATAGGGTGTTGTATGAAACCAAGGGTTCTTTCTTTTCTATAGTGGGAAGGTATTAGGCTATGATCTCTAGAGATCTCTCCATTATGATTGATGATAGCGGCCAGGGGGAACATCGGGATTGGCAATTCTCGTATAATTGCAGTTTTTTAAAGCTTCCAAGCTGGACTCAGTCATACAGTCTAGTTTAGAATATTTGTACATCTGGGAAAAATCCAGGAAAACATAATGTGTTTAATTAGTTGTCTGAAAAAGTATTGACCATTTCAGGATTTTTGAACAGAGTAGGCACAAAAGTGAACAGAGTAGGCACAAAAGCAGAACAATTCAGCCTCGGCTGAATCTCTGCTAATTAAGGAGATGAAAAGTTGGCTGGAAGCTTTCTGCTCAGAAATGAAAGGGATGATGGATCAGCATCTAACAGCAGCGCTGCAGGTAATATTGAAAAGTAAAGCCTGTATTTTGAAGGGATTATTAACGACAGCATCAGTCATGCCGTATTGATATCTTTTTCTTGCTGCCAAGCCAGATGAAATGGAGAAAGTGATTTCCAATCTGATTATATCCAACAAGAAAAATCAGCCTGAACAGTAACCTGAGCGGCTGGGTTGAAACGAAAAAAAATGAGAGGCGTTACATGATCTTAGAAATATCTCCAAAAAAAATATTTAATATGCACATTGCTCTTATTTTTCTGCTGCTGTTCGTAAATTCAATTGGAATAGTGTTAAAGTTATATTTTGATCAAGATACTATTTATGGTCTTACTCCTTTATTTGATTTTAACGAAGAAAAAAGTATTCCGACTCTTTTCTCATCAATTATGCTTATTGTTTGCAGTGCTTTGCTGTATATCACAGCAATTTGTAATAAAAAAATTAAGTCCTCTTATATTCCTTGGCTTGGGCTGTCTTTACTCTTTCTGTTCTTATCGATTGATGAAATAGCAATGATTCATGAGAGGTTAACTCCCCGCACTAGAAACGTTTTCGAAACTTCAGGCTTTCTATACTATGCGTGGGTAATACCTTATGGTGCTGCGTTGATTATTTTTATTGTAATGTACTCAAAATTTTTACTAAATCTGCCAAAAAAAATTATGGGTTTATTTATTTTATCAGGTTTCATCTTTGTTTCCGGCGCAATTGGCTTTGAAATGCTTGGTAGTAAACAAGCTGTAACACCCGGAAATAATAAGATCCTCTTATCATCAATTTTGTATACTTGTGAAGAATTTCTTGAAATGCTTGGTGCTGCAGTATTTCTTTATGCATTGCTCACCTATATTGTAAGTGAATTTGACGCACTAAAAATAACTATAGGCAATAAACGATTGAGTAAGCAATAGGATGAAAAAAAGAACGAGATGCATCCTGAATACCCGAAAAATTTTACCAAAGTTCAGGCAGGTATAGAAATTCCCAAGGCAGTTTAGAGAATTTTCAGTTTTCCAGTTGTTTCTCCTATTCTTAGCTTTTTTGCTTTTTGCCCGGTTCCTCAAAACGCTCAATCAATTCCAGATCATCAAGTATCCCCTGAAAATGAATTGATGTGAATGGTAGTGAATGTGGATGTGGGGAGGTAAAGTGGTTCAAACATAAGCTTTTCTTCGATTCTGAACCCTGTGGGAAACTTCTGAACCAGATGGATATCGATATGGCATAAAAGAAGCAGGAATCTGAGCAGATTGCTGTAAAGCTGTAAAGGTGTAAAGGTGAATTTCTCTGGGGGCTCTAGGGTTCCTAGGCTCCGGGGGGCTGGGGCTCCGGGGGGCTGGGGGGCTTTAATAGCTGGCATTAAGCTTAGTGATAGGCTGAACTTTCTGTGGTAATTTCATCGTATTTAGGATACCATAAGGATAAGAGCTCCGGAGGGGAAATGTGGACAACACGTTAGGAAAGCAAATTGTCAAAAATATAGCATCAAACTACCTCTACGTAATTATCAACATGGTCTCCGCCATTTTTGTGACAAGAATGCTGCTGAAAGGATTAGGCCCGGATTTTTACGGTTTCTGGTCTCTGCTCTGGAATGTTTTCATGTATGCCCTTATTCTGGATTTCGGCGTAGGCGTAACGGTGCAGAAGTATACCGCCGAAGTCCACATTTCCGGGGATTATGAAAAACTCAATCGTATTGTTTCAACCGTTTTTGTCTTTTATCTCCTCACAATGCTGGTGATCGTAGGAGCAGCAGGTGCGCTGACCCCCATTCTGGATCGGATTTTTATCCTGGAACCGAGGGAGCAGATCGGCTACTACAAGACTGCCTTTTTCGTATTTGCCCTGGGGAATGGCCTCGTTTTCCCTATGGGGATCTTCTCAGAAATCGTCGGAGGCATCCGACGGTATGACATAGATAATATCGTTGTATCGGGCTCAATTATCATCAGGATCTTTGGGATCTGGCTGATATTTCAGCTGGGGGGGAGCCTGCTTGAGCTGGCAGTTTTTGTCAACGGACTCAATTTTCTGGTCCAAGTCGTCATGTATCTGTATGTAAAGAAAAAAATACCGAGATTCAGGATTCAGTTGAAACATTTTACCTGGAGGAACATCAAGGAGATATCAGAATTCAGCCTGTTTGCTTATGTTGTTACTTTAGCTGAGCTTATTACCTATAATGCCGACCGGCTCGTGCTTGGAATCTTTGTAGGAACCAGTTCCATCGCCATTTATCAAATTGGAACGCGACTGCCGGATATCATGCGAATACTATCTTCCGGGTTTTCGGGCAGCATCTCCTCCATTGCAGCTTCCCTGCATTATTCAGGGGAAAAAGCACGCCTCAATAATATCGTCTTCGCCAGTTTTCGTTTCGGCATCTTTGTCGGTTCCATCATGTATATTGAGTTCATGCTGCTGGGGCCGCAGATCCTTTATGTGTGGCTGGATCATACAAATCCTAAAACCATCATGACGTGTTATGTGATGCTTACGTCCATGTTTGTTGCTATTCTGATGGAGAAGAACGCGAAGAAGATCCTGCAGATGGGCGGGCGCCATCGCTTGATTTCTATTGCTACGGCGGTGGAGAGTCTCCTGAACTTAGGCATCAGCATTGCGCTGGTTCGAAAATACGGGGCGGTCGGCGTAGCTTTGGGAACGCTGATTCCGAACGTTCTATTCGGCCTATTTGTCTACCTCCCGGCGATGACCGCCTATACGGAAGTGCAGGTCTGGAAATTCATCAAACAGGTATATCTCGCGATTCTCTATCCTGTAGTCCCCACGGCTGCGATCCTCTATGCGGCTTCGCGATTTATCGCTTTGGAGTCCTGGAATATTATGGTACTGGCGGCAGTGGGTATCGGGACAGGGCTGCTCTATCTGGTTCTCGGGTGGATGCTGTATATCCGGAAGGAAGAAAAAGTGCAGCTCCGGGAGCAGCTTCCGCCGAGACTGGTAAAAAAGCTTTCCTGGCTGTTCTGATCTGAGTGGATGTATACCTGGCTGTTCTGACTAACTGTTCTGATTCGTCAGTTATCAGAATCACAAAACCCGCTGGATCTCAATTTTAAAAATGATCGGAATTATGAATTCTTTCCCATCACCGCAAGTTCGTGGGGCATGATGCGTTTGATCGGGCGGAAATAGGTCCGCGGTGAATATTCATAAAGGTCTGAGACTCGGGTCATGTAGATGCAGGCGTACTTCTCTATCTGTTCCGCATAGCGGCTCTCCTCGGCACCGGCTCGGAGGATTTCTCCCCAGTACGGGTTGAAGAACTGCATGTAGTCATCCAGGAGGGAAGATATTCGCGTGTTGAGGCTGTCGATTCTCTGAAACAGTTCATCTATCACTTGATGCTTTACCTTTTTCCCTTCATATTTCTGTATATCGATCTGATTCAGTTCCCGTTCCAGAATGTCTTTTTCATGCATGAGCCGATCGATCTCCTGCTGCACCTCTTTTGAGCGTCTGATTCCGTCCATCTCGCGTTCCAAGTCTCCCAGAACCAGAGCTGTTCGCCAGTTGCAGAGCTTTTTGATGGATACTACGTCACCGTAGATGTGATCCCCGATGTAAAGGATTTCACTTCCCTGAAGACGCATGTCATGCTGAAGTTTTTTTGAATTTCCCCCTTGGTATATTCCTGATGTCACAGGTCCCTCATGATTTGACATGAGCCCGGTGGCTGGGTCTATTTTCAGGAAGCGGGCGGGATGTTCGAAAAATTTCGGTTTGTCCGCAAAAGTGATGACCATGTCAAATACATCCTTCCAGCTCTTATGTTTCTTCAGAAACGGATCAATGGCATAATTCAGCAGGGCTT
The DNA here is from genome assembly GCA_021736605.1 of Spirochaetales bacterium. Taxonomy (GTDB): domain Bacteria; phylum Spirochaetota; class Spirochaetia; order PWKH01; family PWKH01; genus JAIPFS01. Next base: position 42,154 of record JAIPFQ010000003.1, on the reverse strand, counting down.
GGGTATAGGAGAAATCAGAGTTGGTGATAATCATCAGCTTCTTGCCGTAATCCTTGTATCTCTCAAGAACCTGGGCTGTCCTGGGATCCAGAATTACATATTTTTTAAAGTTCTTCTTGATCTCCGATTTGAGCGAGCCGTCACGATGCACCATATCGATTGCCTCATGGATATCCTTTTCCAGCTTCTGATATGAAGGAAGGGAGTATCCCTGCTTTTTCAGTTCCACCGCTTGGGAAAAAAGGACGCCGTAGGAGATGGCGAAAGCTGTATCAAGACTTTGGAAATCAGGATCCCGGAGTTCAATGGCCATGTTCTGATAGACGCGGTTCTGCTCTCGGTAGGGTACCCGCTCCAGGCCGTAGTAGGAAATTTTTACTTTATTGTACCTGCTCAGCTGGAGAAGGTAGCCGTTGCGCTTGTCTATCACCAGGCCGACGATAGCCCTGTTGAAATCGAAGGAGTACTGATTCAGCTCCTTGGGGTACGATAGAACTTCGATGAGCCGTTCTTTTGCCAGAGTATAGGTCAGCTCTTCGAAAGCTTCAGTTTCGTAGGGTACAAGGGTGTAGTCCATATCAAATCCGATGAGTTTGATTTTTTTGAGGTTGAGGGAACGGTTAACAAATATCGGCATGATCTTCTCCTATCGTTTGAATACGGGCATACTGCTGCGCGTTGGGGGCCTTATGTCTACGTTGTACGCTGGCTCAAAGCTTGTTGTTACCCCAGTCCGGCTCATTTTTTCACTAGCCAGGGAGTATTGCAGCGTAAGCGCAGCCTCTCGTTTTTCTAAATCAAATAATTTGCTTCAAAGATTTCAGTAAGATGTATTCTGCATCCCCCCGAAAAACTCATCACAAAATTTTATGCCAGTGTATAAAGGGTAATCAGAATAGGTCATTTAGACAAGGAGCATCATGTTCAACGATCAGAAAAACTGCTCAAGACTACAATGGGGAGGAAACATAGCCGAGCTGATTTTCCGCATTTCTCTTTATTGAGATTTGTGTACTGGGAGAGAATACGTTATACTGTTTTAAATGGATAAGCAGCTTTGAATGATCTTTGAATGTATTCTTAACAATAAGTTTTATTATACAATTTAGGAATAAACAGGGGAAGGCAATTTATGAACTACAGGAAATTAGGCAAAACAGGCATGTATGTCTCGGAAATCGGTTTTGGAACCTGGGCAATCGGCGCAGGCTGGGGGGACGTAAGCGATGAGGATGCTTCGGCGGCGCTGGAAGCTGCGGTGGAGGGCGGAGTCAGTTTTTTTGATACTGCTGATGCCTACGGAAACGGTCGGAGCGAACGCTTTCTGGCTGACCTCAATAAGCGGCGCAGAGAGGGTTTAATCATTGCAACAAAAGCGGGGAGAAAATTAAAACCCCATAGAGCCGATAAGTATACTCCCGAAAATATCCGCGGATTTGTTATGGAGAGTTTAAAGAATCTTCAGACTGACAGCCTTGATCTTCTGCAGCTGCACTGCCCGCCGACGGATGTGTATTACAATCCGGATCTCTTTACTGGCCTTGATGAAATGGTGGAAGAGGGTATTCTGAAAAATTACGGCGTAAGCGTTGAAAAGGTTGAAGAGGCCATGAAGGCCATCGAATTTCCTAATGTCAGTACAGTGCAGATAATCTTTAACATATTTCGCCAGCGGCCGAGGGAGCTCTTTTTTCAGGAAGCGAAAAAACGGGACGTAGGCATCATCATAAGAGTTCCCCTGGCAAGCGGGCTGCTGACTGGTAAAATGACGAAGGATTCAAAATTCCCGGAGGATGATCATAGGAATTTCAATCGCGATGGTTCAGCATTCGATCGTGGAGAGACCTTTGCCGGTGTTCGTTTTGAAAAGGGGCTGGAAGCTGTGGAGGAGCTCAGAGCTCTTGTTCCGAAGGGAATGACCATGGCTCAGTTTGCTCTGCGGTGGATTCTGATGTTTGACGAGGTTTCTACGGTGATTCCGGGAGCAAAAAGGCCTTCTCAGGCGGAGGATAATATCAAGGCAGCGGATTTTCCGCCCTTTTCAGATGCGCTTATGCATAAAATCGATGATATCTATGCGCAGTATGTAAAAGAAGATGTGCATTTGCGCTGGTGATACATAAGCGCCGGTTCCGGTGCAGTGTTGAAAGTTGACTGAATACAGGCAGAGTATACAGGCAGAGTATACAGACAGAGAATTCAGGTAGAGAATGCAGGCAGGGAGTACAGACAGGGGGAGTTATGTACAGAACGAGTGAAATACGGGAAACCCGGGAAGAAGAAATTCCTCGGATACTGGATATTCATAGAAAGGCTTTCGGTCCTGAGGAGGGACCTGTTATTGCTGAGCTGGTGACTAAGCTGTTTGCTGATGAAACGGCGCGGCCGATCCTCTCTTTAACCGCTGATTACCAGGGTGAATTGATCGGGCATATCCTGTATACAAAGGCTTCTGTGCGAGCTGCCCAGATTGATCTGCCCATAAATGAGGAGAAGCACGAACGGGCTGATGCTTCGGCAGAGGTCTACCTGCTGGCTCCGTTGGCGGTTCTTCCTTCCTGTCAGTCCAAAGGCATTGGAGGACGGCTGGTTCGCGAAAGCCTGTTTTCTCTCCATGGAGCCGGGGCGGAGCTGGTTTTTGTTCTTGGTCACCCCGCTTACTACCCCCGTTTCGGTTTTCTCCCGGCGGGGGTTCGCGGTTTTGAAGCGCCCTATCCCATACCAGAAGAAAATGCCGATGCGTGGATGGTTCAGGAGCTGAGTACCGGTTTAATCGGCAGAATCAGCGGAAAAGTTGAATGCTGCAATGTTTTCAAAGACCCTCAGTACTGGCAGGAATAGGGTTTTAGGCACACTGGCAGGAATAGGGCAGGAATAGGTCCTGAAATACAGTGGGTAATTAGGGCGAAGAAGTAATAGCGCCGCCTAAGATGTTACATGGATTTATATTGCTTGAAATTGCAAAAACTATGGACCTTGCGGACTATTGGAACTTGCGAGGTCTTTGTATTCTGCGCGGTCTTTGTATCTTACGGAGCCTATCAGGCAGTAGAGTTCTTTCCTTGAAGCTTGAAGGAGGCTGAAATATGAACATTATTGGTATTGTCGGAAGTCGTCGCAAAAAGGGAAATACTGCGGTGATGGTGAAAGAAGCTCTCAAAGCTGCGGAAAGTCAGGGTGCTGAGACAGAACTGATATTTCTGGATGATTTCACCATAGAAGAGTGCCGAGGCTGTGACAGTTGTCTCCATACTTACCGCTGTGTCATCAAAGATGATATGCAGAAACTCTATCCCCGTTTGCTCTCATCGGATGGTCTTATTTTGGGTTCTCCCGCTTATTTTTACGGTATGTCAGGACTTATGAAGATGATGATGGACCGCTGCTACTGTTTTGAAGCTTTTGCTGAAGATGATCGCTCTGTCTGGCTCGGTATAGGTGAAGTGCTTGGCCCGAAATATGCTGTTGTTCTGGCGGTAAGCGGTCAGACAGCTATTGAAGATATGGGCTGCACCCAAGAGGGGATGGAGAAAGGCTTAGCATCTTTGGGTTGGCGGGTTGTGGACAGTGCCGCTGCACGGGGATATTTTGAAGCTGGTGATGCTGCAGCTGATAAAGCTCTTATCAAGCGTGTTTCACTTGCAGGATATCGTCTAGCAGAGACGATAGCTCTGAAGGAGCGTACGGAAAGGGAGTTGGCGGTTTTTCAGAACTGATTTCAATAGCCGTCTATCATTTTTTGCGGAGTGTTTTTCGGAATCTCTTAGATGTTTCTTTTTCAGTATGTTCCTTCAATTTTTTAATACGTAAAATATCCCAAAAACGATAAATAGTAAAAAATCCCAAAAAAAAGTATAAAAAATCTCAAAAATTTAAATCAGATTTCTCATTTTCTGTGTAGTACATAGTATAGACCGTAAGAGAAACAGAAACTGCAGCTGCAGATGCAGCTTCTGCCGGATCCGGTACAGGCTGGTTAATCCAAGCTGCTGAAAAAATTTCACCAATTAAAATTGCCTTTACGGCAATCAGGAGGCGTATTATGTATCATGTCAGTATTCCGATAGAAGATTTTGATGGGTTTATTTCCGGTAAAAAATCAAATTTTGAAGTTGAAGAGGTTATACCTACTCTGGATTTGGAAGAGATGGATCCAAATCCCTTTACAGAAATTGATGAGGCTGTTGCTGTCTTTGACTATTTTGGTAAGAGCAGTAATCAACTTGAAAAAATGCCGCCCCTGAGGCTGCCAATCTCCTGCAAGAAGCGCTCTATTGATTCATCACGGCTTGACAGCGTCAATAAGGATAAAAAGGAGTGGGGGTTCAATGAAGAACTGGTTAAGCTGTCCAAGGACGATTGGGATTGGATTGAGGATGAATATCTCAGTTTCAAACGGAGTGTGACCGCAGGTTTTACCTTTCAGGATTCCATTAAAACAGGCTGGTTCCCAGATTTTTCAGTCCTTGAAAAGGAGCGCAGTAAGGCGTTTATTCCGTATCATCAAATTTTTCCCTATGCTGAGCCTTTTGAAGCAGAATTCGAATACAAACATGTCATCATAGATGATCGCTACGGTTTCTTTTCCCAGGATCTTACAAAAAGTGTACAGCTGATCATGGTACATAAAAAAAAGAAGAGAGAGATGTTTTCCGGGTATCTGACTGTGGATGCTGAAACCGGGGAAGTCTTTTACAGAATCGGTCCTGGTTCGAAATATTCAGCGAGTGAGGAAAAAAAGCTCATGAAAATATTCGCTTCCTGCCGAAAATCCAATCCGGAGCTTCTGGAAACCATTTACCAACGAAGTCTGCAGATGAAACAGTATGCTGATTACTATCGTCTGCACAATTGAGATGTCGCTGAGTTTTAAATAAGCACACGGGTAAAACAATGGACTCCAGCTTCAGGCAGCCTAGGTGCTTTACAATATCAGGAAAGCAGAAACAGAAGGGGCGAAGATCAGAATGAAGTTCAAAAGCAGAAAAAGCTCAGGAAAGGACAATAATTTTATCCCGTCCCTCATCTTTTGCCGTATATAAAGCTTTATCTGCACGTCCCATGACTTTTTCGAGGGTGTCATCCTTTGTGAATTCCGTTACCCCCATGCTGAGCGTAATGAGATCTGCTTCTTTACTGCCCATGGGCAGCGGATTATTACGTAATTCTTTACGTATACGTTCTGCTAGCCTTTCAGTTTCATGCTGCTTGTTATGGACAATAATCACGAATTCATCTCCGCCCCACCTGGCTGCAAAATCAACATCCCTAATAATGCTTTGGAGAAAAGCAGCTAAATCTTTAAGGATTTGATCTCCATTCAAGTGACCTTGAGCATCATTTATTTGTTTGAAATGGTCTATATCAAAAAGAATTAATGAAAGTGGAAGACTGTATCTCCTGAAACGACTGATGGAAATATGCATCTGCTGAATAAAATTTCTGCGGTTAGCAATCTGTGTCAGCTCATCAGTCAATGCGTTGTATTCAAGTTTCTTCTGGAAATGCCTGATAATTACGGCAATGATACTAGTGATGATAAGTGAAGTTACTAGTCCAATTATTATGGTTCGCAATAAATTTTTGCGGGCAATTCCCAGGGATTCTTTTTCATCCTGCTCCACAACGAGAAACCAATCCAATTCAGGCATATACAGCGAAGTTGTCAGGATGGAGTGCCCGTTGTTTCGATAGGAATTATTACGCGGTTCGAGTTCAGGAATAAGCATATCGTCTGCAATGTCTTTAATCCCAGCCTGATCAAAAATTGAAGCATGTTCAATCATTTTTTCTTCAGAATGGGCCTGTATGATACCGTCGGGGTCAACTAAATAGATATTTCTGCTGTATGTTCTCTGTTTTTCTTCCAGAAAGGAAGAAAAATGCTTCATCTTTATGCCTACTCCGATTACTCCAAGCAAATTCCCCTGGGTATCTTCAATTCGGTGATTGATAAAGATGGTCAGCTGGTTGTCGGCTGCTTCATTAGTATCTACATCCAAATCATACTTTTCACCGGATTTAATAAATGTATAGTACCAGATATCATGGGGATCTTTCGGATTTACCGTTTTAAGTATCCCGTCATAGTGATAATATGCATGTGTTTTTTCAGATATAAGAAATGTTGAAAAATAGCCGTACTCTTCATGTATGCCCAAAAGGTATTCTCGAATAGCATTGATGTCTTTTTCTCCTGATGTAATCCAGTTTTTAACATAGGAATCATTAGCCATGAGCGATGCATGATGCAGTGAGGGAATGAAATTCTTTTGAATTTGGGAATTGATATTATCTCTAAGCAGGGGGAGAGTTGAGTTTACTATCTCTTCTTTTATTGAGTCTTTCATAGCTATATAATTAAAAATACTCAAGCTGAGAAAAGAACAAATAAGCAATGTACTGACAATTATTATAAGTTTGAGGGTATGACTTTTTTTCATAAAACATTTTAGTCTTCTCTGCGGGCTTTGTCAAATTTATATGATACTTAACAATCATATAGTTTTTTTACCTTTTTTTGGGAATTGGTAGGTCGTTAAATAGGTCGTTTGGCAGGTTGTTTGGCAGGTTGTTTGGCAGGTTGTTTGGCAGGTCGAAACCTTAAAAATTGGTACAGACTGGTTCCGAAATGTCACCGGGAAAATAACTCAACTCATGAACTGAACAATTAAATCATTATATATTAGTGGATTAAAAGTTACCCCGGACGCGATTCGAACGCATGACCTGCTGCTTAGGAGGCAGCCGCTCTATCCTGCTGAGCTACCGGGGCTTTACCGTTTATTGCGTTTGAAGATTAGAATAAATAAATTCTGCTGTCAATCCCTAAGTCCCCAAGACCCGATCTATAAGCCCTAAGCCCTAAGCCCGATCCCTAAGCTCCTACAGCCTGAGGCCTGAAAAAACGGCTGAATCCTAAGCTTTTTTGCTGCCTCTTAAGCTTCATAAAACAGGCAAGCAGATCAAACTCCTGAAATGTATACAGCAAGTCTGCATAAATATCGAAAAAATATACTAAAAAAAGTAAAATAAGTATGGAAAAAAGATATGAAAACTGGTACATTAATTCTAAAATTATGGTATTATGTCCGAATAGCATTATGTGAGCATGGTTTTTCATAATGTTTTGGTAGTACAGAAATTAAAACCATAAAAAGGAGTCGTGATGAAAAAAACAAGAATTTTCTCATTGGTGCTTATTCTTGCGTTAACAATGGTAAGCATGAGTGTATTCGCACAGGGAGATGCAGAAGGTACAGGACCGATTAAAATTGGAGTGGGGGGAGCTCATTCCGGTGACCTTGCTTCCTATGGTATCCCTTCTGTTCATGCTGCTGAACTTGTTGCCGAAAAATGGAACGAAGCAGGCGGTGTTTTGGGTCGTCAGGTAGAGTTGATTGTTGAAGATGACCAGTGTAAACCGGAAATTGCAACAAATACTGCTGCCAAACTGCTCGGTGAGAATGTAGTAGCTGTGATGGGGCATATTTGCTCCGGTGCAACAAAGGCTGCTCTGGGTATTTATGTTGATTCTGAAATTATTACTATTTCTCCCTCAGCAACCAATCCTCCGCTGACCAAAAGCGGTGATTATCCGAACTTTTTCCGTACCATTGCACCTGATGATGCACAGGCAGTAACAGAAACTAATTTCATCGTAGATGAACTTGGTCTGGAAAGTGTTGCCATCCTTCATGACAAAGGTGACTATGGTAAGGGTTTTGCTACTTTCATGAGAGAGTATCTCCTGGAGGAAGGTGTGGAAGTTGTCCTTTTTGAAGGTATTACTCCTGGAGCACTGGATTACAATGCGGTAGTCAACAAAGTAGCCAATTCTGATGCTGAAGGCCTTGTTTGGGGCGGTTATCATCCTGAAGCTTCAAAGCTGGTTACACAGATGAGAAACAAAGGCATGGACATGCCCTTCCTCTCTGAAGATGGTGTAAAGGATGAAACTTTTATCGCTGTAGCAGGTGAATTCGCTGAAGGCGTCTATGCCACAGGCCCTGTTGATACCAGTGATAACCCGCTCTACATTGAATCTACTAAAGCTCACGTTGAAAAATACGGTGAAAAACCCGGGGCTTTCTTTCACAATGCATATGCCGCCACAGAGGCGCTCCTGAATGCCATTGATAAAGCAGGTTCAACTGAATACGCGGCAATCAAAGATGCTTTAACGAGTGAATATGTAGAAACACCTCTCGGTAAAATCAGCTTTGACGATAAGGGCGATGCAATTGGTGTCGGTTTCTCAGTTTATCAGGTTCAGGGCGGAGAGTTTGTTGAACTTAAATAAGTTGTAGAAAAAGACGAATAACTTGTTTAGTGATATATAACGGGGGCGTCTAGTGCGTCCCCAATTTTTTTGCTGGTGTTTTTTAGCAAAGTGATGCATTTTTTTATTGCAAAAATATCTGAAATAGTAAAAAATAGCTAAGTGAATTTTACGAACCGCCGGCGGCATTGAGGGCAGAGTTGTTTACGATAGCGAAAAGTACTACAGTTGGCAGTAACAGCAGTAACAGCAGTAACAGCAGTAACGGCGGCGAGAAAACTGGGAATGTATAAAACATATCAAAAGTAAATATTGGAAGTGCTATGGAATATTTTATTCAATTATTCATGAGCGGTATGGTCAAGGGAAGTATTTATGCCCTGATAGCATTGGGGTATACCATGGTCTACGGTATTATCCAACTGATCAATTTTGCCCACGGTGAAATTTATATGATCGGCGCAATGGTAGCGCTTATCTTTGGTGCTACTCTTTCCGCAGCGGGGATGTCCACAGGAGGGGTGCTGATAGTGGCCCTTATAGCAGCGATGGTTTACGCTGCTGCTTACGGAGTTACCATTGAACGGATGGCATATAAGCCTTTACGAAATTCTCCCAGGCTTTCTGCATTGATCAGTGCTATAGGAATGTCTATCTTCCTGCAGAACTATGTTCTGCTTTCCCAGACATCCAACTATATACCCTATCCCAATTGGGTACCGCAGTTTGCTTTTCTTAATGATTACAGGAATATCCTGAACTCAAATCAGCTTTTTATCCTCATGACCACTGCTGTTGTTATGGTCTTCCTTACATTTATCATTAAGTTTACCAAGATGGGTAAAGCCATGCGGGCAACAGCTCAGGATAAGCAGATGGCCCAGTTAGTGGGTATCAATGTTAACCAGGTTATATCTATGACGTTCCTTCTCGGTTCTGTAACCGCAGCCTTGGGAGGAGTTCTTATCTGCTCATATATGGGACAGATCAACTACTACATCGGTTTTATTGCAGGGATTAAAGCTTTTGTTGCCGCTGTACTGGGAGGAATCGGATCTGTTCCCGGTGCTGTTCTCGGCAGTTTTGTCCTCGGCTGGGGCGAAAGTTTCGGAGCAGGTTATATCTCCAGTGATTACGAAGATGCATTTGCATTTATCATTCTTATCATTATTCTTCTGGTACGTCCCTCCGGAATCCTTGGTAAGAAAGAACTCAAGAAGGTTTAGGAGGGAGGATATGCAGAAAATTAACTGGCTTGAAGAACTGAAAAAATCCACCTTGAGTGCTCTTTGGTTCATATTCCTGACATTTCCCATTATGGTTATGAAAGTTTCCACCATGGGAGAAACTCCTGAAACCTTTTATCGATGGGGGAATTTGGTGTATGTCGGCATCGGTACTTTCTTTCTCTCCTTTGTTTGGAGATATATGCATGCTAGAAAGGAATTTGCAGCCAAGAAGAAAAGTACTGAAGTAGGGATAATCAGAAGCACACTTGGGAAACCGAAGGTGAAAAAGCCGTCATTAACGGCATTGATAGTTTTCCTTGTCGCTTTTCCCTTTATTTTTTCCATGTATCAGACAAACATCATGATTTCCGTACTGATCTATATCATTCTCGGTTTGGGCTTGAATATTGTTATCGGCTACGGAGGCCTGCTTCATTTGGGCTATGCTGCATTCTATGCCGTGGGAGCGTATACCTATGCGCTGTTTTTCCATTTTGCGCAAGACTGGTTTTACTCCCTAGGCCTGCAGACTGGACTGATGTTCTGGATAGCAATTCCTGCAGCGGTTCTGCTTTCCCTTGTTTTCGGAGCTCTGATTTGTCTGCCGGTTATTCGCCTCCGGGGTGACTATCTGGCTATTGTAACTTTGGCTTTTGGAGAAATTACCCGTATGGTGCTTCAGAACTGGGGTGATGTTACCCAGGGACCAAGTGGAATCAGTCAAATTCCACGACCATGGTTCTTTGGAATGAGGGTTGATCCCATTTTCGCTTCTAAGTATATCTATCTGATTGCCCTGGCGATGGTTATTATATCAATCATACTCATTAAAAACTTAGAGAACTCGAAGATAGGGCGCGCTTGGGAGGCTATGAGGGAAGACGAAATTGCCTGCCAGTCCATGGGAGTCAGTCTTGCACGATCAAAACTTTACAGCTTTGCCCTGGGAGCCATGTGGGCCGGGTTTGCTGGCGTACTGCTTGCTGCAAAGACTACCTTTATTAATCCTGCCAGCTTTACACTTTGGGAGTCAGTAATGATTCTCTGTATTGTTGTATTAGGCGGTATGGGATCTATCCCCGGGGTTCTCGTCGGGGCATCACTTATGATGCTGCTTCCTGAGTATTTCAGAGCATTCAGTGAATACAGAATGCTGATTTTCGGCTTGGTACTGGTTCTTATGATGATATTTAAGCCTGAAGGGATTGTTCCCCGGGTACGAAATAAGTACACCTTTGAAGAAGAGGATTTATGATGAATCCAATACTGAATGTAAAAGATATGAGTATGGTTTTCGGCGGTCTCAGGGCGGTTGATCAAGTAAATATTCGCATTGATAAAGGCGAAATTGTCGCACTCATCGGACCTAACGGAGCTGGGAAGACAACTTTCTTTAACTGTATAACCGGTGTGTATCAGCCGACCGAGGGGGATGTCTTTATTCAAGCCCCAGAGGCTGCTGAATCAACCCGGATAAATGGTATGGAACCGCATGTCATCAACGAAAAGGGCCTTGCCAGAACATTCCAGAATATTCGGCTTTTCAGTAATATGACCGTTCTAGAGAATATCATGATCGGCAGGCATCAGCATCTGAAAACTGGTGTGATTGGTTCCATGTTTAAAGGGAAAAAAGTCAAGGAAGAGGAAGAGAAGTGCATTCATGACAGTTACAATATTCTTAAAAAGCTCAACTTAGAGCAGTTTTCCAACAACCTTGCAAAAAATCTTCCCTATGGTGCACAGAGACGCCTTGAAATTGCCCGAGCCATGGCTACTGAACCCTTTCTTCTTTTGCTTGATGAACCCGCTGCTGGAATGAATCCGCTGGAGACACGGGAGCTTGTAAAGACTATCAATATTATTAGGGATACGGAGAATATCACGATCCTCCTTATTGAACATGATATGAGTCTTGTTATGAGTGTAGCTGAGAGAATTTATGTTGTTGATTATGGTAAGCTTATTGCTGAGGGCTCACCTTTGGAAATCAAGAAGAATCCTGATGTCATTAAAGCATATCTGGGAGAGTGATCTATGAAGATGCTGCAGCTGAGTAAAATCAATACTTTTTACGGAAACATTCAAGCATTGCGGAATGTTGATATTGAAGTTGAAAAAGGTGAAATAATCACTCTGATTGGTGCTAATGGTGCGGGTAAGACTACTACGCTTATGACCATGTGCGGGGCTGTGCCTCCCCGGACCGGACAGATTTTCTTCGAAGGAAAAGATATAACCAGTATGCCGACGAATAAGATTGTTGAACTCGGTATATCCCAGGTCCCTGAAGGGCGGAGAATTTTTCCCCAGTTAACCGTGATGGAGAATCTTGATATGGGCGGTTATCTGCGTAAGGATAAGGGTGAACTAAAAAAAGACATTGAATATATTTTTGAGTTGTTCCCTATTCTCGAACAGCGTAAGTATCAGCCCGGCGGAACGCTGAGCGGCGGGGAGCAGCAGATGCTGGCAATCTCACGAGCTCTTATGGCTCGACCTCGGCTGCTTCTGCTGGATGAGCCGTCTTTGGGACTCGCCCCTCTCATTGTGCAGCAGATTTTTGATATAATAGAAAAAATTAACAAGGAAAGCGGGACTACCATTTTTCTTGTGGAGCAGAATGCGAATATGGCCTTGAAAGTAGCACATCGGGGATATGTTCTTCAAAATGGACAGATTACCTTAACAGACAAAGCTTCTAAGCTGATGGAGGATGAGGAGGTTCGGAAAGCGTATCTCGGAATTTAATTCAGAAGTTTTAAAAGGACGATTTCGTTTTTTATCATCAGGACCGTAACCGCTAATAAAGTAAAATTCTTGACAGCGGCGAAAAAATCATGTGTTTCAGGTAACGAAAAGACTGGTTTTTGTGATATACTAAAATAGTGCTAGTGATGATTTACGTGTTCTTGTTCAGGTATGAAGCAGATATGTGAACTGGACGCTAATTTTAGGAGGAAAAGGTATGATTGTTGCCCGGCGGATGACACCGAATCCGATAACTGTAAAAGCCTCAGTTCCTATTACTGATGCTCAGAAGATTATGAGGAAAAATCGGGTTCATAGACTTCCTGTTGTGGATAATCACAAACGCTTGATTGGTATCGTGACTGAGAAGGATATTCTGTATGCTTCACCTTCACCTGCAAGCACACTGGATGTTTATGAGATGGCATATCTTGTATCAAAGCTGACGGTGGATAAAGTAATGACGAAAACACCGATTACCGTTAGTCCCGGGGCTGCTATAGAAGAGGCTTCCCGCATCATGGTTGATAATGATATCGGCGGCTTATGTGTTGTGGAAGATGAAGAGCTTGTGGGGATTATCACTGAATCAGACCTGTTTAAAGTGTTTTCTGAGTTGTTTGGTGCAAGAGATCAGGGAACACGTGTATCCATGCTGGTTCCGGATCATCCAGGTGAAATCTTTGAAATTACCAAAGCGGTATTCGAGAACGGCGGGAATATCATCTCCTTCGGTACTTTTCTCGGCACTGCCCCGACCAACGCTCTCTGCACCATGAAGGTTACGGATATTAATAAAGATGATCTTGTAGAGCTCATAAAACCATATGTGATTGAAATACAGGATATTAGAGAGAGCTGAATTATGGACTTTGGAAAGATTCTGGATGAATGGGAGTCTGTCCAAGGCCATTCAGACAAAACACGAAAAACAGACCAGCGAGATAACAGCAGCAGGTCAGGTGACAGAGCTGAGCGAGCCGAAAAAAGCAGTGTCAATGGTAATAAAAATAGAGATATTAGCCGTTCAGATGACTGGACAGCTCATTTAGATAAGTATGCCCCTTCTGACGACGTGATTAAACAAAAAGAAGAGGACGAACACTCCCGCCTTGGACATAAAGCGAATGTTGGGAAGAAAGCTGCCAAAGATCTTCTTCCTCAGAGAGTTCTTGACCTCCATGGGATGGTCAGCGATACAGCTCATAAAACAACTATGAATTTTCTCAAGCAGGCTTCCAGGGATGGTTTGAAAAAAGTTCTGATTATCCACGGCAAGGGCAATCACTCCCAGGAAGAGCCGGTATTAAAACGGGTCGTAAAGACGTGTATTGACGTGTCTCCCCATGCAGGACTTTCTGGTACGCCGGGAAGAGCTTTAGGCGGTTCCGGGGCAACCTGGGTTTTGATTAAGAAATAAAAGCATATTTTGAATATAGTAAAAATGAATTATTTTAGTTTTTACCAAGTTATTACTTTATATTACCTAGTTTACGCTTTAGTTGTTTAGCTGAAAATGTTTTTCTGCTTGTTTCTGCAGATGTTGTTTTTATCTTTCCCTGTAAATAATTCTTCCTCGTGTGAGGTCATACGGAGACAGCGCGACCCTTACTTTATCACCGGGTACAATTCTAATGTAATGTTTTCTCATCTTTCCAGACAGATGAGCAAGGATTACGTGTCCATTTTCAAGTGCAACCCTGAACATGGTGTTCGGTAAAGATTCCTTTACTATACCTTCTACTTCAATAGCTTCTTCTTTTGCCACAATTCCTCCTGCAGGCTGTATGTTTACATGAATACATAGCTTACCGCATCATATTGTTTCAACAAGAATTGGTCAATTCATGATTAGTCCAGTACGGGAAATAGCTTATATTTATAACACATTTACCGGCATGAATTTTAGTGACAATTGCATTCTCCCGATTTGGAAAGCCCTTAATCAGCGTTAAAGGGATAATCGCGAAGGTATCACTAAAATTTGTGCCCGCATGTATGAAACAAAAAAATTCTATGGAATGTTTCAGCTTTTGTCAACAGCTTCAAACTGCTGTCAACAGCTTCAAACTGCTTGACAAATTAAGTAAATTATATTATGTAACATCCAACCGCGTAAAGTGGTTACAATCTAGGGGGTGAGTAATTTGGATAAACAATTTGTTGATGAGATGGAACAGAAACTTTTTGAGATGAAAGAAGAAATCATCAGGAAATTCATGTCTGAAGATGAGGATTTCAAGCAGTTAGTAAGTGATATGAGCATCAAGGATCTTGGAGATGTTGCCTCGGATGATATTGATAAACGCCAGATGGAAGCTCTCAATCAGCATGAAGTAAAACGATTGCGGTTGATCGATTCCGCAATATCAAGAATTAAAAATCAACGGTATGGGAAATGCCTAAGCTGCGGCAAGAAAATTCCTCAGGAACGTTTGAGGGCAATTCCCTATGCACTGCTCTGCATCGAATGCAAGAATGGAGAGGAGAAAAGCAGCAGAAGGGCTTGAATTAATTATTGAGTACTCATGCTCATGTGAACTGAAAACTGAAACAGGCAGGGTTCAGAATGTGAAACTGCGGGCTTATGAAGCTGTGCAGTTAATTAAGCTCTTCACCAGCTGATGTTTTATGAATCAGTTTTATAAATCAGCTGGTGAGGCTGTAATTCAAGTTCGCTAGTTCTGAAGCAGTACTAGAGAAATGGATTATTTTTCAGTTCTTCGGCCAGGGAAGTCGCTTCACCGTGGCCCGGGAGTATGTTAGTATCTCCCCCGAGTCCGAGGAGTTTTTCCTGAATACTCTGTTCTAAAGTATTCATATTTCCTCCGGGCAAATCACAGCGTCCAACGGAATCCTTGAAAAGAGTGTCCCCGGAAAACAGTGTATTGTGTTTCTTAGAGTAAAAGCAGACGGAACCAGGGCTGTGACCCGGTGTATGAAGAACCTGCAAAGAAGAATCAGTAATCATTGCCCCGTCTTCGAGGTACTGTTCAGCTTGAGGCAGTTTCTCAATATGATGGATGTTCTGGTAGAACATCGCCGGATTAACTGACATAAAAAACCCTTTATGATAGGAAGCCGCCTCGGTACCTAAGGAAGAGGCATCATCTCGGTGAATATAGACGGGGACATGGACCCCTTTCGCATTAAAATAAGCAATGATTTCAGGAATGCCCATAATATGATCCAAATGTCCATGGGTTAGGAGTATTCCCTGAGGTCTGAACCCCTCTTCATTGATATCTTCGATGATCTCTTCGGCGTTGTCGCCGGGATCAATAATGCAGCAATCTTTCTTATTCTCACTTATGATATAGGCATTCGTCTCTAAATCTCCTACTTGGTGTAATGAAATGTACATTGAAATTAGCCCTGCTTCTTTTTGGCGAAATTGACTGTGATATTTCGCCCGCGGAATTTGATTCCGTCCATTTTTTCAATAGCGATCTGGGCTTTATCCTTCGAAATACTGATAAAGGAATAATTATCCAGAACCCGTATTGAACCTATCTCTTCATTTGAAAGTTCTAAGTTTGCTTTAAATAATTTTGCTAAATCCTTGGGGTAGACTCTTCTTTTTTTGCCGATGCTCACGAATAGGGTAGCGGCATCCGGATCTGCCGGTTTACTTGTATCCTTTTTACTCCTGTGTTCATATTCTGAATCGATATTTCCCATCGCTTCGCGCAGCAGATAGGCAAAGAGATAGGAACGGAGATGAAAGGGGACATTTTTTTTCATCAGTTTTTTAATTTTGTTCAGTTCTTCCGGATTTTTGTCCAGCCGAACTTGTTCTGTAAGCATTTTGAGTTTACCTGCAAATACTTCTTCTGGTGAATGTTTTGTCTCTTTTGGTTCATCCATGGTATAATTCTCCTGTAAAATTTTGAATCTGGAACGATTAGACTGTGTAAGGATAAAAATGAATTCCGATACATTTATTGTGTTGAAAAGTTTGAGAAAGGCCTTGCGCCTGCTTTGAGAACTGATATCGGGAATACCGTACACAATCACTGAAACGGGTCCATCGAAATGCATGCTGATGCTTTCTGAAATTGTGTAGACAGAAAAATTGATGTGCAAAAAACTTTGATTGATGTGCGCTGACAGATCCTCCTTCTGTGCGTTATCAGCACAAATAATTATCCCTTTATCATAAGCACGTGCATAAATGATGTTCAGGGCTTCTTGGGGTTCTAGGACATTGACGGTTTGTATCCAAATAGCTTTTCTGCTGCTGTCCCAGTCTTCACGTCTTATTATTTTCGGCCGTTTAACAAGTTCGTGAAGGTTGTTTGTCTGCTCTGCATCTGGGGTGAAGAGATGAACGGCAGGATGCCGTGGTATTTTAGAGCTGATGAAGAGCACATCATGATCAAAACTGAGGATTGCTTCTGAAGGTGAAGCTTCGATTTCGGAAAATTCCGAAACAGCTGTATCTCCTTCAACTGCTGCAGCTTCTGCTGCAGATGTACAGCGGGGCAGTTCAGCGTCATTCTGATGCTTTTGTTCAGCGGTTTGGGGAATATTTTTTTCTCTGTCTTCAGCGGCTTCATTTTCCATTTCAGAGCTGTCAGCATTATCAGTACTGGCTTGGGGACGTACGATAATAACTTTTGTAACGGCATTCAGGATGAGATTGTCTCTTCGTACGTGATCAATAATTCTATCGGGAGTAGAAATAATCACCTCAGGTCTGGCATAAAGAGCTTTGAGGTCTCTTTTTGCATTATCCTTATCCCCAATGACAGCATGACTGAGGCAGCGCCGTGATTCACTTCTCTCTGAAGAGAACTGATGAAAATACTGAGCATTATTCAGGATTTCATCGCTGTTCATCAAGACTAGTACCGATGGTTCTGCCGCAGACACCTCAGATTCTTTTGGATTAACTGATTTTACAGATTTTCTTTTATGGGTGATGAGAATAGATGAGATAATTGCTGCTAATCCGGCGCCATCCGCACTGACAGCTTCAACAATAGTATCACGCTGATAAGCATCGCTTAGGAGGACCGGTGTTTTCTGCTGCAGTAAAGTAGGATTTGCTAAATCAATATCGCCGCAGATAATGTAAAACTCTTCTAATAATTGTTTGTTCTTATGAGACACTACTGTTTTTCCACAATTGTCTGTTTTTATTAGAATATAAACAGACTGTTTCTTTGTCAAGGAAAGGGTAATGTGGTATGATACAATGGTTGCAAAAGGAGATGAGGATGGAAGAGAAACGTTCGCTTATTAATACATACCAGAAAGAAGTTGCCAAGGTTCAGAAAATTCTCGAGCAGAACCTTGCAGACCTGGGGAAGGTAGTTTCTCCCCACATCAAACCTGAAGAATTTCCAGAAAAAGAGATATTGGATCAGATCCTGGGTGTAGAAGGGGAAATAAAAAGGATTGATCGACTTATTGATGATATCCATAAAGCTGATCATGCAGTAAAAACATCAAAAGAGGAGATTTCGCAGATTGAACAGCGGCTTGCTTCTATTGAATTTGAAAAGAACTCGCTTTACAGTCGGATCGGAGTGATTGCTTATGAAGAGTACACTGCTGGAGAGGCAAGTGAGGAATTTTCCCTTGTTTTCTCTGCAGTGATTCATCAGAATGCAAAGCTTACAAAGGTTCAGAAAGAGTTGAAGGATATCGAACTGAGGTATGTTGCTGCTTCCATTTTTGAGCGGGTCTCATTAAGGATGCGGCAGAAAAAAATGCGAAAAGAGATTGATCAGTTAAATGAAGATCGTGAACAGCTTTTCAGAAAAGCCGGCAAACAGATCTGCACTTCAAAAATGATTAAAGATATTAAGAGCAAAACTGCTACGTCCCTTGCAGAGGAGTATACAAAGCTGGATAAGAATCAGGATTTGCTCAATAAACGGTTGGAAGAGAAGAAGTCTGATAAGTATAGAAATGAAGAAATGCTTTCTCATGCAGGAGTCTCAGAGAATCTGGATAAGCGGGTAGAAGAGCTTAATGAAAGTAAAGAGGTGCATGACGCAAATATAAAGCAGCTCTACAGCAAGATTGGTTCGTATGTACTTGATCATCCGGATATTTATAAGGATCTCAAGGATGATGAACTGAAGGATATTCTTGAACGTATTGGAGAATACAGGAAGAGAATTGAAGAGACAGAAAAGAAAATTAAAAAGCTGGAAACCGAGCTGAAAATAAGTGAATTGATGCAGATTATTGACAGGGATAAGCAGCTGGTGGACAACAAGCGGCAGCAGATCGAACAGATAAAGAGGGAAATTGTAGAAACTGAACGAAAAATCGATCAGAACAATGAAAAAATTTCGGAATATAAAAAAATCACTGACGAGTAGAACGGCGGATAAATCGACAGAAAAACCGAAAGATAGAGAGGATTGGCCGGTAAACAAAAAAAAGAAGCCAAAGAAGAAAAAGAAAACATCCTTTACATTTAGAGATATTTGGAATTTTAGGAATGTTTGGTTTTATATCTTCTTTTTCGGCTTAATTTTTCTGGGAATCGGAACAGGTCTTATCTTGCGAAATGCTGGAGCCGGCCTTGGAGTGGTCTCAGGTTCTGATCAGCAGCAGGCAGTTGAGATTACGGTTTCCAGAGGGCAGCCCGTGGATGTGACGGTGAGGAAGTTGAAAAGGGAAGGTATCATAAGCAGCCGCTTCTTATTTAAACGCTACCTTATTTCGAAGGGGTTTGACACCCGGATCCAGGCAGGCAGTTATATCTTCCCTCAGGGCATAACCTTCAGGGAAGCCGCGGATATTCTTACTGCGGGGGAAGTCCAGTTTATTGATATCCATGTTTTTCCCGGTATGACTGTAAAAGAGCTGTATTCCCGTGTGAGCTCCTATTTTACTGATCTTTCACTGGATGAATTTCTTTCCAAGGCCGATAAAGCTGCTGCAGAAAGAGGTTATCCCTTCATCGAAGGGCTGGTTTTTCCCGGCAGTTATCGTTTCTATCCGTACTCGCTATCTCCTGTTCAGGTTGTTTCAGCTATGATAGATCGATTTGAAGAAGCTCTAACTCCATATTGGAGTGATCTTCGTTCCTCCCCGTATACGGTGAATGAAGTTATTATCATTGCATCTATGGTTCAGCGAGAGACTGCAAATCATGAAGAGATGCCGTTTATTGCCGGAATTATCTACAACAGGCTTGAAAAAAATATGCCCTTGGGTATTGATGCTTCTACGCGGTATGAGCTGGATGACTGGTCGAATCCTTTGACGAAAGCACAGCTTGAAGCAGAGACTGCCTACAATACACGAAGAAAAAAGGGCTTGCCGCCGACTCCCATCGGCAGTCCGGGACATGAAGCGCTGAAGGCAGCCGTATATCCTGCTGAGACGGATTATCTGTATTATCTGCACGATCGAAACGGCGGAATCCATTTCGGCAGAACCTACGAAGACCATCTTGAGAATAAAAACCGCTATCTGAGTACTCCATAAACGCTGGCGGTTGGGTGGTTGGTTTGTTGGGTGGTTGGTTCGTTGGGTGGTTGGTTGAAAAAGCTCATATTTTCTTAACGAAAGATTAGTCAGTTTATTAAAAAAACATCATAAAAATCTCATAAGCAAAGGACACACTGCAGTATCAAAATTAATTTCTATAGGAGAAAAAAATGAAAGATAGTGTGAAAAGAGTCCTTTCAGCTGCTCTTATTCTCTTGAGCGCTGCAGGATTTGCCGCAGCAGAGGGTGCACAGGAAGTATCTTCCACGACTGATCCAAGCGTTTCGGCAGTTGCAGGAGCGGCAGCTGAGAGTAATGTTAAACATGTGATTTTACTTATTGGTGACGGTATGGCGATGCCTCAGGTTTCCGCCACGGAGGCATATGTCGGTTCACGACTCGGAAAGCCTGTTGAAAAAACAGATTTTTCTCAATTCCCGGCACAGGGTATGATTACTACTTATGCCGCTGACCGGTTCATAACAGGATCTGCAGCTGCAGGAACTGCAATTGCAACGGGGTATAAAACATATATCAATGCCATCGGGGTGGGAACGGAAAAACAGCCGCTGAAAAATTTAGTTGAGTATTCTCAGGATAAAGATATGGCAACCGGTATTGTTACCAGCACAAGAATGACTCATGCTACTCCTGCAGTATTTGCTGCACATAATGAGCACCGTGGAAATGAAAATGAAATTGCTGCTGATATGTCTGACAGCGGGGTTGATTATTTTGCAGGAGGCGGATATCGCCACTTTGTTTCAGCAGGCAGCGGACTCCCTTCAAAAAGAACAGATGGTCGGGACCTTGTTGAAGAAATGGCAGATATGGGATATGAGACTTTTATAAGCGAAAGTGATACTCGCCGTTTTCTGGAATGGACCCCCCAGGCTGATGAAAAAGTGCTGGGACTCTTCTCTTATTCGCATCTTGATTATGATATAGATGATGCTGAACAGCCTTCTTTAGCTGAGCTTACGCGGAAGGGTATAGAACTGCTTTCTCAGGATGAAAATGGTTTTTTCATGATGGTAGAAAGCGGTAGAATTGACCATGCCTGTCATGCTAATGATGCTGTAACCGCAATTCAGGATACCATTGCTTTCAATGATGCTGTAGAGGAGGCTGTATCCTTCTATAATGAGCATCCCGAAGATACGCTTATTGTGGTAACTGCGGACCATGAAACGGGCGGTTTGACCCTCGGTTTTGCTGGAACTGGATACGAATCTGCATTTTCCGGGCTTCAGGAGCAGCATATTTCCTACGAGGGTTTTGATGCTGAAGTGCTCGGACCGTATAAAGATGAACATTCAGTCTATTCAGCAGAACTTGAAGATTTGCTTCCTGCATTGGAAAACTACTTCGGTTTAACAGATCTTAACGAAAATGAATATGCACAGCTGGAAGAAGCACTGCAGAGAAGTTTGGGAGGAGAGATTGTACGACCGGCTTCCCAGAATGAGTACCTGCTTTACGGATACTATGAACCCTTCACAGTAACTGTTACCCATATCCTTAACCAACGTGCTGGTCTGGCTTGGACTTCTTATTCCCACACAGCTGTACCAGTTCCTACTTTTGCATTGGGTCCGAACGCTGGACTCTTTCAGGGCTACTATGATAATACCGATATTTTTTGGAAAATTGCAGATATCATGAATTTTCCGATTTCAGCTGTCAGCAGTCGTTAAAACTGATGACGGGAAAATCCTTCTGCAAGTAATTTCATCAGGGGAGAGACGGAGCAGTCTCTCCCTGTGTATTCTTTTTACAGTGGCACAAAATTTAGAGATAGTTTGGAAGTAGACAAAAACTCATAAGATATTCAAGTAAATCTAGATTTATATCGATATAACGCTGTTCTAGAGTGAAAAATATTCTCTGAGGGACAGTAATGTAAAACTTTTCAGCCTATCACTAAGTTTTAAGCCAGCAAAAATGAGGAAATAATGAAGAATATCAAAGATACTATGAGACACATGGATAAAATACTTGTTGTCTTCATTGGACTAATTACCCTTTTCCTGCTGTTCATGCCGACGGGGTATGAACAGAATAACAGGAAAAATGTCATCTCACTACGTGGAAAGATAACTGAAGTTGACAATACTCAAGTGGAGCAGTATGGAATAATAAAAACAGGAGAACAGAAAGTTTCTATGCGAGTGCTGTCAATGAGTCATCGAGGAGAAATTCTGAAAGGGCAGAATCAGCTGGCTGGAAGACTTGAGCTGGATAAGATATTCAAGGAAGGGGATACTGCCCTCATCAATGCATCTGTTGATGACGATGGAAATATCACATCAGCTGTACCCTATGATCATTACCGTTTGACCATAGAGGTGATTCTGTTGGCTGTATTTATGCTTTTTCTTGTAATTTATGCAGGCTGGACAGGAGTTAAGGCCTTGTTTTCGTTTTTATTTACCGGCGTTCTTATTTGGAAAGTAATGATTCCTGGTTTTCTGAATGGCTATAACCCCATTCTGCTGACTGCAGGCATTGTTATTATCCTTACCGGGGTTATCATTTTTCTCGTAGGCGGTTTCAAAAGACGGGGACTTAGCGCATTTCTCGGTGCTGTATCAGGAGTAGGTATTACTGCAGCCATGTCCATCGGTTTTGGGAACTTCTTCTCTGTACACGGGGCTGTTAAGCCGTTTTCAGAGACGCTTTTATATTCCGGGTTTGCTCATCTTGATTTAACGGCAATATTTATTTCCGGTATTTTTCTTGCAAATTCAGGAGCGGTGATGGACATAGCAATGGATATTTCGGCTTCCATGGAGGAGATTCGATACCATCACCCGCGAATTGGGAGGAAGGAACTGATGATGTCAGGATTCAAGGTGGGACGAGCAGTTGTGGGAACAATGACTACAACGCTGTTATTAGCCTACTCAGGAGGTTTCACTGCTCTGCTGATGGTGTTTATGGCACAGGGAACCCCCATGGTTAATATGCTGAACTTAACGTATGTAAGTGCTGAGATCCTGCATACTCTTGTTGGAAGTTTCGGATTAGTGCTGGTTGCTCCTTTTACGGCAATTATTGGGTCATATATTTTTCAGGGCGGAACGGATTATCAAGATGCAGCATGATATCAATTGAGAGATTTTATTACGCCGGATAAGGCTTAATTTGGGGCTATCTGTTTCCCTTTTCATCGGAAAAATGTTTGATAGGTTTGTTCTGTTCCTTGTTAGGTTCCTTGTTACGTAAAATGGCTTGACAGATGGATGCAATCCTGGTATATTGTTATTGAGAATTGATTGATAATCACATCTGTTCAGGGAGAAGCTTATATGCCGGGACCTTATGGAAAACACGGCGGATATCATGGACGGTTTCGCGGGAAAGGATTCCGCATGACCATACCGCGTCAGGTTATTTTAGAGACACTCAACAGTACTCAGAATTATTTGACCGCCGATGAACTCTATATGAATGTTCATAGTGAATATCCCGGGATTGGTATAGCTACGGTATACAGGACGCTTAATCTTCTGGAGCAGATGGATATTGTTAATAAAATTGATATTGGTGATGGTAAAGCTCGTTACGAGATAGCAAAACAGGATGAAGATGTTCCCCATTATCATCAGCTTGTGTGTACAAATTGCTCTCGTATAGTCAGATATGAGCATTTTTCACCGGAAGAAAAAGAACTTATGCAGAAGGTTGAGAAACAGCTGGAAGAGGCGTATGACTTCAAGATTCAACGGCATGTGGTGCAGTATTATGGATTATGCAGGGATTGCCGGGGACTCACAGGAAGATAATCATGAAATTTTCCAGTATAGGAAAACAAATTGGCTAAAGGAAAGAGGCAAATTTTTTTGCCGCTTTAATGATAATAATAATCAATTACACGGAGGTGCGTTATGCCGCGAGGAGATAGAACAGGTCCAGATGGAATGGGTCCGAGAACAGGACGAGCTTTGGGATATTGTTCAGGTTACGACAGACCGGGGTATACCCAGGGATTTGGTGGTTTCGGTGGTTTCGGCTGGAGAGGCCGCGGAAGAGGTTTCGGCTACGGTTTTGCTGGAGCTTATGGAGTCGGCAGAGGAAGAATGTATAGGAATTATGCCTATCCGCCTGTTGAATATCCTTATGATCCTGCTTATACTCAAGAAGAAGTGCTTACACAGCTTAAGAACGAGGAAAATGTAGTTTCTAAAGAACTTGAAGGGCTGCAGAAGCGCATAAAGGAACTTGAGGAAAAGGTAGGAAAAGATGAAAGTAGCGATAGCAGCAGATAATGGTTATGTTTCACAGCATTTCGGCAGATGTCAGACCTATACAGTGATTGAAGTTGAGAATGGAACGTGTACTTCCCAGGAAACACTTGAAAATCCCGGACATGAACCGGGTGTCCTTCCCGAACTGCTTCATAAGCATGGGGTCTCTGTAGTTGTTACAGGAGGAATGGGAAGAAGAGCACAGGCTCTTTTCGACCAGTATGGTATTTCTCAAATTACGGGAACAGAAGGAAAAATTCCCGATGTTATCGATTGTCTGCTGAAGGATACATTAAGATCTAATGGCAATACATGTTCTCCCCAGCACTTGGGAGAAGGGCATGGTGAGCATCATAATGGTGAGCATCATAATGGTGAACATAGCCACAGCAATTCACATCATTAAATCCTGACTGCAGTGGAGCTGCTGACTCAGCAGTTTCCTGCAGCAGCTGAGTTCAGCAGGACTAGGTAACCGTATATTCCGAAAAGGGGTATGCGGTTTTTTTTTGATCAGGAGGGATTCATATGAAAGAGAATCGTTCGGAAGTGATTTATGAGTTCGTAAACTCCATTTTCAGTGCTGTGAATTCTCACTGCATGCTGAGTCATCCAGAAATTTTTCTTGAATACCTCTCTGATAAGTTTAGAAAATCCCATTTACATACTCCCCTGAATAATGCTGAATATTGGCCAAAAAAAACTGTTGACACAAAGAATTAACGGGTTTACCATGAAAACAATGAAAGCACTTTCATAATATAGGAGTGTGTGAGTTCATGGAGAAGGATGCAACAATTTACGATGTTGCTCACCAAGCATCAGTCAGCATCACCACAGTTTCAAGGTTTCTCAACTCTCCGACAAAGGTAGCTGAAAATACCCGACGTAAGATAGAAGATGCCATGAGAAAACTTGATTTCACTCCCAAAGCAGAAGCAGTTGCAAGGGCGAGAAGGGGAGTGAAGCGAATCGGTGTAATCACTCCGTTTTTTACTGCTCCTTCATTCGTGCTGCGCTTGAACGGTATTCAGGAAGCCCTGGTAGCTTCGGATTATGATCTTATCACATATGCCATCAATTCTGTTGATCAGCTGCAGGGGTATCTGAGAATGCTTCCTTATTCCGGAAGAATTGACGGGCTCATCATCATGTCTCTTCCGTTTCTTGAAGAAGATTTTATACGGTTTAAAAAGAGCGGAATACCCTTAGTCTGTCTTGAATTCGGCCATGAAAGTGTTTCCAGCATAGTAATAGATAACAGGAATGGGGGCAGAATGGCTGCTGACTTTTTCATAGACAAGGGGTATAAGAATTTTGCCTTTATGGGAGAGGGTGGACAGCCTGCTTACAGTCTACATGCCACGGAAGAACGCCTGCTCGGCTATCGGGAGCGCTTGGCAGAATTTGGTTATGTCTTAGAGGATATAAACGTGCGATTCCATCCTTATGGAATTGAGTTTGCTGTGGAATGTGCTAAAGGCTTATTGAAAGGGAACAACTACCCCAAGGCGGTTTTCTGTTCTTCGGATTTGCAGGCAGTGGGGCTTATCAAAGCCGCCCAGCAGATGAATATCCGTATACCCGAAGATGTAGCAGTCTTAGGTTTTGATGATATTGATCTGGCCGGCTATATGGGTATAAGCACTATCCGACAGCTGCTGAAACAGTCGGGAACCATGGCAGTTGAACGGTTGATGGCGCAGATGGAAAACCCGAAAATCCAAAAAGAGAAGATAGAGCTTGAACTGAGTATTATTGAAAGACAAACCACTCCATAAGGATGTGGAAGTCAATATAAAAGAACCTAAATTATTAGGAGGTTGTTCCATGAAGAAAGGTTTGATACTGGTTATGAGTCTTGTGCTGCTGCTGTCGTCCACGGCGTTATTTGCACAGTCTCAGAAGGAAGAAGCCGAAGACACAAATGTAGTAAAAGTTTTCGGAGCATTCAGAGATGCGGAAGCATTGCGGTTTGAAGAGGCTATGAAGCCCTTTGAAGAGAGAACGGGAATTGATGTTGTGTATGAACCGTCATCTGAATTTGAAACGCAGATAATTGTTCAGGTTGAAGCTGGGAATCCTCCGGATGTTGCGGCTCTGCCCCAGCCCGGACTTATGAAGAATTTTGCTGAAAAGGGAGAACTGGTCCCCCTGAATGATGAAGTAATCAGCAGGATAGACGAAAACTACACACCGGCATGGAAGGAGTTAGGATCTTATGAAGGTGATGTATACGGAGTATTTCACCGTGTGAATGCAAAAAGCTTTGTATGGTATCCCAAAGAGGTTTTCGAAAAAGAGGGCTATGAAATTCCCGAAACCTGGGACGAAATGTATGATCTGATGGATGAGATGATAGCAGACGGCTATACTCCCTGGTCCATAGGAATTGAAAGCGGTGCAGCAACCGGCTGGCCGGCAACAGACTGGATGGAAGACATCATGCTGAGAACTGCTGGACCTGAGATGTATGATAAATGGGTGAACCATGAAATCCCCTTTGACCATCCGGCAGTACAGGAAACAGCTGAAATCATGGCCGATATCTGGCTGAGTGAAAAATATACCTACGGCGGCGGTATGGCTATAGCAACCACAAATTTTGGTGATGCTGTACAGCCTCTGTTTGAGAATCCCCCGAAGGCGCTGCTGCATAGACAGGGGAATTTTATCATTGGATTTATGCAGGATTCGGTACAGAATAATGTAGAAGAAAAGGTCGGTGTATTCGCATTGCCGCAGATTGATCCGGAATACGGAACTCCCGTACTCGGCGGCGGTGACCAGTTTGTTATGTTCAATGACAGGCCGGAAGTGCGCCAGTTCCTGGAATATCTTACAACTTGGGAAGCATGTAAATCCTGGGCAGCTGCCGGCGGAGCTCTCTTCCCCCATAATGACCAGGACTTTGATGACTACGGTTCCGCAATTGAAGCAGATTTGGCAAAAATCCTTGTCAATGCTGAAGTCTTCCGATTTGACGGTTCCGACAATATGCCTGCTGAAGTTGGTGCAGGAACATTCTGGACAGGTATGGCAGACATGGTTACAGGAGTGCCCGTAGAAGATGTGCTTTCACAGATTGAAGCAAGCTGGCCGTAAAATATAGTATGAATATACTATACATGCTGCATGAAGCAGCAAAAAAGTGAAAAACAGAAAAAAGTGAAAAATTAGGGCTGGGATCCGTCAGCGGATCCCGGTTCTTCCTGCACTATGTTCCCATCTAATGCGTATTCAATAAGATAAACAATCCATTCGAAAAACATGCGGGGGAAATCATGTCCGATAAATTAATTAATGAAAGGCCTGAGAATTTTTTTCAGAGAATTGTCACCGCCTTAGGTCGAATTATCGTTTCCCTCTTCGTTCCAATAGCTACATTTCTCGGACTCTACGGCGGCTTCATTTTCCTGAGGGATAGTGGTGCTCCGCAGGCTGTGATTACAATAGTTGCTATAATTTGGGGCGTAGGGGGTGTTGCCGCCCTGTATATAGTTGCTAATTTCTTTATTATGAGATTAGCACCAAAATGGCAGAAGAGACTGACGCCTTTTCTGTTTGTCGGGCCGGCTATAGCAATTCTTGCGTGGTACTTATTCATTCCAACCTTCAGAAGTTTTTACCTGAGTTTCTTCAGTAAACTCTCAAATGAATTTGTGGGCTTGGAAAACTATGCATATGTGTTTACTGACAGGACCATGAAGACAGCTTTCGTCAACAACTTGATGTGGCTGGTTTTTGGTACGAGCTTTGCTGTATTCTTTGGTCTTCTTATTGCTCTGCTATCTGATAGATCGAAATTTGAGAAAGTGGCGAAGTCTTTTATTTTTCTGCCTATGGCCATCTCCTTTGTGGGCGCCGGTGTTATTTGGAAGTTCATATATGCCTATAAACCGGCCGGAGCTTCCCAAATTGGCTTTATGAATGCAGTTGTCGTCTCTCTCGGAAGTACGATCAGCACAGTACTGCTCATTATTATATCAGCACTGATTGTTCTCAGGATCATCCTGTTCTGGGTGAATAAAGAGATGGATCAACGTGACAAAGTTTACAAGACCATAGTCTGGGGGATTATTGAGCTGATTGCAGTGATTCTTTTCACGCTGCTTATCCGAAACGGGGGAAAACCGGTGAACTGGCTCACTTTGAGACCGTGGAATACCCTCTTCCTTATTGTGATTCTTGTCTGGCTGCAGACAGGATTTGCCATGGTTGTGCAGTCCGCTGCTATTAAGCAGGTTCCCACATCATTAATTGAAGCAGCCAGGATAGATGGGGCTACAGAATATACTATCATTTTCAAGATCATCATCCCCTTTATAAAAAGTACCATTGTCACTGTTGCAACAACCATACTGCTGCTGACGCTGAAAATCTTCGATATTGTATTCGCCATGACCAATGGTCTGTTCGGTACCGAAGTGCTTGCAACCCAGCAGTACAAACAGATGTTCAAATTTCTCCATTACGGACGCGGCTCGGCAATTGCAATTATTATTGTTCTTGCTGTCACCCCTGTGGTTTGGTACAACTTGAAACAATTCGGTAAACGGGAGGTGTTCTAATGGCAGCAGAAAGCATTGAAGCTGGAAAAACAGCAAAACCCGCTAAGGAAAAGGGTTTACGGTGGAAACAGAATAGACAGGCCTGGGCAGTTAATACATTATTAATTGCACTGATTATCATTTGGACCATACCCACCTTCGGCATACTGGTAACTTCTTTCCGCAGTCGTGATGTTGTAAATACCAACGGCTGGTGGATGGCTTTCAATACACCGAAAGATTTCACCATCGAAAACTATGAACAGGTACTAGTAGGAAAGGATTTTACGTATGTAAACAGTGAAGGGCAGGAGGTTACGGAAAGAAGCGACAACATGATTTCCGCTTTCCTCAATAGTGTTACGGTTACCATACCCGCGGTGGTAATTCCCATATTAATAGCCGCTTTTGCGGCCTATGGATTTGCCTGGCTCGCTTTTCCGGGAAGGAAGCTGCTATTTGTCAGTATTGTGGCAATACTGGTAGTTCCTCTGCAGATATCATTGATACCTATTCTGCGGGACTATCAGAAACTCGGACTGAATGGTTCTTTCCTTGGATTGTGGCTTGCCCATACCGGTTTCGGACTGCCTTTGGCTACATATCTGCTCTTCAACTATGTAAGTACTATTCCGAGAAGTATTATGGAGTCAGCTTTTATTGACGGAGCCTCCCATTTTACCACCTTTATCCGGCTTATTCTGCCCCTGTCAATACCCGCTTTGGCATCATTTGCTATATTCCAGTTTATTTGGGTATGGAATGATCTGCTTGTAGCTCTGGTTTTCATGAGCGGTTCCGGAGAGCAGTTTCAGGTGATTACCCAGCGCCTCTTGAACATGGTTGGAACTCGAGGTCAGGACTGGCATTTATTGACAGCCGGTGCATTTATTAGTATGGTTCTCCCGTTGGTTGTATTCTTTTCACTGCAAAAATATTTTGTACGCGGACTTATGGCTGGATCAGTTAAAGGTTGAGCCTAAACTCTGCATATGCACTCATACCAATGATGTCTGCACTGAAGTGATTGTTTGATGCAGTGGGGTCTTAAGACACGATTCCTGTGTAATTCTTTGTGATTATGCGTTATTCAGCGTGAACACTAGAGCGCAGGGATCGTAAATCTTATAGAGGGGATGTATGGATCAGCAAATGTATTCACAGATGATACTAGAGGGAGTGACATCCACTATACCTCGGAATCAGAAGAAAAGCAGACGTTGGGAACTTTTTTATAATCGGCTGGAAAGAAAACTGGCTCCTCTGATTACACTGCTCTATGAACTGTACGGCAGCAGTGTTGATTTCAATGAATTTCTCAAGGACCTTGTGATTGAAATGTGGCAGGGGGTGAAGGAGCGGCCGAGGTACTTGATCAATCTGGATCGAAAACGGGAAGAGGATCCCCACTGGTATACGGGTCAGGATATTGTCGGCGGTATAATCTATGTGGATCTGTTTGCCGGCAGTCTTCAGGGAGTAATTGATCATATTCCCTATTTCAAGGAATTGGGAATTAATTATATCCATCTCATGCCGCTTTATAAGACGCCGATCCATGAAAATGACGGCGGGTATGCTGTGGAGAACTATCGAGAAGTGAATCCTGCCATCGGTACCATGGATGATCTCCGGGAAGCAGCAAGAAAATTCAATAAGAACGGTATTAGTCTGGTTCTGGATTTTATTCTGAATCATACATCCGATCAGCATGACTGGGCGAAACGAGCCCGGCACGGAGATGCCTATTATGAAAATTTTTATTTTATATTTGATAATAGACTGGAAGTGGATGAATATAACAGACATCTGCGGGATATTTTCCCTGAGTCTCGGGAGGGCAGTTTCTCCTATCGGGAAGATATCCGTAAATGGGTTTGGACTACATTCAACAGCTATCAGTGGGATCTTAACTATCGGAACCATGAAGTCTTCAAAGCCATGGCTCGGGAGATGCTCTTTCTTGCCAATGCAGGGACCGAGGTCCTCCGTTTTGATGCCATTGCCTTTGTCTGGAAGGAAAAAGGTACCCGCTGTGAAAGTCTGCCTAAAGCACATACTGTTATCAAGGCGTTTAAGGCTTTTGCAGCCATAGTTGCTCCGGCCATGGAGTTTAAATCAGAAGCAATTGTGCATCCCGACGAAGTGATTCAGTATGTTGGAAAGGATGAATGCGCTCTCTCCTATAATCCTCTGCTGATGGCTACGTCATGGGAAGCGCTGGCTACACGAGATCCAAAGCTGCTCCGTCAGTCTATCTATCACCGCTATGTTCTTCCGGAAGCAACTTCCTGGGTGAACTATGTTCGCTGCCATGATGACATCGGATGGACATTTGATGACGGAGATGCGGAGAGCTTAGGTATAAACGGTTACTTCCATCGAAAATTCCTGAATGAATTTTATACCGGGCGTTTCCTCGGCAGCTTTGCTCGGGGACTCCCATTTCAGGAAAACGAAAAAACCGGAGACTGCAGAATATCAGGTACCTGCGCATCCCTCGCCGGCCTCGAAAAAGGAGTAGTTCTGCAGGATGAACAGGAAATTACATTTGCGCTAAACAAAATCACCCTTCTCTATGGGCTGATATTTACCCTCGGCGGAATTCCCCTCATTTACATGGGGGATGAAATCGGCTTGCTCAATGATTACGCCTATTCCCGGGATTCTGCGAAGCATACTGATTCACGATGGGTTCATAGAGCTCAAATGGATTGGGAAAAGGCGGAGAGAAGAAAATTACCGGGAACTATTGAAGAGAGGTTGTTTTCCCGATTTCGGAAAATGACAGAGATGAGAAAGAGTGAATCTGCTTTTTCTATGGGGACCGTACGTATCATCGACCATGAACATGATCATATTCTGGGGTTTGCCCGGCATGCTGAGCTGTATGCGATGATTGTACTGGCAAATTTCTCTGATAACGTGCAGACCATGACGAAAAATGATCTGCAGCTTATGGGGTATGGATATATATTCAGGGATATTCTTACCGACAGGATATTTCAGGATGAGATAGTCCTCGAACCATGGGAAATTGTATGGCTGAAACAGGAGCTGGATTATGCTGGAAAGTTGGAAATTAGTTGATACTTCTGTAATTAAAACAGAACTTGCCAAGGAAGAGAGTCTCTTTTCCATAGGTAATGGATACCTCGGCATGCGGGGCTTCTATCCTGAAAGGAGACCGGCTTACCATCCGGGAGTGTTTATCAATGGCTTTTATGAGCTGACACCTATCCATTATGGTGAACATGCGTACGGCTTAGCCGAATTTAATCAGACCATGCTAGATCTTCCTGACTGCCGGTATATCAGGATCAAAGTAGGAGAACACTTTTTTGATCAGACTACGGGAAGTGTTGAGAATTACCGGCGAGTTCTGGATTTTCGGAAGGGACTGCTTACTCGGGAAATGACCTGGATCAGCCCGGATAATAAGCGGGTTTCCTTGAAGTGGGAATCTTTCATATCCTATGAATTCAAGCATATAGGAGGTATCCAGCTCAGCATAAAAACCCACGATCCCGTGGAAATACGCGTCTATTCCACCATTGCTCTCCCTTCTGAACGACCCAGGGACGAATATGATCCCCGGGTAAGTTCAAAGCTGATGCGGCCTCCTCTGGAGAAAGTTGCACACCAGATTGATCAAGCTGAAGGTCGGTATTCCATGCAGGGCATGTTTCGCACCATTCAGAGCAGGCTCTCTCTCTTCTGCGGTATGGTTCATGAGTCATCCGGTGCTGATCAGGAGGCAGTGGAGCATCGGGAAGACTCTTCTCTCCCGGTGATAGTCTATACGATAGAGGGATCGAAGCCTGCTGAGTTTTCCTGCAGGAAATTTTTCAGTTATCATTCAGAAATGGTGGAGCGGGAACATTCCTTGCAGTTTTCATTCAAAAAAGATTTGAAGACCATTAATAGCCGCAGCTGGGAGGATTTCCTTGAACTTCAGGAAAATCACTTAAGCGATTTTTGGAAGATCGCAAATATTGAAATTGATGGGGATGCAGAACTCCAGGAGGCCCTGCGGTTCAATCTTTTTCAGCTTTACCAATCTACGGGCAAGGATGGAAGCGGCAGTCTGGCTGCAAAGGGTCTGACCGGCGGCGGTTATGAGGGGCATTATTTCTGGGATACGGAAATTTATGCTATGCCGCTGTTTACTTATACCAAGCCGGAAATCGCTCGAGCGCTGCTCCTGTACCGGTTTTCCATTCTTCCGAAAGCAAGAGATCGAGCCGTTGTGCTGTCACAGAAGGGGGCTTTGTACCCCTGGAGAACCATTAACGGTCTGGAAGCTTCGGCCTATTATCCTGCCGGTACCGCCCAGTATCATATTAATGCTGATATTGCCTACAGCCTGATTACGTATATTGAAAGTACCGGCGACTATTCCATTCTGATTGCCGGCGGAGCGGAGATGCTGTTTGAAACTGCCCGGCTCTGGGCTGATCTGGGATTCTACAATCCCGGTAAGGGGGGAGCTTTCTGCATTAATGAGGTGACCGGGCCTGACGAGTATTCTGCTTTGGTAAATAATAATTACTATACGAACCAAATGGCAAAATTTCATTTGGAGAAGGCCTGGGAGACGGCTGAGTGGCTGAAAGAGCACGAACCGGGGTTCTGGGAGGAGCTGTGCGTACGTATCAATCTGGAGGATGGTGAGCCGGGGTCTTGGAAAAAGGCTGCTGATGCCATGTATATTCCCTTTGCCGCCGCAAAAGCCATTCATCCTCAGGATGATCAGTTCATGGAGCGGGAACCCTGGGATTTTGAAAATCGTCCGAAGGATAAATATCCTCTGCTGCTCTACTATCACCCCTTGGTCATTTATCGCTACCGTGTTCTGAAGCAGGCTGATGCGATTCTTGGGAATTTTCTGCTGGGAAATCGAATTCCCTGGTATCAGAAAAAGAGGGATTTTGAGTTTTATGAACCCCTTACAACAGGTGACAGCTCTCTTTCCGCTTGTATCCAGGGTATTCAGGCTTTTGAATTCGGCTATGAAGATGCGGGCTTAAAGCATCTCTACGGCACGACACTGATGGATATTGAGGATCGTCACGGCAATTCAAAAGACGGACTGCATACAGCGGCCATGGCAGGTTCCTGGATGTCCATTGTTTTCGGCATCGCGGGAATGAGGACGAATAGGGGGCTGCCCTGTTTCAGGCCGCAGCTGCCGAAGGCTTGGAAATCACTTACATTCGGTTTGTCCCTGCAGGAAAAGCCTTTGAAAATAACGATAAGCCGCAGCGGATGTCGATATCAGCTTCTGGAAGAAGGACATCTGCAGATATGTCATAGATCAGAGATTCTGGATGTTACGGAAAAAGGGATTGAGGTCCCCGCTGCCCCGGTGTGTAAAGCGGTGGTCTTTGATTTGGACGGGGTAATAACGTCAACTGATTCATTCCATTATCGCGCCTGGAAACGTCTGGCGGATGAACATGCTTGGGAATTTAACTGGGAAATAAATGCTGCCCTTCGCGGAGTATCCAGGAGGGAATCACTTGAGATTATTCTACGTCACAACGGTGTGCAGCTTGATGATGAGACTATTGAGGAGCTGATGACGGAAAAGAATACAGCTTACCGTGATTCACTCATGCAGCTGACTGAGAAAGATGTTCTTCCGGGGATTGTGCCGCTGCTGCAGGAGCTGAAGGAGGCGGGGATTAAAATCGCCCTTGCATCCGCCAGCCGCAATGCTCCCTTTATCCTGAAGCGTTTGAAACTGGAGGAGGCTTTTGATTTTGTCTCCCCCGCAGGAGATGTGATGAAGGGCAAGCCGGATCCGGAGGTCTTTGTTCGTGCAGCTGAAGGAGTCGGCTGCTTACCTGAAGAGTGCATCGGGGTTGAGGATGCGAAAGCTGGAATAGAAGCTGTCCGCAGCGCCTGCATGAAGAGTGTGGGAGTCGGGGAAAGTGTTCGGGATATGGAGCTGGATCTCTGGCTGGAAGATTTTACCGAAACCGGCTGGTCGGAGCTGAAAAAACTCTTTGAATGATGATGTGTATTTAGTAGTAATCCTCTGCATGGTAATAAAATATTACAAAAAATCCTTATTTTTGTTTACACTGTAAAAAATAGTAAAATTTAGTACTTTGCAGTGTTATGCTCGTTGTGTGAAATATGCAGTTCCCTTCTTTGAATATTTTAGTATTGTATCCCGCCGATAATCATAGTAATATGGCTCTTACACATGATTGTATCCGTATAATCCATCATAATTAGATAATGCCTCAAGCTTTTTGTAAATGGGCAGCAAGGTAAATGAGGAGGATGATGTATGAAATCAGATCAGGAGATTGCTCAGAAAGCGCTTATCAGGCCAATAAAAGAAATTGCAGAAAAGGCAGGGCTTCAGCAGGATGTGCAGCTCTATGGAGAATATAAAGCCAAAGTGCCGACTGGAAAACTTCGTAAACTTGAGGAAGAAGCTAAGCCGGAAGGTAAACTTATCTTGGTTACTGCCATGACTCCGACGAAATTTGGAGAAGGGAAAACTACCAATACCATTGGCTTAGGACAGGCGCTGCAGAAGATCGGCAAAAAAAGTATGGCCGCCATCCGGGAGCCTTCGCTTGGACCCTGTATGGGTATAAAAGGCGGGGCCGCAGGAGGCGGATATTCGCAGGTACTTCCCATGGATGAAATAAACCTCCATTTTACTGGTGATATGCATGCAGTATCCATCACCCATAATCTTCTTTCTGCCCTGATAGACAATCATATCCATAGACAGAAAGAGCCTGTGCTGAACCCAAGGAAAATTCAATGGAAACGTGTCATGGATATGAATGACAGGTCTTTGCGGGAGATCATCATTGGTGCCGGAAAAGGCGGGAAAAACGGTGTTATGCGGGAGGACGGCTTTGAGATAACCGCTGCTTCCGAAGTGATGGCTGTTCTCGCTTTGGCAGATAGTATAACGGATCTGAAAGAGCGGCTCGGAAGAATAATAATTGGAGAGACATGGGATAAGAAACCGGTAACGGCGGCAGATATCAATGCCCATGGTGCTATGGCGGCTCTGTTGAAGCAAGCCTTGGACCCCAATCTGGTGCAGTCCATTGAGGGTATGCCCGTTTTTGTTCATGCAGGTCCCTTTGCAAATATCGCTCATGGATGCAGCTCACTTACTGCAACAAAGATGGCTTTGAAAATGAGTGATTATACGGTTACAGAAGCCGGTTTTGGTTCTGATCTTGGAGCTGAGAAGTTTTATGATATTACTTGCCGGGCCGGGGGGCTGAAGCCGTCAGCCGCTGTTCTTGTTGTTACCCTGCGTGCTTTCAAGGTGCACGGTTTGGATAATATCCTCAAACATGCTGAGAATATGGGGCTTTTCAATGTTCCTGTAGTGGTTTCAATCAACCGTTTTGCTGATGATGACCCGAAAGAGCTGGAGGAGCTTAAAAAGAGGCTTGAAGATCAGGGTACTGCAGCGGAGATTACTGATTTCCGGGAATCCGGGGGTGCCGGCGGTACTAAGCTGGCCGAAAGGATCGTTGAGATCTGTGAAAGGGATAAAGAGGATGAATTTACCTATCTCTATCCTTTGGACATGGGTATTCGGGAAAAAATTGAAACCATTGCAGAAAAGGTCTACGGAGCCGGGAAGGTATCATACAATAAAGGCATGATTACACGAATCCGTCGATTTGAGGAGCAGGGCTATGGAAAGCTTCCAATCTGTATTGCCAAGACGCAGATGTCATTATCCGACGATGCCAAAGTAACAGGACGTCCGAAGGATTTTACAATTACTGTAAAGGATGCGCGGATTAGTGCCGGGGCAGGCTTTATTGTTGTCTATACAGGTGATATTATGACCATGCCGGGGCTGCCGATGCGGCCTTCTGCGGAAGAAATCGACATTGATGCCGAAGGGAATATCACCGGCCTGTTTTAGTTGAGTAAAACTGCTTGTACGAAAAAGAGGGGGCATGAAGCAGCTGTATTTTGCTTATTATAGAATCCTTTTTGCCTCATTCATTGGACTCTCCTTTCTCTTGGGAAGAGGGGAAGTCCCGTATATCATTTCCGCTGCAGGGGTGTCTCTTTATTGGCTGATTCTTGAATTTTTGGAAACCAGGATTGCCGGCAGTTTTTTTACATCCTTGCCGGCAGCAGCAGCTGAAGGAGTCTGCATTTTGTGGATTCCGCTGTTTCTGCATCCCTTTATCGGAATTCCCTTTGCAGTCTTTTTTGTATGTAAGATGCTTCGCTTTACTCGTTCTCCCTGGAACTATCTTTTTCCTTCACTTGTATATCTTTTTTTTACAGCTTCTGCTCTGACAGGGATTCCGGGAAAAGTGGTGATCACTCCGCTCTCCGGTGCGGCGTATTTCTTAAGCCTGCTTTGCGGATTAGGTCTTTTTTTTCTCATGAACAGTATGCAGAGGGAGAGTGAAGAGGAGATTTCTTCTCTGCATACACAAATAGACCGGAAAAATAAACTGCTGACAACCCTCTCTCACGAGCTGCGAACTCCTCTGGCTGTTATCAAATCCTCCACTGAAATTCTGCAGGAGGAACGACCGGGACCCTTGAACAGCAAGCAGAAGCAGTTCATACACTCTACTTCCGAAAATGTAACGAGGATGATCGGCATAACCGAAAACATCCTCTCTCAGATAAAGGTTGAGTACACCTGGTTCAGGATGCATAAAAAAATGGTGGATTTGAGAAGTTCAGTAAAAAAGGTATGCAATGATATTCAGCCCTTCATTACCAATAGGAATCAAAGTATTAAGTATACGTATCCCAATTTGCTTTCAAAAGTTTTTGCAGATCCCGAATGGATTCAGCAGGTGCTGATTAATCTTATTCACAATGCCAGCAAACATATCGGGGAGCAAGGGAAGATTGAGGTGTCCATCAATGAAAACGAACAGTGCCTGGTGGTGTCGGTAAGCGACAATGGAAGCGGTATTCAGAATATAGAAAAACCGAAAATTTTTGATGAATACTATCAGAGTACAGATCCCGCAGCGGAAAACTTGGATGGAGCAGGTTTAGGGCTGTCTATTGTGAAAAGTGTTATTGAGAAACATGGCGGGAATGTCTATGTCGGTTCAGTTGCGGGATTAGGGTCAACATTTTCTTTCACCCTTCCCAAGGATGCAGCATGCGGAACAGGGGAGAAGCTTACATGAAATACAAGATTCTGATTATTGAGGATGAACCCCATATTGTGGGAATCCTTGAATATCTCATGTTTGATGAGGGGTACGATGTTTCCATAGCTTACACTGGAGAAGACGGCCTTGCGCTGCTGGAAAAAGAGACTATCCATTTGATAATTTTAGATCTTAATCTTCCTGGAATGAATGGTCTTGAGGTCTGTAATAGGATAAAGCAGCGCTGGTCTATCCCCGTAGTAATTCTGAGCTCTCGGGATAAAGATTCAGATGTTGTTTCAGGATTAGAAATCGGTGCTGAGGACTACATAAAGAAACCCTTCAACCATCGTGAAGTTATCCTCCGTATTCGTAAAATTCTGAATCGCATCAGCAGAATTGAACAGAAAAAGGATATACATATCGGCGGTCTGCATATCCATACCGATAGAAAATTTGTCAGCCGTGATAATATTCCTATAAGTTTAACTCCCACAGAGTACAGCTTGCTAAGCTATCTGGCATCACGGCCGGGCTGGGTGGTTTCCTGGCAGGTTATTTGCAAAGAAGTCTGGGGGCATCAGGATTGGGAAGGGGGAAGGGAGCTTGTAAAGGTTTCCATCCAGCGACTGCGCAAAAAGATAGAACCTGATCCCTCGCAGCCTATCTATATCTTGAATGAATGGGGGCGGGGATATAAAATTTCCAGGCCCTCAGACCACAGAACTCCTTCAGGGGAAGATAAGACGTAGTATCATCGTAATTTCCCTTTTCAGCACCTGTTACTCTTCTGTTACCATTTTGTAACCGTATTGTTTCTTGTGACCTTGAGGAAGCCCATTTATACTGAATCTATACAGAAAAAAAATGGAGGTTTACGTATGAGAAATAAGGTTATAGTAATCTTGATTTCATTGATGATTCTGTTTTCAGGTTTTTCCGTCTGGGCACAAGCTGCACAGGAAGGTGAACGAATAACTGCTTATACTACCCTGGATGAAGAGCTGGCAAGAAAGGTTTTCAAGGCTTTTACCGAAGAAACAGGAATACAGGTTGATTGGGTACGGCTCTCCACTGGAGAGGCTGTTGCAAGGCTGGAAGCGGAAAAAGAGAATCCCCAAGCCAGTATTTGGTATGGAGGAGTAGGTCTCGGTCATATTGAAGCAAAAAACAAAGGCCTGACCACCCCCTACAATTCACCTGCGGCAAATATGCCGGATCACTTCAGGGACAGCGAGTATTACTGGTCAGGGATTTATGCCGGACCCCTGTGTTTTGAAAGCAATACAAAAATGTTGGAAAAATACGGTCTGAAGGCGCCTGAATCCTGGGAGGAAATAACCAGTCCTGAGTATGAAGGACATGTACAGGTTGCTAACCCCGGTTCATCGGGCACTTCATATAATGTTCTAGCTACCCTCGTTCAGATATACGGCGAAGATAAAGCGTTTGAATATCTGAAACGCCTTGATAATAACGTAACTCAGTATACCCGATCGGGTTCAGCCCCCGGAAAAAATGCAAGTATCGGTGAAATCACCGTAGCCATCGGCTACGCCCATGACGGTGTTCGTCTGGTAGATCAGGGCTATCCTCTGAAAATCACCTTTCCTGATGAAGGAACCGGTTATGAAGTAGCCTCAGTTTCCTTAATCAAAAATGGTCCCGAAGAGGAGCTTGAAGCAGCGAAAAAACTGTATGACTGGGCTTTAGGGAAGACGGCAGCATCATTATATGCAGAGATGTTTGTAGTCCCCTTTGTTGATGTTCCCCTAGCTGAGGGAGCTGTTCCCATCTCTGAAGTTAATACAATAAAACAGGATGATGAGTGGGCAGCGAAAAACAAAACTCGCCTGGTTGAAAAATGGAACGATGTTATCGGCGGTGAGTCCAAGACTAAGTAGACTTTTGCATCATAATAACACCAGCCCTTTGAATTTTACGGGGCTGGTGTATATGTATCACTATAAGGGAAGAGGTTAAGGTATATTATGAGTGCACAAAACCCTGCGTTCAGAAGGAAAAATCATTTTTATCAGCTGACCCGAGAACCCGTTCTGCTTATCGGGATTCTAGCGGTACTGGGACTGCTCATCCTGTTTATCATTTATCCCCTCTTTTCGGCGGCAAAAATGAGTTTGATGCCTGACGGAAGCTTTTCAACAAAAGAGTATTCCCATATTTTTACAAACAGCAGATATGTCGGGGCGATTAAGAATAGTCTCACCCTCGGTGCCATTGTTGCAACATTAGCTACCTTTGTGGGTTTTCTTTTTGCGTATGCCTTAACCAAGGCGCGAATTCCTGGGCAGCGATTTTTTCAGGGTATGGCTATTCTGCCGATGATTTCCCCGCCGTTCATGTTCGCCCTTTCCGTAATTCTGCTTTTCGGACGAAACGGCCTCATCACAGCCAAACTGCTGCAGCTGGATACAAGTGGTATTTACGGCCTCAAGGGTTTGGTTATTGTGCAGACTATAGCAATGTTCCCCATTGCATACATGACACTATCGGGAATCCTGCAGGGGATTGATCCGGACTTGGAGACCTGCGCCATGAATCTCGGCGCAAAGCGAGGGCGGGTTTTCTGGACTGTGGTTATGCCGCTGGCCTTGCCGGGAATTTTTGCTTCCTGGCTGCTGGTTTTTGTCGGCTCTCTTACTGATTTCGGTAATCCCATTATCATTGGGGGGGATTTTGATGTGCTTTCGGTACAGGCGTATTTAGAGTTTACCGGTATGGGAAATCTGCCTCGGGGTACTGCTCTGGCCATACTTCTCCTCGTTCCCACGGTGGGGGTTTTCTTTGTTCAGAAATATATCATGAAGAATAAAACCTATACCACAATTACAGGAAAATCATCCCGCCGTGCGTCTTCTTCCATTGGAAAGGGAGCTCGATGGGCTCTTTTTGCAGCAGCTGCCGGAATCTCCGCCTTTGTCCTGCTCTTCTATTTCACCATTATATCAGGAAGCTTCATTAAGCTTTGGGGAGTAGATTGGTCCTTAACACTGGAGCATTTTGCATACAGTTTTGATGTAGGCATGACGACCATGAAAAACACCTTGATTCTGGCGCTGATTTCTACACCCTTAACTGCTTTGCTGGGTATGCTGATTGCATTTATTGTGGTTCGAAAACAGTTTCCCGGAAAGCATTTTATCGAGTTTCTCTCCATGCTGAGTTACGCCATTCCCGGAACAGCGGTGGGTATTGGATATATTCTCGCTTTTAACAAAACGCCTTTTGAGCTTTCGGGAACAGCATTTATTCTGATAGCCTGCTATGTTTTCCGGAATGTCCCCATTGGAGTGGAAGGGGGTATTGCCGCCCTCAAGCAGATATCACCGGAAATTGAGGAATCTTCAACAAATTTAGGCGGAACCAGCGCCTACACCTTCAGGAAAATCACGATGCCCCTCATCAGGCCGGCATTGTTTGCCGGGGCCACATTTGCATTCATCAGAAGCATGACAGCCATTAGTGCAATTATTTTTCTTGTATCTGCTCGATGGAATCATATGACCGTGCTGATACTGGCGCAGACGGAAATTATGCGTCTTGGTGTGGCTTCTGTCATGTCATTTATGCTTATTATCATCATTATGGTTTTTATACTGCTGATCATGAAATTAACGGGCTTGAAACAGTCACAGATTTTTGGAACAACCAAATAGAAACATCAGGAGAACTGAGCTATGAGTAAAGAGAGCTATCTTGAATTGAATAATATTACGAAAGTTTTTGATGACGGTAGAGGCTCTACTGTTGTTGCTGTGGATGATATTTCCCTATCTATCAATAAAGGCGAATTTGTGACGCTTCTGGGGCCTTCAGGCTGCGGTAAAACAACAACGCTGCGAATGGTTGCGGGTTTTGAGAA
The DNA here is from genome assembly GCA_021736605.1 of Spirochaetales bacterium. Lineage (GTDB taxonomy): Bacteria > Spirochaetota > Spirochaetia > PWKH01 > PWKH01 > JAIPFS01. The sequence goes on along the minus strand of JAIPFQ010000003.1, from coordinate 615 downwards.
CCAGAATCGCGGTGATATCATCCTCAATAAAAAAAAGATTAATAATGTTCCAGCTTTCAACCGAAATATGCCTATGGTGTTTCAAAGTTATGCGCTGTTTCCCCATTTGACCATTTTTGAGAATATCGCCTATGGACTGAGGGTCCGGAAGCTCTCGAAGGAAGTTATAAAAAATGATGTGGCCATGGCTTGTCAGATGGTGAATCTTGTCGGGCTGGAACAGCGGTATCCCGGGGAACTGTCCGGCGGGCAGCAGCAGAGAGTAGCTCTTGCGCGTGCGCTGGTTCTGAAACCGGAGATTATTCTTTTTGATGAGCCCCTTTCTAATTTAGATGCTAAACTGCGGATACAGACCCGAAATGAGATTAAACGGGTGCAGCAGATGCTGGGAATTACTGCCCTTTATGTTACCCACGACCAGAGTGAAGCTCTCAGCATGTCAGACCGAATCGTGGTTATGAATAATGGAAAGATTATTCAATACGGTACTCCTGAGCAGATCTATTTGAATCCGGCCAACTCATTTGTTGCTGATTTTATCGGGAATGCAAATTTTCTGGATGCCACCATCGAGGAAGACAATGGGAAGACGGTTACGGTGCAGCTTGCTGGAAA
>JAIPFQ010000002.1:0-54139 GCA_021736605.1 Spirochaetales bacterium | reverse complement strand
ATGCAGGTATTGCGGTTATTGGGGCGCCTAAAACGATTGATGGTGATTTAAAGAATGAGCATATTGAGGTCTCTTTCGGTTTTGATACGGCTGTAAAAACCTATTCTGAATTGATTGGTAATATTGAAAGGGATGCAAATTCTGCAAAAAAATACTGGCATTTTATTAAACTGATGGGGCGCAGCGCTTCACATATCTGTTTGGAATGCGCTCTGCAGACCCAGCCTACTGCAGCAATCATTTCTGAGGAAGTCGCTGAGAAGAAGCAGACACTTGCTCAGATTGTGGATGACCTTGTTGAAAAGGTTGTACACCGCAGCAGACAGGGAGAGAATTTTGGTGTTGTACTGGTTCCAGAAGGGCTGATCGAATTCATCCCTGAGATGAATATCCTTATCGGCGACCTGAATGACCTCTTGGCAGAACATGCGAATGCATTTTCTCAACTGAAGACTTCTGTTGAAAAAATTGAATGGGTAACTGAGAAACTGCAGGGTGAAGACAGGAAAGTATTTTCCTCCCTGCCTCAGAATATCCAGATGCAGCTTTTAATGGATAGAGACCCCCATGGCAACGTGCAGGTCTCTCGGATTGAGACTGAAAAACTGCTTATTGAAATGGTTACAGAAAAACTGGATGCTCTACATGAAAATGGTAATTACACTGGTAAATTCAGTACCCAGCATCACTTTTTCGGCTATGAGGGACGATGCGCCTTCCCTTCAAACTTTGATGCTGACTACTGCTATTCCCTAGGCTACAATGCTTTTATGCTGATAGCTTCAGGACTGACGGGATATATCTCATCTGTAACAAATCTCTCTGCTCCTGCTGAGGAATGGAGAGCCGGCGGAATTCCCATCACCATGATGATGAATCTTGAACAGCGTCATGGAAAGAAAAAACCAGTAATCAAAAAAGCCTTGGTTGAACTGGATTCTGCACCATTTAAGACCTTCGCATCACATCGTGAAGAGTGGGCTCGGACAACAGCTTTTGTTTTCCCGGGAGCTATTCAATATTACGGACCTGATGAAGTCTGCAACCAGCCGACCATCACTTTGAAACTGGAACAATCATAGTATATCTATGTATAACCGTTTGTGAATAATTTTCATGTTTGTTTTTATTTAAGACGGGACAAATTGATGTCCCGTTTTTTTATTATAACGGGTTATTACAAAACTTTTAACAATCTTTCTTAATTTAAATTCCCATACATCCCAATCCTAACTGAATGAAAAATCAATCTAGGAAAACTTGTAGACATATAAAACAATCTATTTTAGGCTGTTCACATAAACTTTTTATTGAAGGAGAGGATAGTAAAATGAGAAAGCTAAATCAGTTATTACTTGCTTTTGTTTTAACAGCCGTATTAGCTGGCTGTAATCTGTTTAATGAGGATCAAAACGAATCAGCTTTATTTGTAAATTCAGAAATACCTGATTCTGCAGGTACTGTTTCTATTGAAGATCTGGAGGACTTAGACTATGACCCGGCAATTCCTGATGATGAAATAAACAATATGACGGAAGATGATATGGCATATGAATTTAATGCCGTCATTTCTGAGCTGCTTGGATATAGCACCGTCACATACAGGAGTATCTATGATGCATATGGCTTCAGTCCGCAGAGAAGCATCAGCGCGAAAGCCAGTGCAGAAATGGCTGTCATTGATGAAGAATTTATTGTAAGTCCCTTGAGCATTGACGGAGGATACGCTGATGCGATGATAGATGAGTATCATATATCCTTACAAGGCGCCGCAGCAAATAATGGAGACTTTTTTCAAGATATCATACATGCCTTGCAGAGTGATGGCAGCACTTCTTCCGAAAGTTCTTTAGACTCCATAATAAGCAATTCTGAAGCCGATTTGGGTTTCTCGCACTATACAGATCTTCAAGCATCCTTCTTTAACGCTGATGAGATGCAGATGGCAGAGTACAAGGATAATTCCCGCCTTATCTCATCAATTAGATATAACGGAAATGATAACAGCGTAGATGTATTTATGGAGACTGACCTCAGCCTTGCAGCCTCCATCGCTGAAAAAATAGACGGCAACTATGAATATAGCCAAATTGCTTTTTCTTTGAAAGTTAAGGATATCGATACAACTATATCCGGGTCCCATTATGAACAAATCATGGATAGAGTATCATCAAGATATTACGATTCAAAAGGAACAGAGGATTCAGAGGATTTTAAAAACCTATGCAGGCTTCTTTGGGGTTCTTATGAAGATTCTGAAGACTACCTGCGTTTAGAAATCACTCTTGGAAACGGCTCAGCTGTAAAGACATTTCAGTACAGGAATGGGGATGTACTGGACTTATTCTCTATGAGGCCGCGATCTATGTAAAATTTTGACCAGAAACATTCTATTTTAGAAGCGTATTTCTAGAATTTTGATGATGTCTTCGGGGTCGAGTTTGACTGGCGTGTTTTTTGTACCGCTTTTTCTTGCCACGACCTCGATGGCATCTGCTTCCAGTCCGAAATCTGACAGCCGCGGTTTTTCAAGAAGTTCCTGCCAGGAATATAGCCTTTCCAGTAGATAATCTATACCCCGGCTAATCTGTTCATTCGAGTTTTCGGCCTTGTTATTCCAGACATCGCCGGAATCGTAAACCGCAGCTTCTCCGCTGCCCATGAGGGCTAATCCGGCATCAGCGTATTTTCTGTACGCCTCAATTTTCCCTTGAGACAAGGCTTTATCAATAATCATCTTACTTGATTCTGCTAGAAGCGTGCCGCAAGCAGTCCCATGAGGGATATTAATGGTACTGCCGAGAACTCCTGCTATTCCGTGTACTACTCCCAGGCCCGCATTGGCCAAGCTTATACCAGAAATATACGCGGCATATGCCATTGCTCCCCGAGCCTTCAGATTACTTCCATCAGCAAGGACAAGCTCAAAATTATTACCCGCCGCATTCAGAGCTTTCCGAACCAGGGAATCTGAGAAAATAGAAGCATTTGAGGAAACATAGGATTCCAGCAGCTGTGTAATAGCATCAAGTCCAGAAGCCGCAGTCACACTGGGGGGGCAGGAGACCATGAGTTTGGGATCAAGTACCGCAATATCCGGAATAAAATTATCATGCCTGAGAGATTTCTTGAAACCATTCAAGCCAACTTCACTGATAACAGCATTCTTTGTTGCTTCCGAACCTGTTCCTGAAGTAGTCGGAACAGCTAGCAATGGAACTCTTGATCCAGGATGCTTTTTGGTGCCGACACCTTCAAGATAATCCTTTACGCTTCCTTCCATATTAATCATGGCAGCAGCTGCTTTAGCGGTATCAATTACACTACCGCCGCCTATACCAATAATACACTTTAGGCCGCTTGTTCTGCAGGCCTCAGCCACAGCATCCACATCAGCAGGGGAAGGTTCATGCTCAACAGAAAAATGTCCTGCAAGAATATCATTATCCTGAAAAAGTCTGATTAAACTGTCCAGTATCCCGCTGCTTTTCAAAGAGGAGCCGCCGGTAATAATTCCTACTCTGTCGCAGCCTGACTCTTTTACTAGCTTTGGTAAATCGTACAATCGGTCGTTCCCGAAAAGCAGTTTTGGAATTCTGGAAAAAGTAAAAGCCTCCATACCTCGCTCCTTAGGCTGAAAATTTCAGAAGATTGTTTTGCAGTTCTTTCGGATGAATGTATGTGTCATTTAATTAAAGGATATGCCGGTAATTTTTCTTTTTTCGGGATCTCGGTTCTGTCTGAAAAGTATTCCAATATTCCCAATTACAGAGATGACATCTGATTCAGTTTTTTCAGAGATACTTGTCATGATGTTTCGTTTTTCATCTTTAAAGTCAATAAACTTAACTTTTATCAGTTCATGATGAGTCAAGGCGTCATCAAGCGCCGCTGTAACATCATCTGTAAGTCCGTTTTTCCCAATCATTACCACTGGTTTTAAATTGTGTGCCTTTTTTTCCAGCATTTTCCGCTTTTTACTATCCATAGCTTATATATACCATAGAATGGATAGAATTCATATCCCCGATAAATAAAAAATATTCTGAGGAACTGTATTTAGACAAATTAGCTCTTCAGATTTTTCGTCTCCTTTGGAATTTTCGAATTCTCAATCTGTACTCAGGAGGCATATAGTAAATAAGTAATATCTAATCCTACAGCTTCAGGCTCACTGACAACTAAAGCTGCAGACTGTAAAAAACTCTATTTACTGTTTTATCCGCTTCTACTTGTATTCCTGGGCGTACTTAAAGCGCTTGATTTTCTTTGTTGTGGTCATCTCCATCGGTTCTTTCAGAACATGGATTTTGGATATTCGCTTATAGGGGAGCATATGCTTATTCACATCTTCAATAATTTCGTTCATACGCTTTTCAACTTGCTCATCCAAATCCTTTCCGCTGTACTGCTTCTTCATCTTGTCCATATAGGCTTCATCCGGATAAATAAGGGCCTGAATGCCTTCGGTTTTCTGCCTTTTATCAAGAAGATATCCAAGCACAAGAATCTGATCAATCTCTTCATATAGCTGAAACATATCCTCAATGGCCTCAGGAAATACATTTTTCCCGCCTTCAGTAACAATAAGAGACTTCTTTCTTCCTGTGAGGTAGAGGTAGTTCTCTCTATCCAGATATCCTACATCTCCTGTATACAACCAACGATCCTCGGTAAGAACCTCTTCAGTGGCTTCCTTATTCCTGTAGTATCCCTGCATGACCATAGGTCCTTTCACAGCAATTTCACCAATTTGACGTTCATCCGGGTCCATTATTTTCATTTCAACCCTGGGGACTACCTTCCCTACAGAGGCTTCCTTATATGCATAAATCGGGTTAAGTGTTAGAATCGGTGAAGTTTCAGTCAGTCCGTATCCCTGAACAAAATCAATTCCAAGCTGGTTAAAAAGCTTAAATGTTGAAGACGGAAGAGGGCCGCCTCCGCAAATACAAATTCTATTCGTGTCCAGGGAAATCTTTTTCAAAATTCCAGAGAACATCTTCTTTCCCGGATTCTTTCCTGTAAGTTTTTTTATGGTTCCGCTGATACTCATGAGAAAACGAATTAGGCCGTAGGCAAGAATCCCCTTCTCCCTTATACCATTCATAACACCCTTTATCAATTTGTTGAAAAGCATCGGGACTCCGAGAAACATAGTAACTTTACCTTTCTCAAGATCCTTGAATATCTGCTTTATTACCAATTTTTTACCAAAGACCAGTTCAGCACCAACGGAAATACTCTCAATAAAAACTGCCAGCATCGTATATGAATGGTGGATAGGCAGGAGAGCATAAAAAACATCATCGGCAGATAAATTCATATTTGCCTGAGCAAGGTAACAGTCACTTACAAGGTTCTGATGAGTCAGCATAACACCTTTCGGAGTTCCTGTAGTTCCTGATGTATAAAGAATGGCGGCTAAATCATTCTCTACAGGCATTTTACGGTCCAGGTACTTTTTCTGACGTTTTTCTAGAATGTAGTCAGTCCCTCCCTTCTCCAGACATATTTTCTCCTCAAGTTCTGTATTCTTCCCCACCAAATCTTTTTTTTCCTGATCCACAAAAAGGATCTTAACTGAGGAGAATTTCATCAAATTGTCCATCTCCTCGGGAGTAAGCTGATAATCAAGAGGAACAACCACAGCACCAGCATACAGAACTGCTAAATAGGCTAAAGCCCATTCAGGACTGTTTTTTCCAGTGACAGCAACTTTATCACCAGGTTTAACGCCTTTCCCAACCAGGTAATTTGATATTTCCAGAATCGTATCCTGAGATTCCTTATAGGTAAGTGCAAAATTCTCCGGAGAAAATGCAGTGAAACACCTGTTTTCAGGATATCGTTCAACAGTAATATTAAACATTTCCGGCAGAGTCGGCCATTCACCGGTGAAAAAATCTTTTTTATACTCATCCAGAAATTTCCATGGGGTCAGAGAATCCTTTGTTCTTGCCATGTTTCCTCCTCAGGCGGCCTTGATTACACTTATTTTTAAATTCAAACTGAATCATTTTCCTAAATCTATCAGTTAAGTTTGAAAACGCTTAAAAATCAAACTGCAATACTTGATTTAGGAGAAAAGAGAAACAATCAAAGCCATAAAGCTTTCTGAAACGCTGATCTCCAGCAGTTTTCAGTTATCTTTTATTTACACTTTGAATTATACTGTAATTTATTCTATGAGAATGCGCAAGTTAAAACTCAATATAATACTGTATAAAAATTATGACTTTTACATGGTTGATATCAATAAATTGCTTTACTGCATAGGTTCAAACTTTTCAGTAGCGGATATATCATAAATCAGTCCTAAAATACTGGTAAAGAAGAAAATGATAATTGACCAAGATTTTAAGCTGTACTAAAGTTGAAAGCTATGAAATTTACACATATTGAAGAAGCATTTACTTATATCGAGTCCTTCACAAATCTTGAAAAAACTATGCATTATACGGTCAGGACGTACAGACTTGACCGAATGCATCAGCTTCTCGATTTCTTCGGAAATCCGGAGCGTTCCTGTCCTGTAATTCATACCGCCGGTTCTAAGGGGAAAGGGTCTACCTGCATATTTATTGCAAAGGCCTTGGAAAAAATGGGATTTACCGTTGGGCTTTACAGTTCCCCTCATGTTTCTACTTACCTTGAACGCTTTACTTTGGCAGGTACTTTCTTTCCTGAAGAGCAGATTCTTGAAACCATAAATTTCATGGTAGATGAACTTTCAACTTTTTCTTTCCCGGAAAAAGAGGGATTCACATCTCCAACAACTTTTGAATTGCTAACCCTGCTTGGGTTTCTTCTCTTTCAGAAGGCAGAATGTGATTATGCTGTTATTGAGACAGGTTTAGGCGGTCGGCTCGATGCTACTAACGTTGCAGCTCCATTGATTTCCGTAATCACACCAATAGAATTGGAGCATACACAAATTCTCGGCTCTACCTATGCTGAAATAGCGGCTGAGAAAGGCGGTATCATAAAGAATGGGGTCCCGGTTCTTTCTGCAGCACAGCATCCGGATGCAAAACGTGTTCTTGCTGAAATTGCTGAAAAACGAGCATCTTCTATGCTTACATTAACTGATTATCTGTATCACAGTGAATCCAAAACACACTTGCAGGGAACTGATGTATGTCTTCATTGGAATTCCGGCCATGTGCAGAAATTCCGATTACGGCTTCATGGCAATTTTCAGGCTGAAAATGCAGCGCTTGCGATTCTGACAATAAAAACACTGGGCTTTCTGAAAGATGAGTCGGCAGAAGCGGCTTTGCTGAAGGGCTTATCGGAAGCTGATATTCCTGGAAGAATGGATGTGATTGGAACTGAGCCCCCGATTATTATAGACGGTGCCCATACGCAGCGTTCCATGGAAAAAATAATTGAATCATATCGCAGCATGTATCCTTCCGGAGGTGCAATTATTTTCGGGGCTGTTAAAGGAAAGGATCATGCACGAATGGCTGAGACAATCCTCAGAGAATTCAATCGTATTATTATATCTACCCCCGGCAGTTTCAAACCAAGTGACCCTGAGGGGTTATTTAATCTTTTTTCTGAGATTTCACATAATCTTGAAAGTGAGGGGCACCTGTCAGCCCCGCCTATTCTCCTTCTTGAACATTCTCCTTCCCGAGCTTTACAGAGAAGCAGAGAGCTTCTATACAGCAGCAGTGAAGGAATTCTTGTAACAGGTTCATTTTATATGGCAGCGGAAATATACTCCTGCCTGAAAAATCAGTAAAGTGTCAATATAAAAAATTTCAGAGTGCACAAAGCCTTGTGCTGATTTATTAAATACACGAAGAAAATTCAAAAGAATATGCATACAAGGCTTCAAAAGGATGAAATGCACATATTCCCGTGTTATACTGTTTCCGTCGATAGTAAACTGAGAAACTGCATTTTTTTAGAAAATAATACGTATTCGATGTCGTCATTTCTTATTTGGAATACTCATAGTAGGGGTTTATGAAATTATGAAAGAACTGCTTAGCCATAGGATTTTTTCAACAGTTGCAGACATCACAAAAATGGAAACGGATGCCGTGGTTAATGCGGCAAACTCCACCCTATTGGGGGGCGGTGGTGTGGACGGAGCTATCCATCGAGCCGGGGGACCTGAAATACTTGAAGCTTGCAGAAAAATTCGGACTAATGAGTATCGAGACGGTCTTCCTCCCGGAGCTTCAGCGGCAACTACAGCAGGGAAAATGCCAGCCAGATGGGTTATCCATACCGTCGGACCTGTTTGGCACGGCGGCAAGCAGGAAGAAGACATAACTTTAAGGAATGCCTATAAAAATTCACTCTTTGCAGCGGATGAGCTTAAGTGCAGAAGCGTATCTTTTCCTGCTATATCAACCGGCGTTTATGGATTCCCAAAAGACCGGGCAGCCCGATTAGCATGGCAGAGTGTAAAAGAATTTTTGCAGAATGAGGCAGAATATATTGAGAAGGTGTACTTTGTCTTTTTTTCAGAAAAGGATGAGAAGATATTTTTAGATGCTCTCAAACTAAAGTAAAAGCATTTTTCAATAACTTAATTCACCAAGAACAATCATTCAGTTATCGGAAAAAGGTAAGATAATAAACATGTCGCTTAATTGGAAAGAAATTGATCTCATTCTTAAAGAACTCCCCCTAGAGCGTTCTCACATTCAGGGTGTTGTTCAGAACACCTTTCACTCCATGTCATGTATCCTCTATCACCCTGATAAAGGCCGTTATGTCCTTTACATTGATCTTTCCCAGAATTGGGCACGTCTTCATGAAACTGCTGTACTTCAGAAAAAAAACCAAAAAAAACTTCAGAGATTTCCCCAAATGCTCCGCTCCAGACTTATTGGCGGAAAAATTACCGAAGCAGTCCACCTTTTTCATGATAGAATCGTGAAACTGACAATACATCATGGAGGAGATACCTATTGTTTGTATATCCGTCTCTGGGGCGGTGCTTCAAATATCATTGTAACTGATAAAAATCATGTAATTATCGATTCCTATTACAGGAGGCCGAAAAAAGAAGAGACATCCGGTGCAATATATAATCCTGAGATACGTTCACCAGAGGAAGATACAGATTCACCAGATCGATTCAGCATACGTGAACATCCTGGTTATTCATCCTTCAATACCTATATTGACTATTTCTATCGGATAAAAGAGCTTAAAGACGCTCGCAAGCAGCTCTTGGAGCAAGCTGCAGCCCTAATAAGCTCCAAAGAAGCACAACTTTTAAAAAAGCTTTCCGGTTTGGAAAAAAAAGCTTCAGCAGTCTCTCATTCGAATCGCGGAAAGGAGCTGGGTGATCTCCTCTCTGCTAACCTGTATCGCGTTAAAAAAGGTGATACATCCGTCGAACTTGATGACTTCTATCATGACAATAGGAAAATTCAGATCCCTCTGGATCCATCCCTGAGTCCTTCGGAAAATACTGAAAAATTCTACCGCGAGTACCGTAAACAGAAATCTGCCGGTAAGCATATAGATCAGGAGACTGAAAACTGCCGACGTCTGCTTAAAAGAATACGGATGGATAGAGAAAAAATGGCTTTGCTTAGTGAATTGCATTCCAGAAACTTTTCACTACCTGAAAAAGATGATAAAGCTCAAAGAAAAAACTTGGTCAAAGATAAGAATTTATCCCCATCAACTGGTGAAAAACATCAGAAAGAAGCCCTGAAAAAGCTTGAAGAATCTGTTCAAGGCCTGCAGGAACTGATTTCACAGTACCGCAGTGAAAAGAGCAAGCAGTCTTCAGATAACAAGGATAACGGCGGCCCTCCGGGTTTGCAATTCTCATCCGGAGGCTATACCATTCTTTTAGGAAGAACAGCCAAGGAGAATGATATTCTTTTAAGAAAATTCACAAGAGGAAATGATTACTGGTTCCATACAAGAGATTATCCGGGAGGCTATGTTTTTATTAAGTATCAGAAAAATAAATCTGTACCTCTAGATACCCTTCTTGATGCAGGGAATTTGGCATTATTCTTTTCTAAGGGGCGTTCTAATGGAAAAGCTGACCTTTACTGGACGCAAGTAAAACATCTCAGACGTGCAAAACACGGAAAACTAGGACTTGTCATTCCTACTCAAGAAAAAAACATGCATATTGAGTTGGACAAGAAACGAATTGATAAACTATTCAATGGAGACAGGATTTCATCATGAGTGCAGAAAACAGGCAGAACTTCAAACTTATAAGCAGCGGCATCCTATATCCGGACTCTGCTGAAGACGTACAAAAAAAAGCGGCGGCGCTAGCTGATACTCTTCAGGGTGTATATTCCCATTTTTCAGACCCTGATTCAAGAACAATCATTGTCCCTCATGCTTCTTATGATTTTATTGCTCCACTTTTAGCTCATGCTTGGAGTGCTGCTTTCAATAACTTTTCAAACACCCATTCAAGCCAGGAAGCAAACAGACAGGGAGATGACGAAACAGCTGGAATAACAGCTGCTCAGCCGGCAAAACCCGAAAAAATTGTTCTGCTGCTGCCTGTCCACGAGCCGCATCCGGAAGGGCTTGAAGGATTATTCATTCCTGATATGGAAGAATTGGAGACTCTAAGCAGTACAATTTCAATACATAGGCCGTCAATTGAACTTATTCTAAAAGAATTTACAGATCTAAGAAAAAATCCGAAAATGAAACCAGGAAAAAACAGCGCTACATCAGATCCGACTCTGACTTCAGGTACATCGTCTTCAGATACATCTCCTTCAGATACATCTCCTTCAGATACATCTCCTTCAGATACCTCCCCTTCTGATACCTACTCAAATTCTGCTGTCAGCGGCTCTAAGGTTTACCGTGACTGGGTGTTTATATTTGAGGAACCCGCCCTTGAGCTGAATTTCCCATTTATTGAATACTTTTTCTCAGGAATCCCAATCGTACCTATTTTCTGCGGCAGCAGTAAATCCAAGGATGCAAAAACCTTAGCCTCAGTAATCAGTCGTATAGATAGTCCGGACACCATCTATGCAGTTTCAGCCAATCTTACTGGCTATGAACTTTGTGAACAGGCACAAAAACATGCCTCCTTAGCAAAAAAATGGCTCACTGAAGATGAATTATTTCGAAAGAAATACCCTTTGCTTGAACTTTACAGGAAAAAAGAGCTTACTATATGCTGCCCACTGGCTCTGGAAGCACTGAGAAGAGCAGAAATTGGTTCAACTGTATATGCTGAACTTTCTGAATATACATATTATGATGATGCTTACGCTGCACATTTTTCAAGTTTTATAAGTAGAAGTATTCCATGATATCTATATACCTTTTCGCGGTAATCCCAACTTGCATTAGCTTTCATTTTAATTTATTTTAATATATATTCGGATAAGTAGATTTTGAACAATACTACTGCTTAAGCAATAGCTTATGCAATAAAAAGCAGTTTCACTCAATATACCAGCAGGGAAATCAAATGAAATTATCAGCAAAGAAATTCACTATAAACGACAAAGCAAAGTGTGGAATTCCCGTTGCTAAAACCGAAACTTCACTTCCAAGAAAGATGTTTCAAGGGGAAAAGGAACCAGGTTATCTGATAACACCGGAAACAATCAGTCCCTGGTATTGGGAAGGCATTACAACAATAAAGGGGACACGATATCTATACAGTGATATAGATAAACTCCAGCCGCTGAGCACTCTTGCGGAAAATTCTGCAGCTTCCGCAGGAACAAGAATACAGCGACTGGCCTTTGTATATAAAAAGCTGAACAAATTTCTTTCTGAAATGGAAATATCTATCTCACTGCAGCTCACACGCCCATTACTTTCTATTTGGCTTATACCAAACAGAGGAATTCTGGTTCTACCCGTTACAGTTGTACAGTTCATGGAGCAGTCCCTTTCTACTGAAGAAGAGAATCGTTATAAGAGGGATTGGGTAAAACCCGGCCTATCCGACAATAAAGCTTTCTCTTATCAGTTAGTCAGTCTATTGTATGGTGCTCTTACAGGAAAAGCCCCCCTGAAGGAACAAATAATCCGAGACAGCGGGTATCATCCAATTCCTGTTGAATACCTCTGCCCGGGAATAACTCAAGAATGCTCCGAGAAAATAAACAACTGGCTTGAAGGAAAAACGGATTACCCTGCATTACAGGAAATGATTGAATGGATCGAAAGCAATAAGGAATGTCTTACTCAACATGCTGATACTAAAGCTGTGGAAAATGCGGAAGCACAGAAAGAAGAATACTTACGTATGATTCAGAAAAAGGCCAGACGTTCGCTTTTCTTCAGAAAAAAAGGCACAATGCTGATTATAGGCGCTGCTCTACTTCTTTTTATCGTTATAGGGGGCTCTACAGCGATATACCGTTCTTTGCAGCCGCCTATAACTGAAGGCTGGCCGCCGGAAAAAGTTGTCGAATACTATTACCAGCTCCAGAATGATCTGAACATGAATGAATTTGATACAGTTTTATCCAAATCCGTAAAAAACAGTCGTGAAAACCAGATGGTCTATCTTTATGTAACAAATGCAGTACGAACGGCCTATGGTTCTCAGCAAGGACTTCTCAAAGCTCAGGACTGGCTTGATCAAGGCAAACCTAAGCTGGAACAGTACTCCCTGGTTTACGGAATTACGGATCTGGAAATAAAAAAGACTGGACCAAATACGTTTACTGCAGAGTATATTCTCTGGTACCCTGATCCGGAACTTGCTGATAACGGAGCATCAGCAAATCAGGAGAAACCTGATCAGACTGCGCAGACTGAAAAGTTTGAATTCCCCGCAAGTACTCGTTTTGTAGAAGAGCTGAAACTTAAAAAGGTAAACAATCACTATATTATAGATTCAATTGAGGAAATTTCTGCCGAACCGCTTGATAGATCAGATCAGTCTGATCGGGGTGAAACCACTGCACCCCCGGAAGAGATTTGAAAAAAGTCATTTGCTGCTTGGCATATCTGCAGCTGTTCTTTATGATGAGATTCTGAATAGTTCTTAAGGAAGCCTCCCCTCTTTTTCTCCACAAAAAGAATTCCCTGTAACCGATACCTTTCATACCGGGCCACTCCTCATGGGCGCCAAGGCTGATCAATCGCTTGATTTCTTCTGTAAGTCCCTGCTTCATCATGATTTCCACTCTCTGTTCAATTCTGCTTTCAAGCTCGCTTTTCTCTCTATAGAGACCAATAATTAATGGATCGATATGAGAACGTAAAGTCTGTTGAACTTTATAGGATGAAAGGGGAAACCCTGAAACCTCAAAGACTTCCAATGCCCGAATAATGCGATAAGCATCCTGACCGGAGATTTTTTCAGCAGATTCAGGGTCAACCTGCGCAAGTCTTCTATGCATTGCCTCTAACCCTGTCTCAGCCATGCTGTTTTCAAGCCTTTTTCGGATATTGGGATCTCCCTTAGGAGTTCCAGGGAGACCGAAGAGGAAATGCTTAAAATAGTATGCAGTACCGCCTGATATAAGGGGCACATTAGCCCGAGCGGTTATATCAGCAATTAAGGCATCAGCAGAAAGCACAAAATCCCCCACGGTGAACTGCTTATCAGGATTTTGTACATTAATGAGATGGTGGGGAACTATTGATAATTCTTTCTGAGAGGGTTTTGCTGTTCCAATATCAAGCCCAGTATATACCTGCATTGAATCAGCGCTAATAATTTCATATCCTGTATGAAAATAACTATTAATTAACTGGGTTTTCCCTACAGCAGTAGGACCAAAAATTAAAAGGACAGGATACAATGAGAAGGGATCAGCTCTCTTTTTTGTTAAAAAAGTATTTGACACGATTTTCCAGCACCTGAGTTATTGCGGTGGATACAACTTTTCCGTTATGTTTTTCAACTTCCGTGTCCCCATATTTTGTGATAAAGGCTGCTTCCTTTATTGAAGCGCTTGTAAGTTCATACACGTTTGAATCTTTATTGATCAAGATATCTATCGGTATTGCCACTGGTGTTCCTCCCGGCATTCATCAGAAATAATTGATAATACTGAAAAAGTAAGAAAAAAATTACAAAAAAACAGCATGCTTGTGTCTGTATTGTTATCTCATGAGAATTATGATACATGACAATGGTGCTTTTTCTGATGCGTTTTCAGTCAGCTTAGTATATCGATTTTCACCTTACTTGTAAAGCGTAATAAGCCTCAACAATTTTTTCAGCTGTTTCAAACTGGTTGCTTATATCAGTATTAATGATCAAATCCACAAAATGGTAATCGTTATTATCAATACCGTAAATACGCTTATACCGTTGTGTATCCCTTCGATCCCGCTCAAGTGTTTCCTGAAGCTTTTCCTCAAAGCTTCCACCTTCGCGTGAATTAATACGCTCTGCTCTGGTTTCCAAGGAAGCTTCAAGATACACCTTTATATCTGCTTTATTCAGCATCCAAACTGCAAGTCGTGAACCGAGGACACAGTTCTTTTGGGAAGCCAGTTCAACTTGCTTCTTATCAAGCTTAATATCGTATGCATCAGTCTCTTCTGCTAGTCTGCATAATTCAAGAAAAGAGATTCCTTCATCCTCGGCCATGTTTCGAAATGTATAATTGATTACATCAATTTTGAGTTTCTCTGCCACTAGTCTGCTAACCGTACTGTTACCGCAGCCGCTTTTTCCCGAAATTGCAATCTGATGATACTTCTTTTTCCCCATATTAGTATTAATTTCATTCGGCTCAGACTTTGTATCACCGAATAAGTCTTTACCACTGGATGACTCCGCTTTATCACTCTTTTTATTCAACATTTCTCAGCTGCTCCCGAATATTTTCCAGACGATCCTTCATGACTACAACCGCTTGGTTTACTTCCACCATGCTGCTTTTAGAAGCTATGGTATTAATTTCACGATTCAGTTCCTGACAGAGAAAATCAATTTTTTTGCCCACCGCATTTTTTTCCTCTAAAAACGCTTCAAATTGATGCAGATGGCTTTCAATTCTCTGAAGTTCTTCATTAACTGAGTATTTTACCATAAGAACTGCTACTTCGGACATAAAACGGTTCTCATCATAATCTTTTCCCAACAGCTCTTCAAATTTTTCCAACAGTGTAGTTTTAATACGATCTTCAAGAAGCATCGCTGAATTTTTAACATCCTCCAGAGACTGACGAAAATCGGTAAGTTGTGTAATGATATCCTTCCTTGTCAGTTCTCCCTCTTTTCGGCGAGTTTCCTCATACTCTCCTACTACTTCCTGAAGCATGGGTATGATAATTTCAGCATATTTTTCGATATCCTGGTTTTTAACAGGTTTAATAATATCATCCAAATGCATGAAGTGTGACAGCCGCAGAGTTTCATCAATATCTGCTATCTGAGCAATTTCCTGAAATGACTGCTTGTATTTCAGTACCGCATCTTTGTCCACATAGAGTTCTGAATCAATAGAGAGCCTCCTAAGACGGATAGTTACATCTACATGGCCTCTTAAGACAGTCCCTTTTATTAGTGAACGAATTTTAGGCTCCAGAGGATTCAGGAAAGCGGGTATATTCAGCGTCATATCCAAATATCTATTATTATATGATTTAACTTCTACTAGAAGCTGCACCTCATCATTCTGGAATTCCTGATAGGCATATCCTGTCATACTTTTCATATATTCGTCCTCTCCTTTTCCATTTCTTTTTGTTTTAGAGCCTTAAAAATTCTGATACCTAGTTCCCTGTTATCGCCGGCTCCCATGGTAATGAACAAATCACCTCTCTTCAAGCTGGAAGGAATATTTTCCATTGCCGCTGTATAGTTTTGAAAAAATACCGCTTTTTCAATTCTTTCAGCAAGTGCCCTGGATGAATAATCTGCAGAAATATCGGCTTCCCGTATGGAGGCATAAATCTCCTGAAGAAAGATGATATCGGCATGCTCAGAAAGAACTTCTGCAAAATCCTTCTCAAAGGCTTTTGTCCTGCTTATAGTATGGGGGATAAAATCTACTACCAGACGGCGCTGCGGGTAGGCAGAACGGAGTTCCTCCAAGGCTGCTTGAATCTCCTTCGGATGATGCGCATAGTCGTCAAAGAAGAGAACCTCGCCAGCTTCGCCCAGCTTTTCTAATCTTCTTCGAGCTCCAGGATATGAAGAGATACCCTGGGCAATGACTTGAGCAGCTTCTTTTAATTCTATCCCCTTCTGCTGCAGATACATCCAGCAGGAAGCAAAAGCAGCTGCTGCATCAAGCTGAAGCGCTTTCCCTCCAGTATAAACGGAGGATGATAGGTGCATTCTCTGTATCTTCTCTGTAATTCGGGATTTTTGGGATTCTCCCTTATACCATATAAGGCTGTGATTTTTTGAATCTACACCGTAAAATACAGACTGTATTGAATCATCTTGAGTATTCGCCATTTCAAACACTTTCTGTGAACCGATGTCTTCGAAATTAAACAAGACAGTTTTTCCCTCGGTTTCATGAGACATCTTCAAGACTAATTTTAAGAAAGCTTTTCTGTACATTTCAACGCTAGGGTAATAATCGACATGATCATAATCAATATTCGTAAGCACAAGAAGGTCCGGGGAATATAATTGAAAATGCTCTTGATATTCACAGGCTTCAAGGATAAGAACAGGGGACAGCCCCTTATTAGCTGAAGACTGATTTTTTTCAGGAAACAAAAATTTCTCCTGTTCGATGGAAGTTCCTGCCAATACAAGCACAGGAATGTGCAGTTCACGCATAGCATACGCCAACATCATAGTTGTTGTGGTTTTACCATGCGTACCAGCTACCGCTATGGTGCTGTACTTTGCAGAAAGAACACCTGCCATTTCAGCATAGGAGTAAGTTTTTATATTCTTTTTTTCTGCTTCAAGAATTTCACTATTTTCCGGGATGTTCAACTCTTTTGTTCTGGCGGATTTATAAGCAGAAGAATAAATAAGCGCATCAATATCATTAGTGATGCGCTTTTCAGAAAATCCTGTAAAAACCTGTATTTCAAAACGTTTTAAATCAGCATACGTATAGAAAGAAGAATCTGCATCAGAACCAGAAACAGTATGGCCGAGAAGATGCAGAATAACCGCAAGGTTCGACATACCTGTTCCGCATATCCCTACAAAATAATAATTCATACTTCCCTGTCAAATAGGTAATCAAAGCCTGCATGGTACATGCAGTTAATTATACAGAAATCTTTATTCAACATTAAGCCTGTATGTAACGGATGCTTTTTATACAGCTTTAAGTGCGTCTTTGAATTTTCCCTTTTTTATAGCTGAGTGGCACTGCTTACAAACCATTATCTTCTTATCATTCACTTCATGTTCATAGAAAAGTTTAATACCTGTACGTTTACAAATAGGGCACGTACCTCGACCCTGATTCAATTCTTCCCTGATTCCGGAACCTCTATGTGATTTAGCCATATGTTCTCCTTATGTAATAATCTATATTTAAAAAAATTTATGGTGAAGTTCCTGAAAACTATAGTCACCGTTCTATAAAAAGTCAAGGGGAAGCCTTCCAGTAAAACACTTCTATGAACAATTTTATCCCAATCTGAAACCTCTGTTTATATCCTCGTATAAAATGTTTTTATCCTCGTATAAAATGTTATATTTTGTAAAAAATGAATTTAACTCTTTACACATGTTACTATTTATAGTAACATTGGCAGATATAGACCAATGTTACTGCTTGAAGAAACATTTACATAAAAAATCAGCCATTGAGGCGGATTTCATAAACAGACAGAGGGCACCATGAAAGACATTGAAGAAGTTATTCAGATTTTTGCATCCGTCAATAGTTACGAACAAATGCAGAAACTGTTTGAAGAGTTGTTTACCATGAAAGAAAAATATGATTTTGCACTGCGTTGGCGCCTTATGAAAGACTTGAAACATAAGGTTCCCCAAAGAGAGATAGCGCACGACTTGGGAATAAGTCTCTGTAAAATTACCCGGGGATCTAAAATACTGAAACAGCCGGATTCTATTTGCAAACATTTAATTGAGGAGATTGATAATGAAAACAGTAAAGGATAATTTAAGCAATTTACCTAATGAACAAGGTTTTTTTGGAGACTACGGCGGAAGTTATCTTCCTCCGCAAATGCAGACCATTATTGATGAGATCCGAGATGCATACGCTGATATACGCAAGGATGAAGCATTTACAACTGAACTAGCCTACTACTATACACATTATGTTGGAAGACCTTCACCAATTTATTATGCAAAACACCTTTCAGATAAACTTGGAGGTGCACAAATCTATTTCAAAAGAGAAGATCTCAACCATACTGGAGCTCACAAAATCAATCACTGTATTGGTGAAGCTCTTTTAGCAAAAAAAATGGGAAAAAAGAAAATTATCGCTGAAACAGGAGCCGGGCAGCATGGAGTAGCCCTTGCTACTGCAGCGGCCCTCGTTGGACTGGAGTGCGATATTTACATGGGTGAGATAGATATCGTTAAGGAACATCCCAATGTCATTCGCATGAAAATATTAGGTGCTACCGTAATTCCTGTAGACCGTGGAACAAAAACGCTCAAAGATGCTGTGGACGCAGCATTTGAAGCTTACATGAAAGATCCTAATACACAGCTTTATGCAATTGGATCAGTAGTGGGTCCGCATCCCTTTCCTATGATGGTCAGAGATTTTCAGTCCATTGTCGGAAAGGAGGCTAAACAGCAGTTCAAAGACTTAACAAATACTCTTCCTGACAACCTGATCGCCTGTGTCGGCGGCGGTTCAAATGCAATCGGGCTTTTTACTGAATTCTTAAATGACACAGAGGTACAAATGTATGGTGTCGAACCTGCTGGAAAAAGTTTTAAATCCGGAGAGCATGCTGCAACACTTACTTATGGGAAACCGGGAAAAATCCACGGGTTCTCCTGCTATCTCCTCCAAGATGATGATGGAGAACCACTTCCAGTATACTCAGTCGCCAGCGGACTTGACTATCCCGGAGTAGGGCCTCAGCACAGTTACTTGAAGGATATCAAGCGTGTTAAATATACAACAGCCAACGATGTTGAAGCCATTACAGCTTTTTATGAATTATCGAGAACTGAAGGAATAATTCCTGCCCTTGAATCAGCTCATGCAATTTCTTTTGCAATCAAACTGGCCCAGAAACTGCCGAAGGATAAAACTATACTTGTAAATCTTTCAGGGCGGGGAGACAAAGACATAGATTATGTCTATGAAACTTACGGCTTGCCGGAATAAAATTGGGGCAGAATCAAGGTGTCTAGGGGGGGATACGTTTACCCCCTCCTTCAAAGAAAATCCTTTTGATAGACATATAGACCTTTCAAGATAGAAAAGAATTTCACACTTTTCTGTTTTACTTATTCAGCATATGGAAAGGGCGGCAAAAAGCTTTGTGCCGCCCAGTATCTTAAAAATCTTAAAACACCTTAAAAAGAAACTCCCATGGTGATTCTTCCTTGTACGGGTTCACCGGTGTAGTCATATTCAGGGTCAATAAGCAGGACAAAAGCATCTGGAGGAACCTGTACTCCTACATCAAAAGTTGTAAATAATAAGTTCAGCCCGAGTCCGAAGGAGAAAGTTCCCTCATTGATATTCAAACCAAAAAGCAGGTCCCTGTAATCTGGAAGCGGTTCACTGTATCCTGCACGAATTGCTAAATTAGCCTTTTCTGAAAAATAGAGTCCTGTTTCAAACCCAATCTGCAGTTTTCTCTGATCCTTGTCCGGATCCTCATTTTCTTCAAAAATTCCCAAGGCTGCATTGTCAATATCAAGAGCCCAAAGGAATCTCAGCAGTTTAATGTTGCCGTAATCATCATAGTTTCTTGTACGAAAAGCAGCTCCAATATTTATGTCTTTAAAGAAGGAATTAAGAATATCTCCCTCATTTGTCAGAGAAATGAGATCAATTAAGGAGTCATTATACACCCCCACAGAAAAACTCCCTAAATCAGCTAAAAATCCGCCGCTTACCATCAGTTCTTCGTTTTCACCGTTCTGGGAAGAATAATCACCTAGAAGAACATTCTGGAACAGTTCAATATAGAGATTTTCCGTTGAAATATTTTTTTCTAATGTTATTGATTCTGCGTTAAGTTCTTTTGAAGACCGAAAACCCAAACCGAGAGAAATGGAACCTAAATCAAAGCTGAAACCGGCTTCCAAAACATTTTTTTTAGTAATATCCAAAACCACTTCATCAGAAGAACTTCCTTCTGCATCAATAATATCTGACTGATATCCTGAATAGAGAGATATGCCCCAATTGGGTGCTGTATACAGAATTTTTGGAGTTATCAAGGGCTTTGAAAAAAAATGATCCATATTATCAATTTCCAGTCCATTCATGGTTACTGCATCCTCATAGTCCAGCTGAACCTTTGTGTTACCATTCTGAAGCTCAGACAAACCGGCAGGATTGTAGAATAAAGCGTTACTGTCATCGGTAACAGCGGTATAAGCTCCTGACAAACCCATGATTCTAGCCTCACCCGGATTTGAAGAAAACGAATCAAGAGCAGATAGTGAGTGCATGCTGAACCCAGTTAATGTGCTGAATGCAAAGAGCAGTAAAATACTTTTCCTGAACATAAATATCCTCTTTTGTGATTGGTAATGCAGTATTGAGACAGAAAATTTTCAAACTTTAATTAGTAAACAGTAAAATCATTTGAAGGTTACAGAGGTGCTTAGCATCTTCTCACCAAATTCAATCCAGCTCCTGATAGCTAAATGCAGATCCTGATAGCTACAAGCTGCTTTCCAGCAGAGCATTCAGCATCCATTGAAACGTTTTATTGGCGGAATTGGGGGTAAGTTTTTTCAGATCCCTTTTTGCAAGGCGTAAATAGTCATCAACCATTTTCTGGGAATTTTCAACTCCCTTAAGGTCTTGTATAAGCTTTATGATTTTTTTCTTAGAATCTTGATTGCTCTGCGTAAAAGTACGTAAATGAGCATGCAGAGAATCCATTTTTTTACGTTTCTCATTATCAAGAGCTAAGATAAGGGGTAATGTAGCAATTCCAGATTCCAGATCTTTACCTATTTCTTTTCCAAGATTTCGACTGTCACCTGAGTAATCAAGGATATCATCCCTTATCTGAAATGCCATTCCTATATTATACCCCAGTCGTGAAAGCTGCATGACTGTGGTTCTGCTGGCCTCCCCGGCCTGTGCTCCAACATAGCAGCTGAGGGAAAACAGGGATGCGGTTTTGCCAGCTATTCTTCTGAGATAATGGGATTTTGAAATGGAATAATCACCAATTTCACTATCCTGGTCAATCTCACTTTCACAAAGTCGTGTAATTCTGCGGGAGACTACTGATGGATTCAATGAATCCACTTCTTCACGAGAAAGGAGTGAAAAGGCTTTTGCAAGTAAAAAATCACCTGCTACAATCGCTTTTTTATTCCCTATTTTTGCATGAAGCGCAGGTTTGCCCCTTCTGCGGTCTGCATCATCAATAATATCATCATGTATTAAAGAAGCTAGGTGGATTAATTCAACACCTGCTGCTAATCGATATATCGTATCGTTAGGAAGTTTATCTGAAATGATCTGGTAAGAGAGGAGTACACAGGCAGGGCGTAATTTTTTGCCCTGCTGTGTTACTAAGTCCTGTATATGCTCTTTAATGAAACCATGAGCCGAGGAAACTGAACGATATATTTCATAATCCACTCGTTCAAGTTCTTTTTCAATTTCAGGCGCATCCTTCCAAAAATCATGTATCACGTATTCAGTTTCCTTTCACTTACTACTTTATTACTTTCTTTTCTTCCACTTCATTACAGGCTCATCAAGATACAGGTAAGTCTTATGTGCAAGTCGTGTACTGTTCCAAATTTTCTTAATCCAAGGCATAACCCAGTAATCTAATCCGAAAGCTCGCCCAGCTCCGCCGAGCATCACAATTGAAACGGCGATATACCACAGAATTTCCTGTCCTGCCATCGCTCCAATAAGAAGCATAACGGAGAGTCCGATAGAGGCAACTGCCGCAGGAAATGTGAATAAGCCTCCAAGGAAGCAGAGTCCAAGAAGGATCTCCCCTACAACAATCATAACCTGGAAGAAATAGGGGGCCTGTGCAACAAAAGTCTCATTTACCCACTGAAATAACAGAGTCGGATTATCAAGCAGGGGCGGTGCAAACTGCTGAACAGCCTCACCTGCTGCTTCAGCTGTCTCAGCCGCACCTTCTCCCCATTCAGCAGCAGATGCTGATGCTGTAGCGTCTGCCCCTTCTGCGCTGCTTCCCCAGTAGACGTATCCGCCAGTTTTATCAGCCAGCCAGCCTTCAAGGACCTTTTTTATTCCTTCAATAAACCACATTGCTCCAAGGAACATGCGAAGAAAGGTTGTCCAGTAGGACTGCACTTTAAATGAAGCAAGGCCGCCGATCAATGAGCGTTTATTTTTAATATTCAAAATTTCGTGCTGAATATACCTCCACCAGCCGTTTACCCCGCAAACAGTATGCTGGTAATAGATGTTGATAAGATGCTTCAGCGCCAAAGCGAAAAATCCAGATAGAGAGAAACCCATGGTGTAGGATACACCATATTTACCGCCAATCGAGACCATATAACCATGAAAATTTGATGAGAAGGGTTTGGGTTCCTTTACATCATAGCCTAACTGGCCCTTTGCTTTAAAAGTGATTCCATCAACAGCAACTGAAGCCGTCTGTTCGGCAGCTTCAACAATCTGCGGAAGCGGTCTTTCTTCTTCCAGAAACCACACTTGGTCTCCAGCCAGATACACATTATCATAATTGGGACTTTTCATGTATGCGTCAACTTTCTTTCTGGCCATTTTCCCTTCTTCAAGGTCAAGAGTTTCACCGAAAGAAGATCCCTTTATTCCGCAGGTCCAAATAATGGTATCTGTTTTTATAACCGTTCCATCTTTCAATTCCAGTCTATCTTTTTCAGCTTTAGTAATGAAAGAATTCAGATGCAGATCCACACCTTTCCTTTTGAGAAATTTCTCTACTTTTTTCCTCGGCTTTTCAGGCCAGGTATTCAATATCTTACCTAAGCCCTCAACAGTCTTCAGGGAAACCTCATCTATATCAATATGATGTTTTTTACAGAGTACTGGAAGCCATTCTACTAACTCTCCCATCATTTCTATACCAGTAAAACCGGCACCTGCAACTACAAAGGTCAGCATTTCTTTTCTTTTCTGATCATCCTTTTCAACTGCAGCTCTGCGAACAACATCTTCTATATGCTCTCGAATGGCTAAAGCCTCTTCAAGCCCCCAGAGGGGAAAAGAGTGCTCTTTAATTCCCGGAATACCAAAATCAGAAGCTTCTGCCCCTGTAGATATGAGGAGATAATCATATTCATAGGAGTTATCCGACGAAACAAGTTTCTGATTATTAAAATCAATATCATTAATTTCGTCTTGTACAACATTGACCATTTTGCCTGAAAAAATTCTGTCAAATGATATTTTTACAGATTCCTCGCCGACTCTACCTCCTGCAACTTCATGCAGTTCCGTCATCAAGGTATGATATGGTTTTTTGTCAATAAGGGTCACTTCTACACGGTCTTTCAGCTTCTTGAATTTCTTATGCAGCTTTTTTCCTGCATGTACACCGGCATACCCGCCGCCGAGAATCACAATTTTAATTTTATTCATCATATACTCCCAATTTTATCTGCAAATACAAACTAATAGCCAAATCGACAGTTGTCAAGTCTTACTTTTTTCATCATAATTTAACCATGGATTTTAAAAGATTTCTACACATAAACTGGCTATTTTTACTAATTTTATCATGTTTTCTTTATATGAACGGTTGTAAAAGTGAATATGTTTCACATAATACTGATAAAACTACATATAAACCGGTGTATTCTAATCATTTAGCACTGGGAACTGTTTGCAGAATCAGTATATATGATGAAGGAATATCTGAAGAATCTCATATTTTTCAACAGGCTTTTGACAAGCTTGATAGGATTGAAGAATTAATGAGCTTGAATATTGAAGAAAGTGAAATTAACCGTATTAACAAGGCTGCAGGAAGTTCACTGGTCCCTGTTTCAGATGATACTTTTTCGGTTCTAAAAGAGGCGGTCCATATTTCTGAAATCAGTGAAGCTTCATTTGATCCCACAATTGGACCAGTCGTACAAGCATGGGGAATCGGCTCAGACAATGCCCGGATACCTTCTGATGACGAATTAGATGAACTGCTGCCTCTGGTCGACTATAAAGATATTATATTTGAGAAAAATAAAACACATGAAATTGGATTGGAACGGGAAGGAATGGTTATTGATGTCGGAGGTATCGCTAAGGGCTACGCTGCCGATATACTCCGGGATCTTTTCATTTCAGAAGGAATAGAAGGTGCAATAATAAATCTTGGCGGAAATATTCAAACTGTAGGATCCAAACCGGGAAATGATCCCTGGCGAATTGGAATCCAGGATCCTGCTTCACCACGAGGTGATTACCTGATGGTAATCAGTTTTACAAGCGGTGCTGTTGTAACTTCCGGTACTTATGAGCGGTATTTTACAGTGGAAGGTTCCCGATATCATCATATCCTCAGTACTGAAACCGGATATCCCGTAGAAAACAGCATCGAAAGTGTCAGTATTTTAAGTGAAGAATCCTTTATTGCTGATGCCTTATCCACCGCAGTTTTTTCCATGGGCTTGGAACAAGGCATTTCTTTCATCGAGGAGATGGACGGTATTGAGGCAGTTTTTGTTGATAATAAAAAAGAGATCCATCTTACTTCGGGTATTAAAGCAGAAGATGCTGATAAGGATGCTGCTGATGGTGAAGAATCGGCTGATAAAGGGACTTATACCTATTCTTTAAATAATGATGATTACAGCATTCACTTATAAACTCTCCCATGAACTACTATTCCGGTATAGTTTCATGGTGACACTTTGGGTATTTCGCTTAGGAGCAGCGGTAGTAAAATGGTAAGCAGCCAAAAAAATATCGCAGCTGCCCCTTCACGCAGAAAACCGGGACCATGAATAAGATTGTTTTTACGGGACTCAGTCCTACCCTTTCCCTTTCTCAGGCTGATTGAAAAGTCGTCAGGACCTGATGCTGATCCTTCCGCTTCATCTTCCGCTAATTCCAGTTGTTCCTGTTCCATGGTGATTATCATTTCATCGACATCTTTCATAAATCTTCCTGGATGCAGAGAAAATCTGTTTTTCATGAGTTTATTGAAATAGGAAAACTGCAGAGATAACAAAGCACCTGCTTTACCAGGGAAAACCGGATTTCTGGAAACCATATATTGTGATAAATAGATCAACTCTATTAATAGAAAAGCCTTTCTTAAACCAATGACCAGCGCGCCTTCTGTAACCGGAAAATTACCCAGGTAATAGAGAACTTTACCGTTCGCCTGAAGCAGATTCAGAACAGAAATAGAAGCAATCATAATTATATTCGGCAGTAACTTTATCTTACGCCCTTGAACTTTATGCAGAGTAAGAAGAAATAGAAGCTGTGCAGAAAGGATCCAAACTGAATCAGTAAACACAATGGCGGGAATCATGGAAAGCCCGAAAAGCATGGGCAGATTGTTTCTGCTGCGCAATGAAAATGCCGATCTGTCTATTTTCAGTTTTTCCAGTATTTGTATTCGTGTTCTATCATTAGAGACTTGAGACATGTGTTTTTGTATCCAGGCTGACTGATTGTAGAATCGCTGTACCAGTATACCGAGAAACAGAGAAGAAAAGAATCCTAATATGAGAAATGGCGGAGCTATCAGCCAGGCGCTTTCACCAAATAGAATAAGCCTCGCCAGCAGTATCTGCATCAGATTACTGCTTATCCCTCCAGCAATACCAATGCCGACAAATGAGACATGGCTATTAACCAGCCTGAATAAAAGAAGCATAACGATACCGCTGGCGGTACTTCCTGCCAGGGAGAATAGAAAAATATATGAAAAAACTGTTCCATGTACCAGCCCTTGACCAACTACCTTCAGTACGACTAAAAGTAGATATTCTCGGTTATTCAGAAAGGAAAGCCCGATCATTACAGCTAAATTCGCAAGTCCTAAGCGCATAAAAGGGACCGGCTTTGGAACCAGATATTCAACTGTTGAGAGGAAAAGAGCCAATGCTCCAAGGAGAGCTATTGTTTCAAGCCTGAAATTCCCATGAATTTCTGCAGTTTCTTCCCCACTCATCTGTGAAATGCTGCTTTCTTTTTTTTTGTCAGCTTTTTGGTCGGCTTTGGATATTTCAGAATGCGACATCATCTACCTTATCTTCATTGGTATCTTCCCTTCCCTCAATTCTTACAAACACATCATTGGGCAGACAGATAATCCACTGACCTGTTCTTTTTATCTCACCAGTGGAAACACAAATTTTATTCCTGCAGGGGGAATCATGAACATGAACTGAACCGTTCTGGATGACGACCTCTGTCTCTCCTAGAGGACCTGGTATATCAATTATCATGTCATCGTTTATATCATATATCCATGTTTCATGAGAAGATTCAATAACTACCTGTTTTGCATCATTCGGCTGCAAATAAACAAACAGGGAAAATATTATTATAGTTATTATTGTGAAAAATATAATTATAATATCAACTAACTTCACATTTTTCATTACAATAGTAAATATATCATATTTACATAATAAATAAAACAAAAACTATTGCTTTAAAACGATTTTTTACTTATAATTTTACTCAGAATTAATTTTTTGGAGGGAGAAAGTTTATGACAAAAAGAATAGCAAGAATTTCAATTTCTGTTCTTCTTATCTTTTCACTAGCAGCGCTAATGCTGCTCTTTACACAATGCTCAAAAGAGGAAGAAGCACCAGCCCCTGCACCAGTTGAAGAACCTGAACCCCAAGCTGAGGAACAAGTTACTGAGGAAGCTCCAACTGTAGAAGCAGCGGATTATGAAGACGGGATATATTTTGCTCAGGAAGATGGTTTTTCTGAGAAGACCGGCTGGAAATATATGGTTACCCTGGAAGTAGAAGATGGAGAGATTGTTTCTGCTGAATGGAATGGTGCCAATGTCGAAGGCGGACTTGATAAAAAGACCACCGATAAGATGGGAATGTACAATATGGTCGCGATCGCAGGAGCTCAGGCTGAGTGGTACGAACAGGCAGAGAAAGCTGAGCAATTTCTGCTGGAAAATCAGGATCCTGCTGCAATCACCTATTCTGATGATGAAGGACACACAGATGACATCGCAGGAGTATCTATCCATGTCGTTGAATTCTTTGAACTCGCCGAAAAAGCTCTTGCTCAAGGGCCTTCAGGTTTAGGTCCCTATGAAGATGGCCGCTATTTTGCACAAGCCATGGAATTTGCTGGATCAGGCTGGAAATCTACTGTAGACCTTACTGTGGTAAGCGGCAGAATCGTTGCTGCATACTGGGATGCCGTTAATGAAGCAGGTGAATCCAAGAAAACAGCTTCAGAAGAGGGAGACTACGGTATGGTTGCCAATAGCCAAGCACAGGCTGAATGGCATGTTCAGGCTCAGGAAGCTGAGAAATTTCTTCTTGAAAGCCAGGACCCTGCTGCAGTCACATACTCCGATGATGAAGGACACACAGATGATATTGCAGGTGTTTCTATTCACGTAAACGACTTTTTTGAATTAGTTGAAAAAGCACTGAATGACGGACCAGATGGAAAAGCTCCTTATAAAGATGGTACCTATCATGCAGAAGCGGATAGTTTTTCTGAGTCATCAGGTTGGAAAGCTACTATTGATATTGCTGTAGCAAATGGTTTTATTGTTGCAGTAAATTGGAACGCTGTTAATGAAGCCGGCGAAAATAAAAAAGAAGTAGATGCAGCTGGTGAATACGGGATGGTAGAACACGGAGGAGCACAGTCTGATTGGACTGTTCAAGCAAACCTGATGGAGCAGCGCCTCCTGGAAACTCAGGATCCTGCTGCTATAAGCTATAATGAAGAAGGAAAGACAGATGCAATTTCCGGAGTTTCAATTCATGTTGATGATTTTGTTGAATTAGCAGCTGAAGCGTTAGCTGAAGCTGAATAGTTTACTAGCAATATTAAGTAACAAACATGTAAAATGGGCTGAAAATCCAGCCGATAGGCGAGTCATAACATGACTCGCCATTTTTTTAATTCTGTTTCCTGCGAATATAAAATTCAAAGATTTAGGATTTGCGGTATTTCCCTTGGGTTTCATTCCCAAACGGAGCGAGAGGAGCGGAAGCAATGAGAAGTTTCCACTCCCGAGCGAGAGCAGGGAACGAAAGGGAAATACCCCGCCCCTTGTGGCGGCCAAGGAGTTTAAACCTCCTTGGCAAGGGCTTACCCTGGGTGTATCGATACCTTACATTAGTATTGACCATGTTTGAAATATTAGAAACAATACTACACATATGGCAATATTCACGAATAATCATGGGAAAAAACACATAACAATTCTGTCCATTGATGGAGGGGGCATTCGCGGAGTTATCCCGCTCACAATTCTTAAAGAGTTTCAGAAGATGATGACCGAAAAAGGCCTGAATTCCCCTTTATACTCATATTTCGACTTGATTTCAGGTACTTCAACTGGAGGATTAATTGCTCTCGGCTTAACTGCACCCTCCATTTCATCTTCAGCAGAATTTGAAGAATCTGGAAAAGCTAAAGAATCAACTGGATCTGCGGATTACACGGGAAATCTAGATTTAAAGGCTGACAGAAGCAAAGCAGAATCAAGTAAACTTTTTTCTTTTCTTACAAAAAGACGAGCAAAACATTATCAGAAAAACATTCTGCCTTCATTTACCATAGAAAAAATTCTGGAAATCTACGAAAAACGGGGGGAAGATATTTTTCCGAGAAGCAGCTTCGGCCATCTGAAAGCCTTTGAACAGATGTTTATAGAAAAATATTCTGAGGAAACTCTTGAATCACTTTTAAAGGAACTTTTTGGGAATCTTACTATGCATGATTCTCTGGGAAAACTGCTGATTGTATCTTATGACTGTCTCCGGGGTGCTCCCTTTCTCTTTACCTCATACGGAAAAAAGAATTTTTACATGCGGGAAGCTGGGCGAGCCACTTCTGCTGCGCCCACCTACTTTTCCCCGTTGATAACTCATCCTATAGGGAGAAATGAAAAGTTCTGTTTTATAGACGGAGGGACAGCCGCTAACAACCCATCATTGTATGCATATCTGGAAGCGAAGAAACTTTTCCCTTGGGCGGAGCACTTTCATATTCTTTCTATAAGCACTTCCCAGAAAAAATTTACCCTTCCTCTTTCAAAAGTCCGGGGGATGGGTTTCTTTGATTGGATAACTCCCTCAAAGGGTGTCCCTTTAATGAATATATACTCTTCCAGTCAGTACTTCACTGTAAATGAGACACTTGAGTGCATGCCGGATGTTACCTACCATCGTATACATTCAGATTTTCAAGACCTTCCTATCCGCATGGATGATGCAAGCAAAGAGAATATTGAGCGTATGAAAAAAGCTGCGGTTGAAATTATTGATGAGCACCGCAGCAGCTTGAATGAATTTATAAAAAGATATTTGATCAAATAGTCGCTTTACACTATTTTGTTTATGAGGGATTTTTCTATGCATCACAAACAACGAGTTTTTGAGGATACCTTGCGGGCTCTCATGGATGAAACAGACAGCTATCTTGAAGATACCTATGGGGAACTTTATCCCCTGCACCCTAATCGGCTTAAGAGGGGTAACGCTTCGAGTGTCTCTTATGATGGACTTTTCAGCGCCTGGCCGCAGTTCTCACCGGGGTATGGAAGCAAATCCGGACGGGGTTATGTAATTGATATATCCATATCAACATTATCACAGATTCCGGTTAAGGAGAGGGAGAAAATAGTTATGGCAGGAGCTGAAAAAATTGAAGAACTGCTGCCTGTCTACTTTCCTAATCGAGAACTGCATGTAATTCAGGAAGGGAATTATTATAAAATAGTCGGGGATTTTTCCTTGGGTGATGTCTGAGGTTTACTGCTCTTCCGGCGGGAGATCGTTCATTCGATTGCGCTTGCTTTGAGCTGCGAATTCCATTATTATCTGTTTGCAGAGGGCTGAACTCTCTTTCATAAATGCAGCAAAATTAACTGGTTTTCCCCCTGTCGCATCATCAGATACTACCCGTATCATTCCAGCAGGTATTTCCTGCAGCTTTGCAGCGAGGGCTATGGAAAAGCCTTCCATATCTGCACAGCACGCCTCATCCTTTTCCTTTGCAGGTGTATCTTGAAAAGTTTTACTGGTTTTATATAATTTCTGCAGAGCTGATTTCTCATTTTGCTGTACGTAAGCATCACCAGTAAGTACTCCCCCACCCAGATGTACTTCTGCAAGCGGCCACTTCCTTCTTTCATAACGTTTCAATACTTTTTCAGCATGATTTTTTAATTGCTCCTGCAGTTTTCTATTCAAAACTACACCAGCGATGGATGCCCCGGGGATTTCGCCGAGTTTGAAGCCGAAGGACTTGATATAGAGATCGTGCTGCAGTGCCCAATAGGGAAAAACAAGAGAATACAGTGGCAGTTCCTTCTGAAGGCTTCCGCAGATACCGACATGTATCACCATTTCAAAGCTTGCTGCATCGAACAGCTTCTGGATGTTCAGGGCACTCATCACTTTTCCGGTTCCAATAACAGCAGGTAGAATGCTTTGGGCATCTTTTTGCAGCGCTGAAACAGAAGTCTCAAATGTAAGGTTTGAATATTTTTTCCCAAGCATGTTCAGGGGAGATTTAAAAGCCTGCAGTTCTTCCGGCATGGCTGCGGTTACAAGTATCATCCCTAATCCACCAGCTCATATGTACTCATGGTGATGGGGCTGTACAGGTTTGGAAGCACTCTTTCCAGCAGAACTCCTTCACGGTGCGGGACTTCATATCCGAATGAAGCTCTGATGGATAGTGCTGCAAACTGAACCGCTCTATCCATGGCTATAGGAAGGCTGTCCCCTTTAAGAAGGCTTCCAACAATCACACTGGCAAACATGTCTCCTGTTCCCGGATATGATGCCGGAATATACTCGCAAGAGACTTTCCAGCAGCGTTCATATTTTCTGTCATAAGCAAAAACAGCACTGCAGCGTTCAGCAGCAGAAATTGGGACACTGGTGATAATTACCCGTCGGGGTCCCATATCAGTCAGATCTCTCAGCCACTCTTTTATCTTCGAGACACTGATTTCTGTACTGTAGGGCCTATCCAAGAGCAGAGCTGCTTCGGTATAATTCGGGGTTATTATATCAGCCTTACCAATCAGTCGGCGCATCCCCAGAACAAGATCTTCTTCAATGGGTCCGTAGGTTTTACCGTCATCCCCCATAACCGGATCAACAACCACAAGGGCATTCCCCCTGCTGAAAGTATCAATAAAATCAGAAACAATCCCAATCTGCCGTGGAGATCCCAGAAAACCGCTGTAAATACCCTGGAAATCAATATCAAGGGTATTCCAGTGATTTATAATCTGCTCCATATCATCAGATAAATCCTTGTAGTAATAGTCCGTAAAACCGCTGGTCTGGGTTGATAATAGAGCAGTGGGAAGCGGACAGGCTTGTACTCCCAAAGCGGATAAAACTGGTAGAACGATTGTCAGAGAAGATCTGCCGTATCCTGAAATATCATGTATGGCAGCTACTCTTGGTACAGGATTCGTTATCATCTCTTTCTCCCATGGAAATGCATGTATGCTTGCACTGAAGTTATATGAAATTTTATACGTATTTTCTCTATATTATCATATACATTTTCGTGTACAATAGGTAAAAATACAGAAAACAGCTATTGTTCGGCAAAAAAACATAAGAAAGCTAATTTGTTTTGGTAACTCTTTACGAACAAAAGAGGCTAATAGAAGTTCAAAGATGATTCAGCTGCTGAAGGATTTATGCTCTATACGCTGGCAAAAAAATTCGTGATATGCTGATCATAGCTTGTAAAACGCTTCTCAAAGATGATTCAGCCATTCCGAAACATGTATCACTAAGCTTTTTGCCAGTGTATATGTTTTACCGCGTTTTATCGAAATGGACTTATAGGAGGATGTATGAACAAGAATAATTCAAATTATCACAGCCAGGATGACATATACCCTAAGTTATCACAGCTTCATGATACACTGCTTCCGACTTTACAAAACAACCTTCCAGCTCATGAAGAAGTTTTAAAGAGCTTCAATTCCATGATTCTTTCCGCCTCCGGGTGGCGGAAGGTTTTTGCCGCAGATGGCGGGGAAGAAAGTAAAACCGCAGATATCACTCCAGCGGACAGTATAATAAGTGCTGCTGCCGCTCTGACCTTTCTTGAGTTCATTTCAGAAGCTGCCGATAAGGGCTTGGATGATTTCTCTTTCTCATCTTCCGGAGATTCATCTTCCGGAGATTCATCTTCCGGAGATTCGTCTTCCGGAGATTCATTGAGCAGCGGAAAAAGAACTGTAGTAATTGCATCTGACTCCCGGTATACAGGATCGGCTATCGCCTACTCTATGACAGCTATTGCAGCTTCTTTATCATGGAATATCCGATATCTTGGTATTTGCACGATTCCGGAAGTCCTGGCTTACAGTAATCTTGACTATGACATTGACTGCTTTATCTATATTTCAGCCAGTCATAATCCAATCGGCCATAATGGCTTGAAGTTTGGAACACGGCAGGGAGTAATTGGAGGGAAACACTCGGAAGTACTTATAGAAAACATGAAAACCTATATTCATGATCCCTCTTCAGTAAAGCGTATTGCTTCTGCGCTGAGCAGCAATGACCGGAATGTATTTGCTGATCTTGATGCAGAGAGAGAACAGTTTTCTGTACTGTCAAAGGATGCTTATCGTCAGTTTATTGGGATGACCGCATCCAGCAGTTTATGTGTATGCAACCAGGATGCTGTCTATAATAAGATTCGTGAATATACAGAGAACAGCGGGCTGGGTCTTGTTATTGATTTCAACGGCAGTGCCAGGACAACGTCGATAGATACTGAGCTCCTTTCATCTCTGGGAATTTCTGTGAAGACGCTCAATGATAAACCTGGAGAAATTGCTCATAGAATTGTACCGGAAGGTTACAGCCTTGAACCATGTAAGCAGGCATTGGAGGAGGCTTATGAGCAGGATCCTTCATTTCTTTTTGGTTACGTTCCGGATAATGACGGTGATCGGGGAAATATTGTTTATATGAATGAATCGGAAGGCAGAGCAGAAATTCTGGAAGCTCAGCAGCTCTTCTCCCTGATTGTCATGATAGAACTGGCTTTTCTCAAGCGCGAAGAGATCATCACAAATTCTTCTGCCTCTTCCACAGCAGGAAAGTTTCTTGCAGATACTTCTGCATCAGCAGTGAAAAAGAAGAAAATGGATGCAGTTGTGGTGAATGGACCTACATCAATGAGGGTAGAAGAGATTGCTTCAGCCTTCGGCACCGAGGTGTTCCGCACCGAAGTTGGTGAAGCAAATACGGTTATTCGTGCTAAAGAACTTCGAGAAAAGGGGTATCGAGTACGTATACTCGGAGAAGGTTCAAACGGTGGAAACATAAGCCATCCTGCTGTAGTCCGTGATCCGCTTAATACGGTGATGGCGCTTATTAAATTGACTGCTCTTCGGGATGAAAAACAGATACCCGGGATTTTCCATATTTGGTGCTCAGCCAAAGGCGCAGAAGATGCCTACAGTGATTATTTTCTTTTTGAAGATGTCCTTTCAAGCCTTCCGGCTTATTCGACTACTAGCGCTTATGAAGATAGGGCAATTCTGAGAATCAAATCATCAAATCAGGCTGAATTGAAAAAAGCTTATGAAAAACTTTTTCTTGAAACCTGGGATATTGATAAAGATGATTTTTTTGCTTCACTTGGAATCAGCTCCTGGGAAGAGATTAATTATGAAGGTACTAGATCGATACCAGGCTTCGGCCCCGAATACCGCAGTTCTCCGGAAAAGGGCGGTTTGAAAATTGTTTTTTATGATTACAACGGAGCGGCTGCTGCCTATATTTGGATGAGAGGTTCTGGGACAGAGCCTGTTTTCCGTGTTCTTGCAGATTCTCGGGGTGCTGATGGAAATCGGGAAGAGAAGCTATTGGAGTGGCATAAAAAATTAATTCAGCAAGCTGATGCTGCAGCTGCGGCTTCGGCTGTATAAGAGACAGCAAGTTCAGTTTAAACTCTATTCTTCCTGTTTTTTGTTGACGCCGAAGGTTTATCGGCCTAAAATGAGTTCAAAATTAGTTACAAGCTGTAACATTTATTGCAGCATTTGGAGTCGATGATGGCAGAAACGAAATCCTTCAGAAGAGAAAAGACCCTGGGGACATGGAACTATATCGCCTATGGTTCTGGTGATATGTACGGCGGAGGTTCTTTTTTTATTGTAAGTACATTCGCCATGTATTTTCTGGTAAATGTTGTCGGCTTGAATCCTTTTCTTGCTGGGCTTATACCAGGGCTGGGAAAAATCTGGGATGCCCTTTCCGACCCCCTTATGGGATACATTTCTGACCATACAAGATCTCGCTTTGGTAGAAGAAGAATTTTTTTCCTCATTGGTGTAATCCCAATAATTGCAACTTTCAGTTTGATTTGGTTCTCAGTCTCTTTTGATAGCCAGTTAGCCATTTTTCTATACTATTTCTTCACCTATATCCTCTTTTATACAACGACTACTATGGTGATGGTTCCCTATTTTGCACTGAGTGCTGAAATTACAAAGGATTTTAAGAAGAGGAATCGTTTAACCGGCTTTAGAATGGGCTTTTCTATGTTCGGTACCCTTCTAGCTGGAGTTGCAGTGCAGCCGATAATTGATGCTTTCAGTACAGCACAGACTGGCCATTTAGTTATGGGGATTATTTTCTCAGTTGTTTTTGCAGTGCCGTGGATATTTGTTTTCTTAGGAACCTGGGAATATCCTGTTAGTATTCCTAAAACTGCCGGCGGGAAATTGGATATTTTTAAAAACTTTAAAACAATTTTTGAAAACAGGGCATTCCGCATACATATCGCTATGTATATCTGTTCCTATGCAGCTATGGATATTATGATGGCATGGCTGAAATTCTATCTGCAGGATTATCTGAACAAGCCGGGTTTTATAACCCTCGGACTCGGAACGATACTTATCACCCAGATTGCTGCTCTTCCTGTCTATGTCAGACTTGCCAACACCAGGGGCCATGCCTTCGCCTACAGAACCGGACTAATTATTTGGACTGCTGCAATTTTTTTCATGTACTTTCATGGAAATGAAACAAGCTTTCTTATCCTGACTATTAACTGTTTCTTTATTGGAGCCGGTTTATCCGCTGGAGTTGTCATACCCTTTCAGCTTCTTCCGTTTATTGTTGATGTAGATGAACTGATGACTGGTGAAAACCGTGCCGGCACCTATTCAGGGGCTATGACTCTGCTGCGTAAACTTATCCAGGGTGCACTTGTTCTGCCCCTTTTAGGGCTGCTGCTGAACATTATCGGCTATGTTTCCCACTCCACTGATACGACTGTTATACAATCATCTGCAACAATACAGTCTCTGCGTATACTGTTTGTCCTGCTGCCGATTATTTTTATGGTCACAGGTATTTTTGTTTCAAAAAAATTCATCCTCACACCCCAGAATCATAAAAAACTAAAAACCCTGACGAAAGATTTTGATGATGGTAAAAGAGCTGAGCAATGCAGTCAGGAAGAAATCTCTCTCTGTAAGAATCTTACCGGTGAAACTCCGGAGAAACTGAAAAGATTCAGCTGATAATGGATGCATTGAGAAATTGATGGTGGTATAATTTTACTATCATTTTCTCAGGGGGAAACTATGTATCGTCGAATGAATTTAAATGAAATAAAACTTGAATATGAACATATTAATCAAATAAAAAGGGCTATTCCGGATCTCAAAATAGATGATTTCGATATTAATAATGATGGTATGTTCAATGATATAATCATCATAAATCAGGATCGGATTTTTCGATTCCCAAAATTTGATTGGATACTGGAACAAATGGATCAGGAGAAAAAATGCCTGAGTCTGCTTGAAGATATATCCGAAATGTCTGTGCCTCGGTGGACTTCTTATGGGAATTTTGTCGGCTATGAACGAATTCCGGGAGAACCGCTTTCCCGCAGCATCATCCTGTCTCAGCCAAAAAATATCCAGAAAAAATGGGCGAAGCAGCTGGCGCTTTTCTTAAAACAGATGCACAGTATTCCCAAAGAACATATCCAGCAAAAAGGCATAGAACGTTCCCTTACCTACCACACATACAATGACTGGCTTATTCTCTTTGATGAAGTTCAGCAGGAGCTGTACCCCTACCTGAATAATTTTACCCAGCAGCGAATAGAAGAGTTATTTCATCATATCATAGGGGACAATACGTTTATGGATGCTGAAGAAGTCCTTGTTCATGGAGATCTTCAGGCATATCATATTCTCTATTCCCCTTCAGAAAAAGATATCACTGGGATTATAGATTTCGGAACAGCAGGCCTTGGTGATCCAGCTAACGATATCGCAACTATTATGAACCAGTACGGAGAGAGTTTTACCGCTCTCATGAGTGATTATTACCCGGAAATTCATGCAATGGCAGATAGAGCTCGTTTTTGGGCTATGACTTTTGACCTGCAGTGGGCTTTAGGCGGCTTACGCACACAAAACCCTTCCTGGCACTTTGCACATTTTGGGAATGCTCTGGATATCTCTCCCATCGGCAGTAAACTCAGTATTACTGGTTCTGGAGTCCGGCAATAGCTGCCCCAATAATCGGAGAATTCGCGATATGCACCATCTCATAGTAGCGCTTGTGTTTTTGCGTCAGGAATTCATTCATATAGCGGCAGGTATATTTTTTAAGATTATGTGTTTTATAAAAAGTTGTACCATCGGCATTTATACAGACCGGAAACTTTTCGTGAGTACCTTTACCGCTTTTTATAACCGCCGCTGACAGATTTACTGCGGTAAGTTTAGCCGCCCTTTCTATAAGCTTATCACAAATATGGTACAAGGCTTTTCGATACTCTGTTGCCGACCCCGAACACGCATTAGCTAAGGGCGAATCTGCTTCAGGATCATGGAGAAATGTATCCATGGCAACAGTATCAAGAGTTTTGATACTTTTTATATTTTTTGCTGTATTTTCATCCAGAAGATCTGCGGCAATTTTTTTCAGTACAAAGAGAATATAGGGTCCGAGATAAGCGCCGGAAACAATTTTTTCAAAATGATACGTACCGGAGGCCTCGGTTGTTTTGTAAAAAGCTTTATCAATTTTGCTGAGCTTAATGTCAAACCCGCCGCTTTCTATATTCACTACTTGATGTGTGTATGAAACATCCTTAAGATCAGCCTTTGTGATGTTCGAGTTTTCCTCTATGTAACAAGTGTTTGTACCAGTACCAAGAATAAATCCGATATAACTGCTGTAGCGATGTTCTTCTGCTGATGCTTTACCGGAAAGCAGTGTTGCAACGGTATCGTTCAGGACTGTCAAATTCCATTCAGCATCAGGAAATCTTGATTCAGCCTCAAGCAGAAAGTTTTTCCCGATCAACTTGCCGATCACTTCAGAGGCTTTAATTTCCTTTGAAAAATGCAGAAGGATACCATCTCTTTCAGGTGTAATTTTAGTCGGATACGAGAAACAGAAGCCGATATTACTGCTGTCCATGAGTATTTCTTCGGAAAAGTTCACCATCTTGGAGAAAAAATCTTTTGCCGACAATTCTTCCCTGCTGCCGGGCATGGTATGTTTTGTAAACTTGCTGATCTTAGCCTCTCCATCAGGAGAAAAACGAACAATACAGGATCGAAAATTTGTACCGCCTGCATCTAGCACAATAACATTCTCATCCGGTGCAATATATTTTTTGACAGGAATATACGTAGGGAGCATGGCTAAAGATGAAGAATCACTACGTAAACCCTTTTCCATTTCTGCGAGAAAGGTATCGCAGATTTTGTCCATATCAACATTATCTGGGTGCAGACCATGTTCGCTAAGATAACTATCCACTTTCTCTACAATATCCAAAGTTCCCATGAAAACTCCTTTCACTTCATTAGCTATTTTCATTTATTGAGAAAAAGATTCTGCTGACTGATTATCTAGCAGTCAACAGAATCCCGGATATTGTACTTGCGAATTAAAGTTTTGTCTACAAAAACGACAAGCATTCTCTAAATTCAGAATATTCAAAGCAGCAAACTGCAGTATAGAGTTTAACTCCCCTTACAGCTGCTTAAATTTAAGCTTAAGCTATTTTCATTATCTCTTTTAGCTGACTTGGGCTTCAGCAGTTTCCTGCTCAAGTTCCGTATCCAGACTCTCCTGACTGTTTTTAGTCCATTCCGGGAGCAGAGAACTCTTCATTAGGCTGAAAAAGTCATTAAAATCATGAACTTCAATCTTCTGAAGATAGGGATTATAAACCATATACCAAGATTCTCCCCAAATATAAATATCATAATGGAAAAGAAGATCACCTTCCCCAAATCTTATCAGCGGCCTTTCCTGAGCTTTTTCTATCTCTTCTATTACTTTCTCTTTCCCATTGCATAAATTTGTATATGGAAGTTTAATATCATTTCTGAAAAGCCCGGAAGCAGACGCACCTGCTTCCGCAGCGTACACCTCAAATTCCCATTGCCAACTTGGAATGAAAACTTGATAAGTCATCCCCTCATCTTTAACAGTTTCACGCAGCAGTTTAATCATGTTGTCCTTTGTAATAAACATATAGACCTCCCATCCCTTAAGTGATTTGTTACTTCAGTATACCCGCATTAGCTGGAGAGGGTATCACCCGAAAGGATGATAGACTTTTACAGAGCATATTTCTTTTTTTACAAAGTTTATGGAGTATTGAAGGATTATGCTGTAAGAAAAATCTTATGAGGATTATAAAAACTATGCAAATAGAATAAAAGTGCTTAGTGTAGTTGCAGTTCAGACAATTAGAAAAACCGGCTCATATGGATCATATGAGCCGGAACTATGCCTGAACTTATTGTTCAGGTACAGGTGGGTCGGAGAAAAATTCTCCGATGTTCCAGGAAATTGCAGGGCACTTATTTTTATAATATAGTATTATACTTTTTTCAATACTTCCTAGAAGACTCTTCTTGTATTCCTACAAAAAAAAATTAAAGACTACAAATATTATTCACATGAAGTTTTTTTTGCCAACCCGTATCTGGAAACAGCTTCAGCAGCTTCTGTCCGCCTGCTTTGATAAACAGAAATGAAGCCTTCGTTTATTAGTGAATTGAGACAATTCAGCAAGCGTTCTTCGGTATAATTCAGTTCTGCATTGATATCTTCAAATTGAACATCCCCTTTGGAGATAAGCAGGTCTAAAAGCTTGCCGCGAATTTCCCTATTTGAATTCTTAAATTGTGCCTGACGGGTATAATGAGCACTTCTTCGATTTGGGTTGGGTATTACTTTTTTAAGGAACACACCATAATCCATCAAAGCATAATACCACTGCTTCGGATCTTTTTCATCCATTATAAGTTCAAGCAGGTCATAGAGCTGCGCATCTTTTACCTCTTCAGCTCCATAAAAGAAAAAATACAGAAGAACTCTCCGAATATTTGTTTCCAAATACAAAGATGGTTTTTTAAAAGAAAATGCCCGTATTGCGGCTGCTGTGGCCGGCCCCACCATATAAAGTGAACGCAGTAATTTTTCATCTTCCGGTATTTGCCCATCCCATTTTTCAACCACCGTCTCTGCTATCCTTACCAGAGCAAGGGCACGTCTGTTATACCCAAGGCCCTTCCAAAGGGTAATGACTTCAGAAATATCAGCTTCGGCTAAAGACTTAATATCCGGATATGTTTCAAGGAACTGAATATATTTCGGCAGAACACGGTCTGTCTGGGTCTGCTGCAGCATCATTTCTGAAAGCAGAATTCGATAAGGATCCTGTGTTTCTCTCCAAGGAAATTTTCGTCCAAAATTGGAATAGCAGGCATATATGAGAGCACGAAAATTATCAATATCCTGTTTATTCGGATCTCCGTAATCACAAAATGGAGGTATAAGAAAATCTGTCCTGGAAATTATATCCAGCGGAAGTTCTGTTTCCGGATTCAACCTATTTCTACAGTCTTCAGCCATCCTGCTTCCTTTCTTTAGAACAACATGAGTTTTTTTGCCGTCGTCCTGTCGTCCTTTACATATCCTTAGCTTTCTGCCTTTTTTCTGCTTTTCTGCTTATTTTATTCCAAATGCCCGAAAGCCCCATTTCCCTCTTCATCTCTTTCAAGGTATATCTCGCCTCTTCACGCATGCGAAGGGTTCCATTGTAGATTACTTCATCTACAAAACCTTTTTGATCAGCATACTCCTGTCTTTTTTCACGTATCGGTTCCAGAAAATTATTCAGGGCAAATGAAAGTTTCTGCTTTACTTCAACATCGCCGACCGCACCTTTCCGATATCGCTCCTTGAGCTCAGACACCTCTTCTTTATTTGAATTAAAGGTATCATGATACATAAAAACAGGATTCCCTTCCACCTTGCCGGGGATATCAGACCGTATGCGATTAGGATCGGTATACATGCTCTTTACTTTCTTTTCCACAGTCTTTGCATCATCCGATAGATAAATGGCATTATTCAGGGATTTAGACATTTTAGCACTGCCATCGGTTCCTACCAGAGATCCTACATTACCAACGAGAACATCTGGGACAGGAAATACTTCACCGTAAAGGTAATTAAATTTCCGTGCAATTTCCCTGCTCAGCTCAACGTGGGATTCATTATCCTTTCCCACGGGAACAAGATTAGCCCTAGGCATGAGAATATCAGCAGCCTGAAGCACAGGATACCCAAGCAGGCCAAATGGCATTTCGTTTAAATCAGCTGATCGAGCCATATCCTTCAAACTTGGAATCCGCTGCAGTCTGGGAACACTTACCAGCATCTCAAAAAGAAGATTCATTTCATATACTTCATGGACAGCCGACTGAAGATAAATAACTGATTCATGAGGATCAATTCCGCAAGCTAGATAATCCAGAACCATTTCGCGTGCACTAACTGCAATGGATTCGATATTCTTTTTGGAGGGTTTTGTTGTAAGGGTATGCAGATCTGCAATAATAAAAAAACATTCATACTGTTTCTGCAGCTGCACTCTATTCTGCAGGGATCCCACATAATGACCTAGATGCAGTTTCCCTGTAGGCCTGTCACCGGTTAATATACGCTTCTTTTCCATGATTCATCCTTTTATAGAAATATATGTATCATAATGAGATTTAAGGTTTCATGCAATCGAATAATTGTAAAAGGATTTGTAAAAACATCGCAGTTTCAAGAAAGGGAAAACTGTTAAGCGTTTTTCCTCTTCTGACGTTCGATTTTTGCTTGAAGGCGTCTTTCCTTATTCATTCGGCGTTTTTCTTCTCGCTCTTTTTTATATTTTTCCCTTTTTCTTTTATCTTCTTCCCTAATTTGTTTTCTATATCTTTTCCCGCTGCTGATAAGTACGGATATGGGCTTCAAGCCCGGTATGTTATCACAGACAATCTGAGTAACAGCCATTATCGGTACAGAGAGAAACATTCCTACAATACCCCAGACATAGCCCCAGAATATCAGAGCTACAAGAATAACGAAGGGACTCAAATTAAGTCTGCTTCCCTGAAAACGGGGGTCCAAGATATTACCCATAATCATCTGTATCATCGTCATTATCAGAGCTACATAAATTATCTGCACATAATCAGGAAAAAACTGGATTGTAGCCATAATTATGGTAAGCACAGTTATAATAACGGAACCGATAGAGGGTATAAAATTCATTAGAAAAGCCAGAACTCCCCAAATA
The DNA here is from genome assembly GCA_021736605.1 of Spirochaetales bacterium. Classification (GTDB taxonomy): domain Bacteria; phylum Spirochaetota; class Spirochaetia; order PWKH01; family PWKH01; genus JAIPFS01. The sequence continues at coordinate 12,278 of JAIPFQ010000002.1, read as the reverse complement.
ACGGCAAAATCGAGATTTACGGCCAAGGCTCCTACATAAAACAGAATACCGGTGCCTAAACTGATAAGGGATTTTAATATTAGATACTGTGAAATCTGCCTGTTAATACGCTCAAAAACTATTGCCGCCTTCATTCCTGAGCGACTGGGAAGTGCAACCTTAAATTTAGGAATAAGCGACTGCCGCTCTAAAAGGAGAAACAGTACAAAAATAAAAATAAGAAAAGAGGTGCTGAGAATATTTACCACAGACCCGGAAGCTGATGTCAGAGTATTAATCAACATAGATTTCCAGTCAACAAGATCAGAAAAGACATCTGAAGGAGATAAGCCGAGATATGGAGTTATCTGCTCACTTAGTCCTCCGAAAATTTCTTCAAATTTATTAATATATTTTGGCACTTTATTTATAAATGAGTTAATAGCCACCGTTAAAAACAAAAAGACCAATGCAAAAATAAAAATAAGGAGAGTTATAACTAATGAGATGGCTAACCATCTGGGAACTCTGTTTTTTTCAAGCCGATTCACTAGGGGATTCAGGATAAGAAAGAGGAAAAAGGATACCGCCAATGGCACAGTTATAGTATTGGCCGCTTTCAATACAAAAGTAATAAGAACAAATAATACAATACCCAAAGCGATTTGTTTAGTTTTTTCAAATTTGTCACTTTTTTCTTTTATCTTATTATTTTCCATCCATTACACTATAAAGCACCTTTGAAAAACTAGCAATATATTAATATACTAAGACCATGGCTTTAGAGAAACTTAATAATAAACAAACAAATTTAGATAGACTGCAGATAGTCCTGGTTGATACGGAAACGGACGAGAATATCGGATCTGTATGCAGGGCTATGAAAACAATGGGCTTATCGAGACTGGCTATTGTCAGTAATTCACGATATCATGAAGATAGTATTAGAAAGCTGGCTATCCATGCCTTTGATATATATGAACAGCACAAGAGATATTCCACCCTTTCAGAGGCTGTATCTGATAGTATTCTGACTATCGGGGCTACGAGAAGAAGAGGAAAATTTAGAAAATATTTTTCCTATCTCCCGGAACAGCTGACAGAGAAGATCAACTCCCTGGGACCTGGTATTGTTTCCATTGTGTTCGGGAGAGAATCTGACGGATTGACCTTAAGGGAGCTCAGTATATGCGATGCAGCAGTAAGGATACCGACAAGTAAAGACTTTCCAAGTCTGAATCTAGCGCAGGCTGTACAAATCATTGCTTATGAATTGAGAAGAGGATTGACCGATACAGATGGATATAGACCTATTGAGAGGAATCAGCTGGAAAAAACTGTTGATACTATTGTAGAATCCCTTGAATCAATTGATTTTTTCAAACAGCAGGAGAAGCTTGAGCTTCGTCAGTTTTACAGGGATATTTTTGCCAGAGCAGGTTTAAGTAAACAGGAGTCGGATCGTATAGAAAAGCATTTCAGAAAAATGGCTGCCGTAAAAATTTATAAGTAGTTTCTTTGCTGAAAATCTTAAGTCTTTGAACCTGATTACCTGATTACCTGATTACCTGATTACCTGATTACCTGATTACTTGATAACGGAATAAAGCAGAAAGCTGTAAAAGCCGACTTGAGTGAAATTTACACTCTTCAAAGCAGCTTATGGGCTTTATTCAAATTTTTTTCCTAGAGGGGAGATAATTTTGGAATTGAAAAACCTACCGGGTAAAACCAGCAAATATCTGCAGGACATAATGAAAAGCTATGATGGATCTGCAGGGACAAATTTTATTGATGAGAGAAGACTTCCCGATGTACAGGGAATCCAGGAAGTACTTGACGGCCTTATTGAAATCCTTTTTCCCGGCTACTCCGGTAAAAGAGATATTACCAGTGAAAATGCTATGTATGTACTTGGAGATCTGCTTACTTCTGTTAAATGGAAACTTGAAGAGCAACTGCTGAAAGCCTTTCGTCATGAATGCGATATCGAATCCTGTCCGCATCCCAATTGTGAATTACGATCAGAGCGGGTAATAGATAAACTCTTCTCGGAATTACCTGAAATACGCAGAGTATTGAAAACTGATGTCCAAGCCGCTTTTGATGGAGATCCTGCAGCCAAGTCGGAAGAAGAGGTGGTAATCAGCTATCCCGGTCTCCGGGCAATGGCTATACATAGAATCTCTCATATTCTTTACATCCTTCTAGTCCCCCTGATACCAAGAATGATGAACGAAATAGCCCATTCTCAAACAGGCATAGACATACATCCGGGAGCCAAAATCGGGGAAAGCGTCTTTATCGATCATGGAACGGGGGTAGTAATTGGAGAAACTTCTATAATCGGCAAGAATGTAAAAATCTATCAGGGAGTAACCTTAGGTGCATTAAGTTTTCCAAAAGATGCCTGTGGAAATCTTATTCGAGGAGTACAGCGACATCCTACCATAGATGACAATGTTACAATTTATGCTCATGCAACAATTTTAGGGAATGTGCATATTGGAAATAACAGCATCATTGGAAGTAATGTATGGCTGAAAGATGATGTGGGTCCGGATACCATGGTTATGCTTCAGAACCCGAAAACAATTTTCCGGGAAAGAAAATCCAGCGAAAAAGATAAGAAAAACGCATCTGAAAAATCCGACGACTGTGATGAAAAAAAATCATGATGCCAGAATAATTCCGCCGCCCAGCACTAGAGAATCATGATATAATACTGCTGATTGCCCTGGAGTTACTGTAACCGGTGAATCCGTATAAATAGTAATTTCAGCCTGCATTTGTTCCTGCATTTGTTTACGATAATTTTTATTATTGATTTCAATACGACAAGGAACTTTCGACGTATTATAGCGCACTTTGACAGTCATGTTCAGCTTTTTCTGCTCGTTTATAAGGAGATCTAAGGGGATGAAGAAGTTACCCTCTCCGATGGAAAACTTTTTCTTCCTGTATTCACCCACCCTCTCCACAAAGATCGTATTTTCCTCTGCATCCAACTTGCTGACGTACCAAGGACCATTTGAAAGACCTAAGCCCTGCCTTTGTCCTATGGTATAATGCATGTAGCCTTTATGCGTTCCTAAAACCGTTCCTGCTATATCTTTAATGTAGCCCGGTTTTTCAATTTCTTCTTCGGGAATATATTTTTTCAAGAAATCCGTATATTTCCCTTGAATAAAACAGATATCCTGGCTTTCCTTTACACTTGAAGTTGGGAAATCATGGGCAGCAGCAATGGCAGCAACCTCACTTTTTGTATATGAGCCTAAGGGAAATCGCAAATTGGGAAGAATCTCAGGTGAAATACGGTAAAGCATATACGACTGATCTTTTCGGCTGTCTTTCCCCTCTTTGATTACGGGGAAGCCGAAAAGTTCATCTTTCTGAACATAGTGTCCCGTTGCAAAACCCAGCTGCTCATCATGGGCCAAGCTATTTCTCTTCAGCAATTCTGTTTTAACCTGCTGATAAAATTCCGTAAAACGTATGCGTTCATTGCATCTGACGCAGGGATTTGGTGTATGGCCCAACTCATATTCATGGACAAAATCAAGGATAACCCGGTTTTCAAAAGAATTGTACATATCAACTTTCACGTAGGGTATGTGCATTTTTTTACATATCTGCTCTGCCCTGGCAAGCGCTTCGTCACTGCAGATTGCAGAATTTCTACAGATGGCATGACTGCAGCCTGCAAGTTTATATCCCTGCTGCTGAAGCAGATGCAATGCCGCACTTGAATCCACTCCGCCGCTCAGCCCGACGGCGATTATCTTAAATTCTTGACTCAAAATACATTCCTCACAATATATTAATTGATATTCAAGCTGATACTTTTTCACTGGAAATATCAAACGAGAATATGTTGACTTCGGCTATTTTTCAGCATACAGTAATTCTATGAAATATTCCAAGCATCCCTTCTTAAAGATAGTCCCGAAAGTTATTGCCCATCGGGGTGATTCAGCATTTTTTCCTGAAAATACCCTCCCCGCTTTTGAAAGCGCCCAGAAAATTGGAGTAGACTGCATTGAGACGGACGTTCACTGCACGAAGGATGGTGAAGTAATTATCTGGCATGATGACACCCTGGACAGATCCACAAACGGACATGGACCAGTAGAACAATACACGCTAAATGAATTAAAGAAACTTGATGCCGGGTACTGGTTCTCGGGAGAAGATAACGTAAACCGCGAAAAAAGTGAATACCCCTTTCGGGACAGAGGAATCCGCATGACAACTCTCCATGAAGCTTTAGAAGCTCTGCCTGAAATGAAGTTCAATATCGATTTAAAAACTGAATCTCCAGCTATGGTCAAAGCATTTGTCAAAGTTATTGAAGATCAAAAAGCCTTTTCCCGAGTTCTTGGTGCAAGCTTTCATCGATCAAATCTTGTGCATCTACGCAAAATTGCTCCCCAGATAATAACAAGCTTTGCTCATAAAGAGGTGGTTAACATTCTCATACGCGCTCGTTTGGGTTTGATTACACAAAACAGCTCATTCCCGGGAGCTGTTCTTCAGATCCCGGTCAAACAGGGGAACATACAGGTTTTAAACCCAAAACTTATCAGAACATACAAGAAAGCCGGACTCTACGTTCAAGTCTGGACAATAAACAAGCGTGAAGAGATGGAAAGACTGCTTTCTATGGGGGCAGACGGCATTTTTACCGATAATCCTCGACTGCTCCGTTTGGTTGCGGATTCACTAGATGCATAGATGCACATGATTCAAAGAATCTGCAGCATTTCCTCGAGATTCTATTCCTCAAGATTCTCCAGTAATTCGATCATTTTTTCAAATGTTTTTTCTTTATTCTGTATATCTTTATCAAGCAGTACTATAGCTTTATTGCCGTCAAATTTGCCATGTATTGCCTCGAAATCATCATTTCGAACATCATCATTTCCATCTATACCATAACTGATTTTTGCCAGTTCACTGTATTCCTTGTATGCATCAGTTCTTCGTAATCTGTAAAGCCGTTTTTCTGCCTCTATCCACTGTCTCAGCACAACAAAGAGATCTTCCTCTGAAAATTCTGCGGTACTCTTGTGTTTCTTTTTCTGCAGGTGATTCAAGACCCAGCTGTATTCATAATCTTCGTAACCGAGAAAAATCTTATGAAGTGCAGTATTAATGTGTTCAAATGATGCATACGTATTGGATTTTATCTGGTCAATCAAATCATTCAACTGATTCTCAGGAATCAGCAGTCCTGATAAATCTGCCCAGTTTTCACTTGAATTATACTCTTCCTTAGGAATTAGTCCGGTAATAATTTCGTCAAATGATAATCTGACACCTCTTTTCTTAGGCTCATCCAGAAGCATTTCCAATTTTCTGACAACAATTCTGCCCAGGTAAGCCCGAAGCAGCAGTTCATAGAGATCTACACCCTTCTGAATATCCTTCTGACGTAAATAAAATCCAGTAATGGGATACTGATCCACATCGCGATGCATTTTTATTGCCTGCAGACGCTGCTGGCCGCGAAACATTGACTGCATACTCAAGGGATTGTAGAGAGAAAAATTGATATAATCACGCAAGTTCTCCCCTTCCCGAGGATCACGCTGCAGCCATTTATTTGTATCCCTGACTATGCCGATTGATGTAATATTTCTGCCGGGGATGAGAACGCTCTTTTCATCCATCTCAACTAGATAAGAGAAAGGAAAATCATGAGTATCAAAGGCAACAATATGCGAACCGATGACAATTGTCCCCGCACCTATCCGCTTCGGCCAACGCAGGTAGACATTTGATGCAGTTTTGCAGCCCCTTTCCAGTACCCCCTGGCTTGTCGGCCCGAGTTTATACATATGGTTGCTTTGATTGGTACCGCTTCCTGCATTAAAAAATGACATATAACTTGCTATCAGCAGGGTCCCTTTGTGATGGCTTACGGAAAAGGGTCCTGCAAATACGGAGGCTATTTCACCATGCGCCAATTCTGAGCCTGCAAATGCCAGAGAATCAATAGCTGAAAACTGGGTATCAATTTTCACCCCCTGTCCTATGAACGCTCGTATCAAGCTTACCCCGAATCCTATGGAAACTCCTTCCTGAATTATGAAGTCTTCCGCAAACACCGAAGATCCGATCCGAACCGGCATAATTTCTGAACTCAGGATCGTTCCATTACTGAAGGATGATGCTCCCTCAATTACTGCATATGGCCCGACACAGACAGAATGAAGCTTGCCTGTATGAAAAATTGATGCATTATGACTTATAACTCCCATGTCCGAGGAGTTCTTTTCCTTTTCCAGTTCAGCTAGACGCTCCATTTCGGAAATAAGTCTCTTATCATGTCTGTACATGGCAAACATGTATGCTGTATGAGCATTAAGTTCGTTAAAGATGGGAATATCACGCCCGCCTTTCTCATTTACGGCTTCTATAATTACACCGCTGCCGAAACTTGATGGTTCAGGAGTACAGACTTCCTTAACATTTTCCAGAATAACTTCCCGCTCTAGGATATAATTCTGGATTGTGCTGCCGTATCCATGGATATAGACATCATCTTCCATGTATACATTTTCAAGAGCAGCTCCCGAAAGGGAACTTATTCTCTTTTTTCCGCAGGAGCTGATTATTGTTTTCCCTAAGCGCCCTATGTAGACTGAAGAAAAAAAGGAAACCGCACTTACAAGTTCAGCCTGGAAGCCCTCTTTTACGAACACAGTTTCCCAGTTTTCTGCGCTGCATCCATTCTTTTTGAGAATTTCAATATGTTTTTGATTTACGGGTCTATACTCAGTAAGATTCTTCTTTTCATTCATAATGAACAGTATAACGGCTTTTCAGCTATTAACGCAATAAAAAAACTTAAATTAGCTGAATAAAAATAGTACTTAACTGACCAAAAAAAAACTGCCTCCAAAGAGACAGCTTTTTCGGGAGCGACGGGGATTGAACCCGCGATCTCCGGCTTGACAGGCCGGCGCGATAACCATCTTCGCTACGCCCCCTTACCGTAAAAGAAAATGCACTATTTATTTTTTTTTGTCAACCCATTTTCTGAAAATATTGGTTTTTTAAGAGCTCCAATAATCGTATTGAACTTAGTGGACCTCAAATTTTTTTTAGATGTTTCATGCTTCCCTTTTTCTGCCTTTATTTCTCATAGTTTTTCCAATAAAATAGGATTAGACTTGCTGTATAATAAATTCTGTAAGCAGATGCTGATAAAAATTTGGAGTTTTTCATGATAAAAAAAATGGGGTATATGGTTCTCATTATACCTGTGCTTATCTCTTTGGCTGCAACTATAGGTATCTACCCTCAACTGCCGGAGATGCTGCCTGCCCAGTGGAATGGGAATGGTTCTCATGATACATATAATCCGAAGTTTTATATTTTTTTTACTGCTCTGCTGCCGATGCTTGCTCTTTTCTTTATGAAAAAGGTTCCTACCCTGCATCCTGCGCATGAAAATTTCAAAAAACACAAAAAGGCGTATAACACAATTATCGGCTTGTTTATACTTTTTCTTATAGGTATTCACTGGATTACGATACTCAGCGGATTAGGCTACAGTCTCAATACAAATTTTCTCATAAAAACGATTGTGGGGATAATTTTCCTCAGCGTAAGCAGTTTTCTTCCCAATACTGAATACGAATACAGCTTCGGCATCAGAACTCCATGGACCCTAGCCAGCCGTCCAGTCTGGAATAAAACACATGCCATGGCAGGAAAATTATTCCTGGCTGTGGGAATAGTATTTCTTATAACAGCCTTTATACCCAGTCGAATTTCCGTGTGGGTCGGCACATGTTCTCTTATCATTACCATTATCACGCTGTATGTTTTTTCTTTTGCTGTACATCGGCGCATAATCAAAAAACAGAAAAAAGAAAACAAACAGTAGGAAAACCAACAACCGGCAGGTCAACTTACACCAAGGTACTCAATGCTGGTCGAATCTTTATTTTTTTGTTTTACCTGACTTAGTTTTTGTCTTAGAAGTTTGGAACGTTTTTGATTTTTTTTGTGAATTCGAGCTTCCCTTATCTTTCAGAAGTTTCTCTACTTCATCCTTACTTAATTCCTTCACTTTTTCAACTTTTTTTAAACTGCTCGGAAGGGAAACATTTTTACTCCCATGTTTTATGAAGGGACCATATTTGCCATTATATATTTCAAGGGTTTTTCCATCAGAACTTTTTCCGAAGTTCATTATTCGTACAGAGCCTCCCCGCCCCTTTTTCGGCTCAGATAAAATTTCTAAGGCGCGTTCCAATTCAATTGTGTATACATCGTCTTCTTTTTTCAAGGAACGGAATTCACCATCATGATGCACATAGGGACCGAAGCGGCCATTGTTTACCGTAACAAGCTTTTTAGTTTCCGGATGCTTCCCAAGAGTCCTCGGCAGACTGAGCAGTTTAACAATCTCTTCAATACTGACATCCTCCGGATTTTTTCCTGCAGGAAGGCTTGCTCTTCTGGGTTTCTTATTATCTTCACTCTTCTTCCCTAGTTGATAATATGGTCCGTACCTCCCTGTCATAAAGTATATGGCTTCCTGGGTTTCAGGATGATATCCAATGGGTTCAGGCTCTTTTTTCTGTGTTTCGATGAGTTCCTTAATAACTTCATTTGTGATCTCAGAAGGCGATACCCCCTCAGGTATTGAAGCATGAATCTCTTCACTTTTCTCATCACCGCCGACGAGAACATAGGGCCCGTATTTTCCCACCCGTATACCATCAACAACCGTAATATGCGGAAGTTTCACCATTCTTGATTCTTTGGGGTCAATATCTTTTTCCCGTTTCTCTACTTGCTCTTTTAAGCCCTTATCACCGAAATAAAAACTGCGCAGATACTCCAGCCGGTCTACCTCCCCTACAGCAATTTCATCCAGAGCATCTTCCATGTCTGAAGTAAAACTGTAGGTTATCAATTCATGGAAATTCTTTTCCAGAAGCTGAATTACGGCAAATCCGGTAAATGTCGGAACGAGGGCATTCCCCTGTTTTTTAATATACTCTCTTTGAAATAGTGTATTTATTATTGATGCGTATGTTGAAGGACGGCCTATGTCCATTTTTTCAAGCTGCCGCACAAGACTTGCCTCAGTAAATCTTGCAGGTGGTTTTGTTTCATGGCTGACAGGTTCCAAGGAGTGAAGAGTGACTTCCTCGTTCTCTTTCAGCTTCGGGAGCCAGGCTTCTTTATCATCCAAAGCTGCTTCCGGATCGTCCTTCCCTTCAACATATACCCGAATATACCCGGGGAAGAGAATTCTTGTTCCTGATGTGGTGAATTGTGCTTCTCCGGCAGTTATTTTTGCTGTGGTAGTAACCTTCTCTCCTTCAGCCATCTGGGTAGCCATGGTACGTTTCCAGATGAGGGAATAGAGATAGAATTCCCGGCCTTCCAGTCCTGTCTGCTCAGGAGGAAGAAACTTTTCACCCGCTGGCCGAATAGCCTCGTGAGCTTCCTGAGCACTTCTGGCTTTACTGCCGTACTGTCTTACCTGAGCAGAGAGGTACTTTTCACCATACAGTTCTTCAATCATTCTGCGGATACCCTGAATACCCTCCTGACTTAAATTTGGAGAATCTGTTCTCATATAGGTTATAAAACCTTTTTCATAAAGCCGCTGGGCCGTTCTCATGGTATCTCTTGCTGATAAATGAAGTTTTCTATTCCCTTCCTGCTGCAGGGTTGAAGTTATGAAGGGCGGTGCCGGTTTCGTCTTGAACCGCTTTTCAGTAACAGAATCAACCAGCCACTTTTTCTGCTCTGCTTCTGCAAGTATTGAAGTAAGTGTATCCTTATCAAGCAGCAGCACCTGTTTCTTTTCTTTATACTTACCTGTTTTTGCGTCGAAATCTTTACTGCCGGCAATTCTTTTGCCTTGGAAAGTTTCTAGTTTTGCTTCAAAGCAGGTATTGCTGCCGTCCTCAGGTCTGTACAGTTTTGCTTTAGCATCCCAGAAGGACATCTTCTGAAAATCTATTCTCTCTCTTTCCCTGTCGACAATCAAGCGCAGACCGGGTGACTGCACCCTGCCTGCTGAGAGACCGTAGGAGATTTTTTTCCATATCAAGGGGGAGACGGTATATCCGTAGAGCCTATCTAGAATTCTTCGTGTCTCCTGAGCATTCACCAAGTTCATATTGACATCTCGACCATGATCAAGGGAATGAAGGATAGCTTTTTTTGTTATTTCATGAAAAACCATTCGTTTTACGGGCACCTTTGGATTCAGTACATTCGCAAGATGCCAGGAGATACTTTCGCCTTCGCGGTCTTCGTCTGTTGCCAGCAGCAGGAGGGATGCATCTTTCAGATGTTTCTTCAGCTGCTGTATCACCTTTCCCTTACCGCGTGGAGTTACATACAATGGAGAAAAATTATGATCAACATCGATACCTAACCTTGCCCAAGGCTCTTTTTTATATTTCTTGGGTATTTCCGCTGCGCTTTGCGGGAGGTCACGAACATGTCCTACACTTGCTTCAACAACATAGTTTTTGGGCAGGAATTTTTTTATTGTCCGTGCTTTTGTGGGTGACTCTACTATTACTAATACTTTCTCATCCATTAAGTTCTCCATGTAGTACAGGCATATATCGTTTTGTTTTACTATTAAGCTATGATTTTTAACTCTCGTCAAGGGGAGGCTGTTTTTTCAAAGGGGATTGGAAAAAATTGTTCAACTCCGAAAATGACTTTGTACCAGCTTGATTCTATCAGCTGCATACGTCAAAGATCAGCATAAAAAAATTAAATGCCCCTTTTCTACAGTTTTTCTACAGTTTTTCTACAGGTTTGTTTACAGGATTTATGATTTAGCGTTGAAACACTGTAGAAACTTGTACCGACGAAGAGCCTTTCATCAGTGTATAAATACTGCTTTATAAATATGTGTATTAATGATATGATCAGGTAATTCAAAAAAAGTAAAACTCACAATTTTCAAGAAAAAAAGTCAAGGAGCACAGCATGAGGCTTACTCAAAAAGTTTTTAATGATCTTGCCATCTATATGATCAGTTTTGGTTTTTTCATTGGGATCATTTTTCCATTTTTTGTCGTCCTTATGGGGATACCAGCAAATCTAGTCCTTACAGAAGTGTTTTTTTCGTTATGCATTCTTGCCGGAATCATTGTTGGTGCTTTAAATATTATTATGGCTAAAACAGTTGTCGGTAAACGGCTTAAGCTTTTAGCTGGAAGAATGAGTTACATCGAAGAGAAACTGAATACTTCGATGAGTATTGCTGAACTTGATGAGTGCACTCGGGAGCAGTGCAGTATCCCCGTGGATTCAAAGGATGAAATTGGAGAGAGCGCTAAAGCTTTCAACAATCTTGTACATGCCCTCTCCCTCTCAATAAAAACAGAATCATCCCTGAAGCAGTTTAACGAAATCCTTTCTTCACAGCTTGAACTGGACATACTATCCAAGAATGCACTTGATGAATTAATTTCCTATATGCATGCCGATGCCGGAGCATTGGTAATTGAGAAAAACGGCGAGCTGAAACTTGCCAGCTCATACGGCATAAAGAATGCTGAAAAACTGTGCGAAAATGATACCGTCTGGGGAGTCCTGAAATCTTCCCGACGGAAACACATCAAGATGGATCCGGATATCCGAATTGAAGGCACTCTGGTTGATTTTCACCCCAAAGATATTATTCTAGAAGCAATAATGCATAAAGGAGTAAGCTTGGGAGTCATTATACTTGCTTCTTCCCGTTCCTTTAATGATGAACTGTGTTCCGGGTTTGAAATGTTTTCGAAAAACCTTTCCCTGGCATTACGAAACGCTGTTACGTATGAACAGCTTCAGCGTCTAGCAGCAAATGATCCGCTCACTGGTATTTACAACCGAAGATTCGGATTAACCCGACTGAATGAGGAATTTAATCGATCTATTAGAACTGACAGTCCTATCGGCATCCTGTTGTTTGATATTGACCATTTCAAGGAGATAAATGATACCTATGGGCATACGGTGGGCGACAAAGTACTCGTATCAATTACCCAAGTTGCAAAAATGACTTTGAGAAAAGGTGATTTCATTATCCGTTACGGCGGGGAAGAGTTTCTGACGATTCTTCCTGGAGCTTCGAAGGAAGATACGGAATTCATTGCCGAAAGAATTCGCCATATGATTGAAGAAAGCGCCTGCTCCCATGGAAATCAGCAAATAAAAATCACCGTGAGTATTGGTCTTGTCTCTTTTCCTGAATTCAACGCTCAGGATGAAATGGAGCTTATACGCAATGCGGATGAAGCCATGTATTC
>JAIPFQ010000064.1:0-11231 GCA_021736605.1 Spirochaetales bacterium | reverse complement strand
TTTTACTTAGTCATTAGTTCCATGAAGAAACTTTTTCCAGGTATTCTTCAGCATTCTCTTTGTTAACTTCTTCGTAGGGTATTACATAATTCTTAGGATATTCTTCTCCTTTAACAAGACCAACTGCAACATTAACAGCTTCGGTTCCTTGAGCAAAAGAATTTTGAAAAACGGTCAAAGCAAGTTTATCATTTATAACTGCTTTAATTGCATCTGGTGTTGCATCAATTCCTAATACAGGGATATCAAATCCTGATTCCTCAACTGCCTGCATTGCTCCTATTGCCATTTCATCATTCTGAGAAGCGATTACATCAATTTCATTGCCATATGACCGCAGCCAATCTTCACTAATTCTCAAGCCTTCACTGCGTTTCCATTCACCAGTCATGTCAGCAAGTAATTCCCATCCATCATATTTATCCAGAAGAGCCAGTTTTAAACCTTCAAATCTTCCGATCTGCCCTGAATGTCCCATTACACCATAGAGAACGCATACATTACCGGTTTCACCAATATTTTCAGCAATCCAGTTACCCTGAATTTTTCCGGCTTCTACTTCATCTGATCCAACATATACATCATATTTATCATTATTTGTGAAAGTATTTACTTCTACCAGGGGGATACCGGCTTCTTTAATATTATCAACTGATCGTCCTAAACCAGCTTTATCAAGAGGATTAAGGATTATTGCATCCACCTGTTTGGTAATAAGACTTTCAACATCATTAATCTGCGTATCAATATCATCATTTGCATTGGTAACAATGATCTCTACACCTTCCAGAGATTCAGCCTGATTAACTGCAGCATCGGATACATTTTCCAGAAACTGAGTATGTGCTGACATACTTAAGCCAATAACGATAGTTCCATCATCCTGCTGCCCCTGAGCAAACACCAAACCAGTGCTCAGTAATAAAACACTCACAATCACTAAAATCTTTTTCATGAAATACTCCTTTTACTAGTAAAATATTTTTAACCATTACTGGTTTTTTTTGACGACTGCATATCAAGAATTACTGCTAACAGTATTACGATACCCAATACAACCATTTGATTGAAAGGCGAAACATTCAGTAAATTCATGCTGTTCCTAATGATACCTATGATACAGGCTCCTATTAAGGTTCCGCCCATACTGCCAATACCACCATTCAAACTTGTTCCACCAATTACTACTGCTGCAATAGCATACAATTCATACGTCAGCCCTGCCTGCGGCTGCCCCGAATTGATCCTTGATGCTAAAATCACTCCGGCAAATCCAGCACAAATCCCGGCAATGGTATAAACGGTTATTAATAATTTTGATACATTAATACCTGATACCCTTGCAGCTTCTTCATTTCCACCGACGTAATAGACATATCTTCCGAATTTAGTTCTCTGCAGGACTGTATACCCGATGATAACCACAAGAATCATCAGTAAGATCATTACCGGAATTCCTAAGAAATTCTCCTGCCCAATAATTAAAAAACTCTTAGGAAGATCTACAATGGGCCTTCCGTTTGATAGTAAATAGGCAATACCTCTTGCCGACTGCATCATTGCCAGAGTTGATATAAAAGGCGGGACTTTCAATTTTGCAATTGAGAAACCGTTCAGCAGTCCTAATACCCCACCAGCCAAAGATGCAATAACTGCAACTAAGAAAATTGAACTTACTGCTCCGCTTTTAACTAAAGCCGCAGCTACAACTCCGGATACCGCTAAGATTGCACCAGCACTCAAGTCTATTCCACCGGTAATAATGACAAAGGTCATTCCTACTGCTATTACCGTATTAACTGATATTTGCCTAATTATATTCATTATGTTGCGGCCGCTCAAAAATACATTACTTGCAAAACTCATCAACACAATCATAAGTAAAAGAATAAACAGCATTTTATACTTGTCTAAGACTTTTCCCCATTTAACATCTTGCAGCTTCACTGCACACCTCCTCTTTATTCTGCAATTGCACATTCCATTATTTTTTCCTGGGTAGCTTCTTCTCTTGTAAACTCACCTCGCAACTCTCCGCCGAACATAACCATAATTCGATCACTCATCCCCAGTATTTCCGGCATTTCTGAAGAAATCATTATCACTGCTAATCCCTTCCGGGCAAATGAGGTCATCAAACGGTGGATTTCAGACTTTGCTCCAACATCTATCCCCCGAGTCGGTTCATCCAGGATAATAAGTTTTGGTGCAGTAGAAAGCCATTTTGCTATAACCACTTTCTGTTGATTCCCTCCACTTAGAGAATTTGCCATAACTGTTTGATTAGGAGTTTTGATTTTCAGCATTTCTATCATCTGCTTCGTATGATCTTTTTCCTGTTTATTATTAATAAATTCGTAAGAGCAGTATTCATCCATTGTCGCCATGGAAATATTTTCTCTAACAGATCTCACGAGACAGAGCCCCTCTTCTTTTCTATCTTCAGTAACCATCCCCCAACCCATTTTTATAGCAGTTTGAGGAGAGTCAATAGTTACTTTCTTCCCTTTGTAAAAGACTTCACCACTATCAAGCTTATCAATACCAAAAAGAGCTCTCATGACTTCAGTCCTGCCAGCACCCATCAATCCGGAAAATCCTAAAATCTCACCTTCTCTGACTTTAAAGCTAATATTTTTAAATACACCTTTACGTGTTAAGTTTTTTGCTTCAAGAACTACATCACCAATGGGAACTTCCTCTTTGGGGAAAATCTGGTTAAGCTCACGGCCAACCATCATTCCTACAAGCCTGTTCTTGTCAAAATCCTTGTTATCTTTAACACCAATCAGCTGGCCATCCCGTAAAACAGTAGTTCTGTCAGCAATTCGGAAAATCTCTTCCAATTTATGAGATATAAATATAACTGAAACACCCTTATTCTTTAAATCGTTAATTATACTGAACAGTTTTTCAACTTCATTATCAGTTAATGCAGAGGTAGGTTCATCCATTATGATTATGTCAGATTCATATGAAATAGCCCGCGCAATCTCAATCATCTGCTGGTGTGAAACAGTTAAATTACTTACTATTTCTTCAGGATCAAACTCTACATGTATACTTTTCATAAATTCGGAAGCTTTTCTGTAGAGTTCCTTCCAACTCATTAGGCCGAAAGCATTTCTTGGTTCTCTCCCAATCAATATATTTTCCGCAACCGTTCTATGGGGAACTAAGCTCAACTCCTGATGAATCATTGAAATACCTAGTTCCAAAGCTTCATTTGGAGAATTATGCTGCACAATTTTATCTTTAAACGAGATTTCTCCCGAGTCCGGCGTATAAATTCCAAGCAGTACTTTCATCAAAGTAGATTTACCAGCGCCGTTTTCACCAATTAAAGCATGCACCTCACCGTGCCGTATTTTCAGGTCTACGTTATTCAGTGCTTTGACACCAGGAAAAGTTTTTGTAATACCTCTCATTTCAAGAAGATTTTTCTCAGCCACCATTTCACCTCTTTTTTTACCATTCCTGGACTTTGCAGCTTACAAAGCCCAGGATTACAATTTATTCGTCAAAGGTAAGCATTACTTTCAAAGCTTCTGCCTTATTATGAATTGCTATATCAAATCCTTCATCAATTTTCTCAAAGGGAACATAATGAGAATTTAACGCTTCAAAATCATACTTATCACGTATTCTATTCATGAAGCGAATTGTCCTTTGTCCGAAATCCTTGGTTCCGCCGGAGCCGGCGATACTCAATGTTTTCCAGATAGTTTTACCAATCTCAACAGGGACTTTTCTTCCAATTGAATGCCCAATCAAACGAACTCTTGCACTATGAGCTGATATATCAAATAGTGAGGCTATAGCATTATCATTTCCTGAAGCTTCAACACAAACATCTCCGCCATGTCCGCCAGTTACGTCCATAACCTGTTCATAAATACTTTTTTCTGTGGGATCTAAAACAATCTCAGCACCAAACTTTAAAGCTGTATCTCTTCTGTTTTTCAGCGGATCAACTACAATAGTTTTTGCACCCGAGGTTGCTGCCACCATGGCTGCTGAGAGCCCTACAGGACCAGCTCCGTTTATTATTGCTATATCGCTTGCATCAATGCAGCCGCCATTCCCCCAAATACCAAAGTATCCAATGGAAAATGTTTCTACCCAAGCACCATCTGCATACGACCAAGCATCAGGAATTTTATGTACATACTGCTCTTCAACCACCATGTACTCGCCCATACCTCCTGGTGAATCCGGTCTGAAACCAATTTCTCGGAAATTCAAACAAGCAGAAGGCATTTTCCCGTCTTTACAGTTTTCACAGACTCCGCAGCCCATAACGCAGTCACCCGTAACTTTATCTCCAACTTTCAAACTGCTGCGCAGTCCTGATCCGACTTCAACTATTTTACCGCCCCACTCATGTCCAGGAGTATAGGGTCCAAGATCATATCTCCCCTCAGCGGAATCTCCTTCATAACATTCAACATCAGAACCGCAGATACCACATGCTCCTGTTTTGATGAGTACTTGATTCGGCTGCAGTTTAGGTACATCTACTTCTTCTACCCGAAGATCCTCCGGGCCATACAAAAATGCTACTTTTGCTTTCATTATTTAATCTCCTTTCAAAATGTAATTCACTGTTTCTTTTCTATTACTTTTTCAATATTCCGCATATATGCTATTCCCAAGCGGGCAGACTGCTCTGCATCAGGATCCGGCATATGTTCACCGGAAACAAATCCTTCGTAACCGGTTGAAAACAGAGCTTCAAGAATTGACCTGAAATCAAGGTGACCGGCTCCGGGATACCACCGATTGGAATCTGCATAATGGAAATGAAAGATTCTATCTCCGGCTGTCTTTATACTTTCTTCAATACTCGGTTCTTCAATATTCATGTGAAATGTATCCAGAAGCATACCGAGATTATCCTCTCCGACATCCTCTATGAATGATGAACCTTCTCTTACAGAATTCAAGCTGTTTACTTCAAATCTATTTATCGGTTCAAATGCAATTCTTACCCCTTCAGCAGCAGCGGCCCGGCAGCTTTCCGAAAAAGCCTGCTTCATCCAGGAAAAAGCCTGTTCTCGGCTCACATTGCTGGAATAGATACCCCGAAGCAGCCCAATAATGATTACTGCACCGGTTTTTTTTGCCATAGGGATATGGGAAAGGGTTCTATCTATGGCCTTTCTGCGGATTTCAGCATTTTCGTCGGTATATGAGAGTCCCTCTTCTCCCCAGGCCTGTCCGGTACCTATAGCAGATATTCGCAAACCTTCTTCGGCAGTCATATCCAGCAGAGCTTTTTGATCAATAATCTCCGGGTCACGAATAGCCAGCTCTACGCCATCATATCCAAGCCGCTTTATTGTCTTGATATTCTTCTGTAAATCGCCTTTAAAGCTTACAGCAGAGAATTTTGCCGGATTTGTTGATAGACAGATTGATAACTTCACTGACTCTCCCTTCTTTCCATGCTAAGTATTTTCATATTCCTGCAGGCCGCAGAACGGGCATGCAGGAATTTTTCACTTTCACTTTCACTTTCACTTACACTTACACTGTAACTTTTTATTTTACTTTCTCTGTTAAAAATACCGCCTCAGCTTCTGGATGATTAATGTTTAACGAATGGTCCTACTGCCGGCAGTTCGTATACGGATTTCCAGCCTTCTGCCCAGGGTTCCTTCAAGTAAGGAGCAAGCTCCTCAGGATCACGCAGTGATATCTTTTCTGTTGGGGGCAATGTTCCAGCCGGGAAAGCCTCCAGAATGTCATCAACCATCATGGTCAGGTATTTCAGAATTGCAGCAATTGGTCGCTTTGCCTTATACGGATCAGCTTTACTGGGTGATCCGACAACACCTTCCGGGGTAGCATAACGTTCAATAGCATAATGGCCTTCCCCTTCAGACCATCTATGAGGTCTTCGGTAAGGGTCAACAGACAGATCAAAATGACCATCAGGTAAAAAGGTTTCTCCCTGGGCATCACGGACATACTTCATGTTGATCATATCCTTGAACATAAGCAGGCCGACTGATGTTTCTGCTTCCGCGGCGTGGATAAAGTTTGTCTCCAGGCTGTCTTTCTTGTCGGTGGTAAAGAAGAATTCTCTTACTGCACGATGCCAGTCCACAACCTGCACAATAGCAGGAAGCTGAAAACGCTTCATAAACTCCTGTACTGCATCAACCAGGTTCCATAAATGTCCGTGATTGTTCACCAGTATGATCTTTCTGTATCCGTCATTCCAAAGTCCCAGCATAGTATAAATAACCATCTCTTTGACAATTTCTCCAGGAATAATGATTGTTCCCGGCATTCCTAAATGATGGTACGGATGGGCACCGTAGTTTATCGGGGGGAGAGCAAGACTTACTTCCCTTCCCTGCTTTGCCGTATACCTTCTGATGCCTTCGCAGATCTGGGTAACCATATACGTGTCGAGTCCTGTGTTATTATGATCCCCGTGACAC
Organism: Spirochaetales bacterium; assembly: GCA_021736605.1. Classification (GTDB taxonomy): domain Bacteria; phylum Spirochaetota; class Spirochaetia; order PWKH01; family PWKH01; genus JAIPFS01. The sequence continues at coordinate 4,779 of JAIPFQ010000064.1, read as the reverse complement.
TCTGAACAGCCGATGGGTACGAGAACGACATCATTCTTTTTCCGTTTAGCTTCAGCTTCAGCCCGCGGAGTATTCTGTATGTAGGTTCCGCCTTTACCAAGTTCCGATTCTGAAGGTATTCCATACTCTTTCAGTATTGCATCGATCTCTTCATCGGAAGCTTCAAATAACTCTTTCTTCATTCTGCCGACACCATTATCCTCGAAAATAATTTCCGGATAATCTGTTGTTAACCATTTTTTATCTTTTGCACTCATGATGCATCTCCTTATTGTTTGTCTCTTAATCCTATTGTATTACAATACTATAATATGTCAATAAAAATTTTTATTTTTTTTATTTCCTTATTTGCGAAAAAATTACTTAAAAAAAACGCCCTAACGAGTCTTTAAATCCTTAAGCTTGAGAAAGATTCTTCAATTAGCATTGATTTTTTTGTTCAAATATCAGACAATTAGTAAAAGGAGCTATTCGTGGATTTTAAACCAATTAAACAGAAAACTGTTGTCGCCCAAGTTATGGAACAGATAAAGGAACTAATTTCCTCTGGCCAATATAAACCTGGTGACCGCTTCCCTACTGAATTTGAATTAGCTGAAATGTTCGGCTTAGGAAGGTCTTCCATTCGTGAAGCCATAAAAATCTTTCAGCATCTCGGAGTCCTCCAATCCAAAGTACCCCGCGGTACATACGTCTGCGACAGCTCCAATATATCCAAGGAAGCACTCACCTGGTCTATTCTTCTGGGAAATACTGATTTTTATGACCTTTTAGAATTTCGACTTGTTATGGAGCAGCAGGGTTTATGGTACATTCTTGTGTATCGAAAAGATGATACGGCATTTAAGAACTCAATTATTAAAAAACTGCATGCGGAAATCAGGGATATGGAAAATGCTATTGAAGCAGAAGATTATGTAAAAAGGCTTGAAGCGGATTATCGTTTCCACAAGCACATCATTGAAGCCTGTGAAAATCAACTCTTTGACTCGATATATATGACACTTCAATCTTTTCTGCGGGAAGAGATCCGGCAAGCCCAGAATTCAAAAGCATATATTTTAAAAAGCCCTCAAAATCATCAGGAACTGGTTAACAGTATAATTGAAGGAGACTACCAGAATGCAGCAGAAGCCTACCGTCAGCATATTCATAATGTAAATGAGGTATTTAACCACCATAGAAAGCTGCAGGAAGAACAAACTGGGCAGGTTGAAAACAACAGGCAGTAAAAAAGGCGACCACGAGTAAACTATGTAAACGCGGCGCCCCAAATTTTCCTATTTTTTCCTATGGATAAGAATTGAAAACAAGGCTCTTGAATATCCCGCTCCAAAACCGCGGAATTATTCTACGTAAATCCATAAGCTCATGTTCTCAAGGATTCTCAAGAATACGAGGACTCAAGCTAAAGGCTGCATGATGCACTTTATTAAGCCCTTCCATGCAGTCTTTGCGGTATTTAGTATTTTCTTGCCTTCTTCAGTTCCTGGTCCATAGCTTGATGTCTTCGGACAATCTCGGCATTTTTTGCCACCTCGGCACTGCCGACCCTCCAGAAGCCCTTATATCCGGCTGTCATGGTTTTCGGGAGCACTTTTATGTCTATCAGAGTGGATACTGATTGTCGCTTCGCATCTTTCAGAGCATCCAGGAGTTCCTCTTCGGTTCTCACCGTATAGGTTTTACAGCCGTAGCTGGCGGCGTTCATGGCAAAGTCGACCTTGAGCAGAGGCCCGTCCAACTGTCCTGTCTCTGGATTGCGATGTCTCGTTTCGGTTCCGAAATTTCCTTGTCCATGCTCCATCTGGAGATTGCTGATGCATCCGAATGAGGCATTGTTGAAGAGAATAACATTGATTTTTCTGCCTTCCTGAATTGAAGTCGGCAGTTCGGAGTGCAGCATCAGATACGATCCGTCACCAACCAGGGCATATACCTCCTGATCCGGGCAGGCAATCTTGACGCCGAGAGCTGCATTGATCTCGTAACCCATATTGGAAAAGCCGTACTCCATGTGGTAGGTATTCTCTTTTTTAGCCCGCCACATCCGCTGGAGATCGCCCGGAAGCGAACCGGCTGCCCCGACCACTACTGCATCATCATCAAGATTTTGTTCCAGAATTCCCAGCACTTTGGTCTGCGTAAAACCGGAACCAAAGGTATCGACAAATTCCGCCAGCACCTCATCCCGCTGCCCGGAAATCTCCGGTTTGAAATCTGTACCGTTAAAATCGATGGAATGCAGCCTTTTCAGCTCTGCTGCCCATGCATCTCGGGCTTCGTTTATCTCCTCCTTCCAACTGGATCGATACCCGCCGGAAGAGGAAATATCCTCAAGAATTGCATTCAGCGCTGTACCGGCATCGGCGTTTACTCGAATTCCATCCATCTTATAGCTGTCAAAGGGGGTTATGTTGATGTTCAAGAACTGCACGTTTTCGTTCTGATAGACCCACTTGGATGCTGTGGTGAAATCTGAATACCGAGTGCCGACTCCGATAACCAAATCGGCTTCCTGGGCAATTGTATTGGCGGCAAGATTTCCCGTGGTGCCTACCCCGCCAAGGTTCAGATAGTGATCCCAAGGTATGGCTGATTTCCCAGCCTGCGTTTCTGCAAAGGGGATGTTCAGTTGTTCGGCAAAGGCCTTGAAAGAGTCAGCAGCCTCTGAATATTTCACCCCGCCTCCGCAAATGAGCATCGGCTTTTTACTTTTCCGAATGGCTGCAGCGGCTTCGCTCAGCATCTCCTTCGTCGGCGGCCTTCTCTCTATGCGATGTACTCTTTTTGTGAAAAATGATTCCGGAAAGTCATAGGCTTCTCCCTCAACATCCTGAGGAAGGGCTATGGTTACCGCCCCCGTATCTGCAGGATCAGAAAGGACTCGACAGGCATTGATCATGGCAGTCATCAGCTGCTCCGGTCTGCTTATTCTATCCCAGTACATGCTTACTGCTTTGAATGCATCATTTACGGTGGTGGTGAAATCGTTGAATCGCTCCACCTGCTGCAGTACGGGGTCCGGCTGTCGGGAGGCAAATTGATCGCCGGGAAGGAAGAGTACCGGTATTCGATTGGCTGTGGCATTGGCCGCTGCTGTTACCATATTGGCTGCTCCAGGACCTATTGATGAAGTGCAGGCGTAGATCTGTTTCCTCAGCTTCTGTTTTGCGTAGCCCATGGCAGCCAAGGCCATCCCCTGTTCATTCTTTCCCTGGTGAACGATCAATTCACCAGGATCCTCCTCTAGAGCCTGGCCGAGGCCGAGCACATTCCCATGGCCGAAAATCGTGAAGATGCCGGCAAACATTCGGTTTTGTTCTCCATCAAATTCTATCCATTGATTATTCATAAACTTAATGAGCGCTTGGGCAACAGTTAAACGCAGTGTTTTCATTGTTTTCTCCTCCTTGTACTTCCAGCAGTCTGCAAGTGCTTTTCGGCGAGCAGACTATTATTAATCACGCCGACTCTATTGATCACGCCGACTCTATTGATCACGCCGACTCTATTGATCACGCCGACTCTATTGATCACAAAAACTCTATCTAAGTTCTTATTTCAGTGCTTCGTTATTTGTACAATTGAGCTATCTCCGCAATTTTTACCGGTCTGTGCTCCTGCAGAGATTTTGCAGCTGCCAGTGCTATTTCAACCGGTCTGACTGCATCTTCAATCCCGCAGCTTGAGGGCTTGCCCTGCTGAACTGCATCAACAAATTCCTTCACTTCAAGACCATAGGCATTCATATAGCGATCAAGGAAGAAGTAGAGCGGCTTCTCTCTTGCTACGTGTTCATCTGTACTCAGCTCAAGCAGTGACGGGGTGTCGTTCTCCACCTTTGCAGAACCTTTGGAGCCGAATACTTCAGCCCTCTGATCGTAGCCGTAAGCGGCTTTTCTTGAATTATCAATAACTCCCAGAGCACCATTGGCCAGGGTGAGCTGCACAATTGCTGTATCAACATCACCAGCTTCGCCGATGGCTGGATCCACCAGAACAGCTCCGGCTGCGTAAACCTCTACTACTTCACTGCCCGACAGATAGCGCAGCATATCAAAATCATGGATCATCATGTCCAAATAGATACCGCCGGAAACCTTCACATAGCTGATGGGCGGCGGAGCAGGATCCCGAGATGTAATTTTAATAATATGCGGCTCGCCTACTTTTCCCTGAGCTGCACTTTTGCGGAGAGCGCGAAATTTGTGATCAAAGCGCCTGTTGAAGCCGATTTGAAAAGTAATGCCGCATTCACGGACAACTTCCATGGTTTCATAGATTCTTTTCAAGTCCGAATCAACTGGTTTTTCACAGAAGACATGTTTCTTCGCCCTGGCAGCTGCCGTTATCAAGTCCGCGTGGGTATCAGTAGGGGAACAGATGAGAACTGCATCAATATCCTTATGCTTTATGATGTCATAGCTATCCGTATAGTTCTCGGCAATCCCGATTTCATGAGCCCATTTCTCCAGCTCCTCATTCATGAATGGATCTGCCAAAGCAGTTATCTGCGCTTGGGGGATATTTCTCGTTATGCTTTCTGCGTGTACTTTTCCTATTCTCCCGCCGCCGATGATGCCGATTTTCAGTTTTTCAGTCACCTTTCTCACTCCTTTTCATTTTTTCTCTTTTTTTCCCAATTTCTCGTCAATTTCTCGATCTGAAACTTGATCTAAAACTTGTTTTAAAAATGTAAGTGCTATAACCCTGTATTTTCTCTGATATAGGAGCGTGCGCGTTTAGCACATCCAAAAGGATTGGCTTCGGCAGGGT
>JAIPFQ010000001.1:0-54536 GCA_021736605.1 Spirochaetales bacterium | reverse complement strand
CGGCGCTACATCCGCCACTCCTATCAGCTCCATATCTCCCTGCAGGGCTACTCCGTCTGCCAATCGCTGGCCGATTACTCCGTATCCTGCTACTCCTACTTTCACTTTCGCCATATATTCCTCCTGTCTCTTTCGTTCTTTTTTTCCTATCTGTCAGGGAATTGTTTGAAAAAATTTTCAGTCAATTTTCTTGCAAAAGAACTAAGGCTAGTGGTATCAGACATAAGCATTAAAATTTGATAACCTTTTTCATACTTTTCTATTGCCTGGTCCCATGTCCCGCCTACAGTTGCTAAGATTTTATTGCTGGAAATGACTTTATTTTCGATCTTCTCAATTGTTTTTTTCACATCAGGATGAGAAGGGTTGCCAAAATGGCCCATGCTTGTTGCTAAATCCATTGGACCGATAAATATTCCATCAATCTCATCAACAGAAAGAAGTTCATCAATGTTTGCCACTGCTTCAGGGGTTTCAATCGCCGTCATTAAAAATATTTCTTCATTAGCCTTTTTCATGTAATCAAGCGATTTATTCCCAAAATGGGGTCCCCTTGGGCTTCCTGAAACACCGCGAATACCCTGAGTTGGATATTTTACTGCTTTAACAGCAGCTTTTGCCTGTTCAAGATTATTTACATAGGGAACAAGCAGCCCAAAAGCTCCAGCATCAAGAATTTTCTTAATCATGACGAAATCATTCCACGGGGCTCTTACAAAAGGAACAGCAGCATTCCCTTTCATCGCTTGTATTTGACTAATGAGGGTAAGGATATCCCCAGGACCATGCTCCATATCAACCATAACAATATCAAAACCTGCATCAGCAAGAACTTCTGCAGTTATATTACTTGCAGCCTGAGCCCAGGCTGCACAAACTCTCTTTCCGTCCCTAAGGGACTGCTTAACTGGATTAGTGTTAGTTAATTCCATATCTCATCTCCAAATAGTCTCTAATTTAACTTTTTAATATTTTTTATGCTGGATAAGTCCAGCTTCATAGGGCTTCAGAAACTCATTCCAGATATCCGGTGAAAGGAGCAAAGAATTTTGACTACCGAAATCATCAGTTAAGTAAACAAGCTGTACATATTCACCTGCTTCTTTCATATAATCTGTATACAACTCTTTATTAATCCAACCTGTTTACCATGATTGACAAGCACTTTACCGTACTCTTCATGATTCATTGTCTTTTTAAAACTTCTCTTCTATTCATTCATTTGCACCATCTATTCTTCTAATACCGGCACTACTTGAACACAACAGGCTCAATATCAAGCATCTTACAAACTTCTACAAGCTCTTCCTCGTATAAGCCGGCTACCCCGGAAATATGGTTAGATCCATACTCTTCAATAAAACCGTCAAGATCAAATTCAACCTTTGCAAATAATGTTGGTAACTGATGCGGACCTCTTGCTTCAATAAATTCATTAATAACTTCTTTTTCCGGATTTATCGCTTTACAAGGGATAATTGCCATTCTGTATTTACCGTCTACCCTATACAGTCTTGCCAATTGCATAGGTCCTTCAGATGCAAAAAAACTAGTGATTCCTCCGCCGCCAGGACGTATTGATTGTTTGATTGTTATATTTTTAAGATTTTTTTCAGCTTCTTCTTCTCTTCCTGCATACCAGGCGCACATGGCGCCGCAATTTACACAATAAATTGTTTTTCTTTCATCATCTATATGGCTTACATCGGCAAAGAAGGTCGGCATCCCTCCTGAAATAATTTTTAATATCTGTTGAGTTAATGCACCATCGGCATCTGCTTCACAAGCCATCACGGTAGCATCTTTAGCTCCTTCATCTCCATCAAAATTATTAGGAAGGAATGCAGCTGTCATACATTGGGGAACATAGTTGTTAGATAATTCAGGCATACATTTTACAGCAGTAAAATCTAAATGATGTTCTCCGCATAAATCTTTTGTTGCAAGGTAGCATGCAATTTGAAAATCAAATTTTTCCTTTGTCATTTTACCGTCATTGTAGAGCACATCTTTTGCATTTGATTCTAACCACATCCTCATACGATCAATTCTTTCTTGTTCAATTTTTTCCGCAACACGTATTATTTCAAGCTGATCAATATGTTCAGCATCAATACCAAATTGCTTTTTCCATCCCATCGGATCAAAAGTAGCCGTATCAATTCCAATAGATCTACCACCGAAATATCCCAAAACTGAACCAGCAAGCTTTGTTTTTACTGAAGCTGCTCGAATCAGAGGGAGTAATTTTTTCTGATATTCTTTATGATCATAATTAAGTCGAACTCTTTTATGGGGAATATCAATTTGCGCAAGAGCGCCTGAAGCTCCAAAAAGGCCTACACAACCATGTGTTCCCATATCTCTATTACCAAGCATGATGGTAAAAAGATTCATTCTCTGTACACCATGAACTACTAAATTCGGTGATGTCCAGCAAGGTGTATGTGCAATGAAAATATCGACACGTTCATTTCTTAATGAATCAATTTGACTGTTTATTTCCTCTCTGGATCTTGCAGGTTCAGTAAAGGATATTAGCCTGATTGGGAGTTTTTCTAACTCTTCTACAGCTTTGACATGTCTTGGAATAGTAAGATTCTTAAAAACTTTATTCCATTCAGGTGCTCGATGATCACCAAATGTAACAAATCCTACTTTCGGATAATCCATAATCTATGACTCCTTTTTCATTTCCATTAATAATTGATAATCTTCATCTGTAATTGTTTTGTATCCTGGATTTGGAAAAGCCTGAAATCCTCTGCCCCCATCGTTATAAATTGATTGCCCAAAAATAAAATTTGAATCTTCACTTGCTAAAAAGACAGCAAGTCGACCGCATTCTTGGGTTGTTCCAATTCTGCCTATAGGAGTTCGAGAGAGAATAGTATCCATAAGTTCTTTGTCGGAACCAACTCTTCGCATTAAATCTGTTTCAATAGGCCCCGGAGCTAAAGCATTCACCTTAATACCATGCTCTGCCAAAGCAACCGCCTGCACTTTTGTCAACTGCTGTATCCCGCCTTTAGAGGTGGTATACACCATCTGCGAATTCAATGCTAAGTAGGCATTTACGGAAGACATATTTATAATCGCTCCACCGCTGCCTTGTTTCACCATTTGTCGAGCAGCCCGCTGCCCGCCAAAAAACATTCCCCGAAGATTTACATCCATTATCCGATCATATTGCTCTTCAGTTATATCCAAATAGCGGGTCTTCTCGGGATCATTTATACCTGCATTTGCTACATAGATATCCAACTTACCGAACTTTTCAACTGCTTTTTCAATTATATTGTCCAGCTCTTCTACTTTGGCTACATCACATGGGACAAAAGCCGCCTCTCCCCCTAACTTTTTCAGAAAGGCCAAACCTTCTGAACCTGTCTGCTGGTTTCTTCCTCCAATTACTACAGAAGCACCTTCTTTGATAAATTCTGCAGCTATTCCCAAACCAATTCCTTTTGTGCCGCCAGTTATGACTGCAACTTTACCTTTCAGCTTCATGAACATTATCCTTTAATTATCTTATTTAATGCATTTCTTAAACTTTTGATGACATTTTGTGCGCATGGAGAAAATTTAATTCGTTCCATGCACACAAAAATTTACAATTTTTAAAATCTCTTTTTACTGAAAAGATTCAAAGCCGTATCTATTTCTTCAACTGCCCTTTTTCATCATGATCTTTATCATAGGCAATTTCTGCAGAAGCTGCATAACCACCGGGATTTCTAAAACCCAGGGGGTTAATTCCGCAGGGATATTTAGCTGTTATCTCATTTACCAATTTTGAATAGTATCCTACCACTCTTTCAACACACTTCTCACCTTTTTCTCTTGTTGCTTGAGTCGGATCTCCGATTACTCCATTTTCCAAGTCATCCTTTTCCGGCAGGGCAAAAGTTCCTTCAAAATGATACAGCATACCTGGTTCCGCTGCTTGTCCAGGGGCGATTTTCCACGATGAATCAAGTAAAGGAGTTCCTCCGCCAGCTTCAGCTAGATCCATTTTAATCCATTGAGGATACAAATATAGTCCAACAGAAGTTTCTGCTTCATCCGCATGCCACATATAATCCTTCAGAACATCTTTATTATCTCGTAAAAAGTCATACCAGGTTGAAGAGATGGTAAATAATCCCTCTATTCCCAATTTGTGAGTAGCTACTATAGTTGAAGAAACTTGCCCATGAGCAGAGATGATAAGGAATTTGTTATATCCTGAAACAGAAGCCCCGCGAATGATATCCATCAGCAGTCCAATATGTGTTTCGTAGGTTAAGGGGATAGTGCCAGGCATACCCCAATGGTGGTGAGGATGCGATCCGTACATGGGACAGGGGAGAATCATTGCTCCAGTTTTTTCAGCTACTTTTTCTGCAATGCCTAATGCATTGAAAGTATCCATACCTGTTGGTGCATGGGCTGCATGCTGCTCTATTGCTCCAATAGGCAATATTGCTACATCGCAAACATTTTTCGCATACTCACAGACAACATGAGCACTGTTTTCCTGAAACCAAACTGAATCTCTCTGATTTAAAATAAAATCTTTCTGCTTTTTCATATAGTACCTCTTATAAAATGTTTTTTAGTAATTTCCTTCATTTAATTCAATAAATCAGCAATATGTACGTCACTTCCTAATCGACTTTCAATTGAAGATAAATCCGTTATTAATTCAGCAGGTATAGGTATTCCATTATCCCTCCTGCTTTTCTCTATCTTATACTCTATTTCACCAGGAATTATTTGTTCTGCCTCCGGATCTGTCATTGGAGTTGCTTTTATCATTCGAACCCACTCATGTATTCGCTTTTCATAAGTTTCCCTTGATTGAAATAAAGTGGGATCGATAACTATGAACACGTGTGAAGTTTCACTAGTTTCTTCAGCATGTTTATACATACTCTTTAAATTCTGTAAAAAGGGGCCGCTCGATAAAACCCCTGTAATAATGTCAATAAAGAGAGATAGTCCAAGCCCTTTATGCATTCCGACAGGAAGGAGAATACCTGCAAAACCCTCAAAGGGATCATCAGTTGGATTCCCATTTTTATCTACTGCCCAGTTTTTCGGAATTTTTTCACCTTTTTTCTGAGCTAAGAGAATCTTCCCTCCAGAAACAGCACTCATAGAAATATCCAGTGAAAAAGGATAAGGCTGACCAATTGGTGCTGCCAAAGCAATAGGATTATTCCCTGTAACAGGCAGTTTACCTCCCGGCATACCGATATTCGGCATTACATTTGTTGCCGTAATACCTATTAACCCTTTTTCTGCAGCTTTTCGAGAAAAAAGTGATGCAGCACCAAAGTGATTGCTGTTTTTTACTAATACAAAACCAAGACCAAAGCTTTCAGCTTTTTTTACAGCTGCTTCCATTGCTTTTTCAGCAACCACATATCCAAGCCCTTTATCCCCGTCAAGAAGAGATACGGGGCTATGCAGCTTTTTATTATTTTCAATCTCCTGTATTTCAGGTCTAGGCTTAACCGCTCCATTTAATATACGTTCCAAGTAGACGGGAGTTCGAAGAATACCATGAGAATCAACACCCCATAAATTTGTCTTTACGGTACATTCTGCACAAATCTCAGCATCCGCATCACTCATCCCAGTCTTAGCATACAAGTTTTTACTATAAGACATTAAATTATCAGCAGTAATATAGCTTGCTTTTGTATTCATAAATTAGTTACTCCCCTTTCTTACCCTTTTTACGGCTTGCACAATACGTTACGTTTTATTATAAGAAAAAATTCCAGAAACCTAAAATGATTACGTAGTCTCTACTATAAACCAAAAAAACCAGGTTGTCTACAACTATCTTTTAAAAAATATTACTGAAATAAAAATTTCGGAAATTTACTTCTTTATGCTTATGTAATTATTTACTTAATATATTGCTTGAATAAGAATAATAGCAAAAATATATTTTGTTATACAGTATATTTTTATATTTTCCGTTCCATCTGATATCAGTTTCACATAAAATTCACATAAAAATTCTTCTTGACAAATGATAAATCATCTTTTATTAATGAATACGTTGTCATAATTTCTAATAAATTTTAAAAGGAGAAAAAAATGAAGAAGGTTCTATTTTTAGCAATTTGTTTTACAATTTTAACTGGAATGGTCTTTGCACAGGGAAATGATGAGAATGGAGGTCCAATAACAATTAAAGCTGGACATGGACTCCCAGAAGAGACAAGCCTGGGACTTGGTTTTACAAAATTTAAAGAACTTATAGAAGAAAGCTCAAATGGAGAAATATTAGTAGAAATTTATTCCAATGGACAGCTTGGAGGGGACAGAGAGCTTACTGAGTCCCTACAGCTTGGAAATGTTACCATGACAGCTGTTTCAGCTACCAATTTAGCTACCTTTGCTAAAGAGTTCTTTGTACTCGATTCTTTCTTTATGTTTGATTCAAGAGAGCATGTTTATAAAGTTTTAGATGGAACTGCTGGAGATAAAATGCTTAACGCTTTAAGTTCAAAAAATATTGCTGGTTTAGGATATTGGGAAAATGGTTTCCGCCATCTAACCAACAGCAAAAGATCAGTTCAGACTCCAGAAGATATGACTGGAATAAAAATGCGCGTCCCCGAAAATCCAGTTCAAATTGCTGCATGGAAATCAGTAAATGCCGGTCCCACTCCAATGGCTTGGGGAGAACTATTTACTGCACTTCAGCAGAAAGTACTTGATGGCCAGGAATGTACAATGGAAAATATTGAAAAAATGAAATTTTATGAAGTACAGCCATTTATTAGTCTTACAGGACATAAATACAGCCCTTATGTAGTAATTATGAATAAAGAATTCTACGATGGCTTGTCTGAATCACATAGAACACTTGTTGATCAGGCATTAGAAGAGACAAGTACTTACCAAAGAAACGCTGCTGAAGAATTAGAGAAAGAGGGCTTGGAAGTTGTTAGAAAGGCAGGAAATACAATAACAGAAGTTAGTCCGGAAGCAAAGGCAGAGTTCAGAAATTTAATGAGTACATCTCAAAGTCTGGTAAAAGAAAAAGCGGGCGAAGATATGTTTACAATTTTTCTTGATGAAGTTGAAAAAAACAGATAATACGTAATAATTGAAAAACCGAGTTATTTTATTGAATGGGAGAAACAAGCGTGTTTCTCCCAGCTTGTGTTTTATGTAAATCAAAAGGATCATTATTATGAAAAAAATTTTAACATGGCTAGATGATTACTTTGAATCAATCTTCATGGTTCCGCTTTTATTTTCCATGAGTATTATTATTGGTATACAAGTATTTATGCGCTATGTAGCGAAAAACTCATTAGCTTGGTCTGAAGAAGTTTCACGATATATGTTCATCTATCTCATGTATTTTGGTATAAGCTACGGCGTTCGGAAAGGAAGACATATTCGAATACTTGTATTTACAAATTTATTCAGTCTACGCGTGAGAAAAACTCTTATGCTGATTTCTGATATTCTGTTTCTAATTTTTGCAGTTATCATTACACTTCAAAGCACTGAGGTCGCTCAGCTAATTGCGAGATTAGGACAGATAACAGCTTCAACAGAGATTTCTATGTCAGTTGTCTACTCTGCAGTGCCAATAGGCTTCACGCTTGTATCAATCAGACTCATACAGAATCTAGTTTATAAAATACGAAACTTTTCTTCACCATTTGAAACATTTAATCATAGACCAATGCATGGAATAAAAAATACTATACCCGCCGTCGGAAACTCAGGGGAGGATAAATAATGACATCAGTAATATTATTTGGAGGATTTATCCTATTTTCTATGTTAAGCGTCCCTATCGGCATATCCCTGGGACTTGCTGTTATGGGTACAATATTTTACAGCGGTATTGTTGATATAACTTTCTTCGCACAGGGACTAACAACAGCAATGGATTCTTTCCCCCTTATGGCTGCAGTTTTTTTTATACTAGCCGGGGATCTCATGGGAAAAGGGGGTATTTCTAAACGACTGCTTAAGGTAGCAGACGTATTTTTTGGTCATCATACAGGAGGTTTGGCTTTAGTTACCGTTGTTGCCTGTATGTTTTTTGCGGCAATCTCCGGTACAGGATCGGCAACTGTAGCAGCTATAGGTACTATGGTTATTCCAGAAATGACTAAAAAAAACTATGATAAAGGGTTTTCGTCAGCATTAATTGCCTCATCAGGTAGTATTGGAGCTATGATTCCCCCAAGCATAACAATGGTAATTTATGGAGTAACTGCAGGAGTTTCGATAACTGCAATATTTCTAGCTGGTATTTTACCTGGGATACTAGTCGGAATATCCCTAATGATTTATTCATATATCATCTCAAAGAAAAATGATTATAAAGGCGAGGATAAAAGATACAGCTTAAAGGAGAAACTATCAGTCATAAACGAAGCTAAATGGTCTTTATTGGTTCCGGTAATCATACTTGGAGGTATTTACGGCGGTATTTTCACCCCAACTGAAGCGGCTGCTGCAGCAGTTATTTACGGCTATATAATAGGAGTTTTTGTATACAAAGAAATTAAGCTGGTTGAACTTCCGGATGTTATCCTTCGTTCCGGATTAATTACTGCAACGGTTCTTGTAATCATTGGAACATCGGCAGGTTTCGGCAGAATTTTAACACTTGAACGAATTCCTGAATTAATTGCTAACTTTATTGTCGGTGTTTCAAGTAATAAATATATAATTTTTATTCTTATTAATTTATTACTCCTTGCTGTCGGAACATTCATGGAGACTTTAGCTGCTGTTATCATCTTAACACCCATCCTCCTGCCAATTGTAACAGCTTTAGGTATGAGTCCTGTACAATTTGGAATCATCATGGTTATAAATTTGGCAATTGGCTTTGTTACACCTCCTCTAGGTGCTAATCTCTTTGTCTCCTGTCAGATTTCCGGAGTTTCATTTGAAAGAATATCTCGATCAATTATTCCTTTTATATTAGTTATGGCAGCAGCTTTGATGCTGATAACATTTATTCCTGAGATCTCCATGTTTCTACCTAATTTGTTAATGAAATAGAAATAATAAGCTATTGGATTCGCTGCAGTTTCAGTTTCTATCTGCTTTTGCATGAATTTACTGAATATTATTAATCAATACGTAATTGAAATTGAAGCCGGAAAATCAGTGATTTTCCGGCTCTTGTGACTAGCCTGAGGATAGAGTTCTGTAACTGCGGCGCCGACATATCACTCTCATGATGCTCTGCATCTAGTCTCTTCGGTATTCCGCTTGGGAATCCTCGCTCTTTTGGAAGCTTTAACTGCCTTGCTGCTCGCACCATGTCATCAGGCACTAGAGCTTATACTCATCAGCCGCTTTGAACATTGCCTTTAAGTTGGCAATCGGCACCTGATTCACAGATCCTCCCGCAGCCAGAACGCACTTATTGTTGCCGCCGAAAGACTTCAGGACCTCTACACATTTGTCGTAGGTCTCTTCCTCGGTCCATTCCTGCATCTCAAGCGGGTTCAGGCCACCAAGCAAGGTAACCTTACCACCAGTGAGCTTCAGGGCATCAGCAGGAGAGATCTCAGGAAGATACTGCCAGGCAACCATACCGGAGTCGGCAATTGCAGGAGCCACATGACGAGCAGTTGAATCGTTATGAAGCCATCGCTGGGTATTGGGAAACTGTTCAAAAAGCCTGTGATAACCAGGAAGAATGATATCACGGTACATTTCCTCGCTCAGGAATGCTGAGAGGTCATCGGCAAGGAAAATGTGGTGCAGTGAGCCGAGTATTTTTTCCTGGGCTTTCATAAATCTAATCTGGGTCTCGATAACCACATCAAGGATTTTTGCAACTAGATCAGGTTCCATAATCGTATCAGCAGCGAAGTCGCTAATCCCCCTGATGCTCGCTCCCACGGTGAATGGACCCATAATCGGGTGAGGATTGATCCTGTAGCCCTCAGGGCAGTGATCGACCATATACTCCAGAGTCTTCAAGGCTTGTCCCATGTAATTGTCCCCGTAGGGGTCAGCCGGCTCCAGCCAGTCCACATCGCTGAAAGCTGCGGCTGATGCAATCTTCGGATTCGGATGCACAGAAATGAAACCGTAGTCATCGAAACGTACGATCCCTCCGAGTCCGCTGGCTTCAGCAACAGCGCCCATATCCGGTACCGGATTACCAATACCATCGATTTTCTCCAGGGCTTCGAGCTGGCATTCAAGTGTCACTTCCGGATTATGGAAATACTGATCAAGGTCTACGCCCGTAATCGACCTGAAAAAAGGGAAAGTATAGAAGTTGAATACTGCATGACCATCTGAGCTTTTTGCAGTAATGCTCTCTTTCAAACGCCTGAAATTCCGTTCTCTTAATGTTGACATAATTACTGATTGTTCCTCTCTTTTCTTTTTATAAAAAATTTTAGTAAGAAATCAAGTGACTACGTATTCGCTTTTATGCTATATCATTCTTGAGCAGAAGTCAACAATATTATGCACTTGAGTTACCTGGCAACTTCCTAGTCATCAGAATGCGGATGAATAAAATAGGCAAGTTGAATATACTCAGAGTATTTTTCTTAAGAAATGAACACAATAGACCAATAACTCTTGATGAACTTGTAAATTGATGCAGCTTAAGCAAACAGCACTTCATTCGTTCTTTAAAAAATGTTTTCCGAGAAAACTACTGAATGCATAACCTTATATGAATTGAAAAAGTAATGAAAAAAGCTGCTTGTTAACAAGCAGCTTTTTTCTCCAAAGAAAATAACATGTAAAATACCTATAAGTATATAAATTATACAAATTCTAGTAATTTTTCATTGCTTTCAATTTACGCATTTTCTTCATTTGTTTTCGTTCGAGAGCTTTTTTCTTTCTGTTTTTGATTGTAGAGGGTTTTTCAAAGAACTCTCTTTTCTTCCACTCTCGTACAATTCCCTCTTTTTCAACCATTCGTTTGAATTTCTTGATTGATTTTTCTAAAGGTTCATTGTCATCAACTCTAACGTAAGCTATAGTAATCACCCCCTCGGATAGTAGTTACAACTGTATTTTACGTATTACATACTGTTTGTCAATACGGTATCCGCATTTCGAGTAATATCAAGAATAGTAAGCTGCAGTGTCTCCTGCTGCTTAAAATAATTTTTACCTAATCTGAACAAAATATCCACCCTTTCTCCGGATGTGAAATCCTCAGGGACTCTATCTGCAGCCCGCCAAAAAACTGCCGGCCATTTATGTTTACCAGTACTAATCAGCAGACGGAGGTGGAGAGGTTTAGTATTACCCATCTCTGTCATCTCCTCTATCTCTACATCTCTTACCATAAAAATAAGAGGCGGATGGTCTTCCCCGTAGGGTTCAAGTTTCTCAACTATGTGAATTAAGTTTGGATTAACATATTTTTTAGGGAGTTCAGCATCAATTTCATATGTAGCGACAGTGTCCTGAGGTTCCACAAAAGCTATTTTTTCTTTGACTCGGCTTATAAATTTCTCCATGTTTTCATGCGGAAGACTGAAACCTCCAGCACATTGATGACCACCGTAATCAAGAAGAATATCATCAAATTTGCTGAGAAAATCTTTTACGTGAAACTCTTTGCTGCTTCTCATAGATCCAATGAGCTTATCTTCAAGATGAGCAATAACCATAGCCGGTACATGAAAATTGTTCATCAGTCTTGAAGCAATAATACCTGTTATGCCCCTGTTAAGCTGTTTATCATCGACTACTATCAAGCGCTCTCCGGAGTCCTCGAAACTTTTTCCTGCTTTAGGATAGAGCCTGCTCCATGCATCTTCGCCTAATTTTTTTCTCTTCTTGTTAAGGTTCACCATTTGGTCAATTAAAGTTTCCTGTTCAGCTTCATCTTTACTTAAAAGCATTTCAACAGCAAGTTCAGGGACACCCAGTCTCCCTGCTGCATTCCAAATCGGAGAAATCTGCCATCCAATATCAGTGGTCGATAACTTCTTTTCCAGAAGTTTCCTCTTATATAGGAAAGTTCTCAGTGATGGACGCTCATGAGCATTCAGAACTCGAAGCCCGTATTTAATTAAAATACGGTTTTCATCTTTCATGGGCATTAAATCGGCTACCGTTCCAATAGCTACAAGATCAAGAATTTTTATAAATTCTGATGAGAGCTTAGGATATTTTCTATACATATAAGCTTGGAAAACATTTAAAAAAACATCAATTTCCAGCGGTCGTTCCTGATAGTACCGTTTAGCTTTACTCATTCTGTCAAGCTGCACCAGACTATTTCCCTTCAGGGAAGGAAAAAACTTCCAAATTTCATCTGCCGTTTCAAGTAAACCGATTTGGGTATTTTTACCGAAAGCCTGCTTCAGTAAACTGATCTCCTGTTCCTGATCGTACACAAATATTGGTCGATCAAGAAGAAACTCCCAAAGACGAGACTGTTCGGCAGGGAGTACTCCGGGATTGACTTCCTCGATAACCCGATCAATTTCGATCATATTCTCCAGCTTTACTGCCTCTATGATAACAGTTTCATTACCTGGACGGGCATGCAGAAGAACAATTTCCTGCTGATACAATTCTGTTTGCGAAAAATTCAAGGCCCAAATAAATTTTGCTGCTACCCCGCAGCCGGCTAGATTTTTAAAAGGATACCCTGATCCCTCAATTTTAGGATCAATTACGGCCACTGCAGGGGGAAGAATTTCAGAAGACAAGTGGTGATCAAGGATAACTGTATCTATCCCTAACTGAGCAGCATAAGCAACTTCTTCAACATTGGTTATGCCGCAGTCAACAGTAATTATCAGCGTCCCGCCTTCCTCTGCAAACGCATCAACACCCTCTTTTGTTAGACCGTATGGTTCATCTCCTGCAGGAAGTCTCCAGCTTACATTCAAACCTTCTTCATCCAATCTTTCTTTGAGCAGGATGGTTGATGTCATTCCATCAACATCTCTATCACCGAAAATACGAACATTTTCCTGTTCCTGCTTAGCAAGCAATATTCGCTCTACGGCAATATCCATATCTTCAAACAAGAAGGGGTTATGAAGATAAAGTATGTCATGCTCAAGATAAAACTTAATGTTCTTTCCCTGAACTATATTTCTTCTAGAAAGAATAGATGCTGTAATTAAATCAATGTTATAATTCTCATGCAGACTCTTTACTAATGATTTATCAATTTCCTTTTTATACCAGCTGGCTTTCTTCATTCGTTTTTTTTCCATAACATATTTTCCTGCAGACGTGTATATACTGCACCCCGGGAGGTCAGTTCAGATAAAAAGAGTACAATACGGTCAACTTGAAAACTTTCCTGCAGGTCTTTTTTACTGAGCAGTTTCAACTCATCAATTCTTTTTTTATAAGAAACGGGTATAGATACACTCTTCTTAATTCTACCTAGGGTAATATGGGGAGAAAACTTCTTTCTCTCTCTTACATTCAGTAATTTCCCAATTTGCTTATGCAGGGATCTTAACATATCTTTTCCCTCAATAATAGGGGAAATTATGACCCGAGGGTACCCTTCTTTGGGAAAGCTGCTAATTCCTGAATAGGTGACAATAAAATCCCTATACTGAGAGCTTATTGTATTCATAACTGTTTTAATATTCAGCAAATCAGTTCCGCTGCATTCTCCTAAAAAAGCTAAAGTAATATGCAGTCCTTCTCCACTGGAAGATTTAATATATCGGGGATCATCAATATATTGAATTTTTTCCATGAGGTTTTTTCTATTCTTCTCCGGTACGGGTACAGCAATAAACAATCTCATAAAAGACCACTTTTAACGGTATTCAAGGACTGATCTGATACTAAATCCATCCAGTTGATGAGAAGCTTTTTCAAATACTCCTCTGCTCTGGAGCTTACATAAACATTCAATGCATCATTAAAACTCATATCTTTTGTATAAATCAAATACTTTCTAGCGGCAGGATATAAGACCAATTCATCAACATTCTGCTTGTGAATTTCACAAACCATGGCAGGAATATTCTGATCAAGGACAAGATTATCATCAATAAAAAATTTCCTGCCGCATTCGGCACAGTAATCTAAATCGGGACTTATAAAACCAGAAATGCTTAAATAGCGCCATATAAATTGTATCATTATTCTGTTTCTCTTTTCATCCTCCGATAATGAATTCAGAGCTCCTTCCAGGAGTTTATACAAAAGCTGATACTCCCCTCCTCCTACATAGGTCTTCAGAAGTATTTCTGCAAAAAAGGAGGCGCTGTAGAGCATCTGAATGGAACCCCTGATATACTCTCGATAGTTATCAGCTGCAATATCATCAATTTTATATTGACTTCGCATAGGGTTATAATAGAGAAAACATTTTCCAGAGATGAACTGGTTAACACTGCCTGTCAATTTCCCTTTTTTTGCACCATAGGCAGTCGCTGTTATTATTCCATATTCAGGAGAAAGAAGCTGAACAAGTCTATGCTGAGATGCTGTTTTTTTTACTGCCAGTATGATCCCTTCTGTTTGTATATATCTGGACATAAGACTATCATAAGAAAACTTTTTCAGGTTGTACAGTAGTCTAATCTGGAAAGACGACGGTATGTCCTGAAACTCATTTTTTGAGAAACCGGTATATTCATCAGTATGTTGAAGGTATATCGAAGACATTTCGATGGATTACACCCATTTGTAGCCAATTCTAGCGACTTTACGACTACATTCTGGGAGATTACCATAAGGTATGGATTATTTTATCAGTTCAATAATATCATGCATCATCATATCAGGAGCAGGCAGTGCTGAAATTGATAGCGAATTTATCCATTATCAGCAATATGACAGCTCATGCGGGTTTGCAGCTATCTCCACCTATCTTTCCTGCTGGTGGGATTTATCGATAGACGAAAAAGATCTCTTGGATGACTTCTTCGATTTTTCTGAAGAGTTAGAGAAGGAAAATTCAAAACTAACATATGCCGTAACATTTTCAGATATGAAAACAATTTTACTTGAGCAAGGCTTTGCTGCTATGGGATTCAAGCAGAATTTTTCCGAACTGCAGGGAAGCCTTCAGAAATATGGACCTGTGATTATCTATGAGGAAACTGAACAGGGCCATTTTTCCGTGGTAATTGATATTCTGCCGAGTCATGAAGATGGACTGAGCCATGGAAGTGGACAAGTCGTAATTCTTGCAGACCCTGATACTGGAATTGAGTACTATCAAAAAGATGAATTCACCTCTTTCTGGGAGAGATTTTCTCTTCTTGCTAAACCATTTGATCAGGATGCACATACACAAAGATCACCAATAGAATTAAGGAAAACATATGAATATTTTAAGACATTTTCCCGTACTTTTTATAAATCACTTTAATATACTAATAAGAAAAAGAATTTTGACCTGCAATGGGATGCTCTGCCGTGTTATATTACTTTGTATATGCAGTACATTTCCCTTATCTTATATATACGCAGATGCTGAAGAACATGAATTCAGTTTTTCAGTAAGTGTTAATCCCTCAGCTCCAGGAGTACAGCCAGTACAATTAAGTTCTGATGTTCAATTATCTCTTTTAGAGAAAATGGATCTTTTCCTGCAGACCAAGACGCCGACCGAGACTCTGAGCAGTGTTTCTGCTAATGGAAATACTGAAAAATCAGGACTCTTCTTAATGCATATTCAGAATATCGGTATTGCAATTACTAGTACTGCTTTAGATTCAGGTTTGAAAACCAGAGACTACAAAACAAGTGGAGGTTTCACAAGGTTGGAGGAAATATATCTTCCTTTTATTAAATTCGGGATTATGCAGACAAAAGAGAGTCCTCCGTTTTCCTTCATTCTTCAAAATCAGTTAAGATTAACTCTGCCCTACACCTTGGAGTTGATAAATCAGTTTACGATTCTTGAAGTTATTAACAGAGAAATTGGTATTTCATCAACCTTTTCCTTCAACCTTGAGACTTTGGACAGTACATTCTCTTATGAAACACTAAAACAGTACCCCCATATTTCTGGAAGTTCAAATCTACTTCTGCAAATATCATTTATTGAAGAAAACACTCGACATCATTTCGGTTTTTCCTTATCTTTTTTACAGATGGGTGTTATTCCCCGAATACACTATTCGTATTCTGTAAAACTATAAAAGCGTTTAACACAAAAACAGAATATCTTCAGGGAATACAGTTATTGTAATACTTTCATCTTCATGAAAGTAATCTAAACACATACAAAGATAAAACAAGATATTTAAGCTTGGAGGAAAATATGCCCGAATTGCAAGAAATTGTCCCTGCAGAAAAAATACTGCCGCAAAGACTGCTGGTTCTCCCTTTAGTCGGCAAACCCATTTTTCCGGGATTGTTCACACCTTTAGTCATAGAATCAGAAGATGACATCGATATAGTTAATAAATCTATGGAAGGTGATAATCTCATCGGCTTAGTTCTTACTCGGGATGATGAACAACCGGATTATTCTTCCGACGGTTTATTTAGCATAGGAACTGCAGCAAAAATTGTAAAAAAAATAAATCTGCCAGATGGTGGTATAAATATATTCATATCTACAATTAAGCGGTTTAAAATTGTAAAATTTTTACAGGGAGTTAAGCCGATTACTGCAGCAGTTGAATATTTGGAGGATAAAAATACAGAAGCCTCTGATATTCAAGCCTACACCCGATCTTTGCTGACCGAGATGAAGCAGTTGTCAAAAGACAATCCTCTTTTTTCTGAGGAAATGCGTTTGAATATGGTTAATATCGATCAGCCGGGGAAAATTGCTGATTTTATTACATCTATTATGAATATTGACCGCTTGGAACAGCAGAAAATACTTGAAACTCTTGATATTCAAAAACGCATGGAACAAGTGCTGGTTTTTATAAAAAAAGAACAGGAACTGATGAAAATCCAGCAGAAAATACAGAAAAGGATCAATGATAAAATTGAAAAAAACCAGCGTGAATATTTTCTCAAGGAGGAGCTCCGTGCCATTCAGCAGGAACTAGGTTTAACGAGTGATCCGAAAAGCAGTGACTACAACAGATATAAAGAGCTGTTTGATAAACTCCCTTTGAACGAAGAAGCTCGGGAGCAGGTAAATAAGGAGATGGAAAAATTCCAGCTCATGGATCCTAACTCTGCGGAGTTCACTGTAACAAGAAATTATTTAGAAATCCTCTCCAGTCTTCCTTGGGGAAAAGCCTCTGAAGAGGATTATGAAGTCAAAGAAGCAGAAAAAATACTTGATGAAGACCATTACGGACTTGAGGATGTAAAGAACCGTATTATTGAGTATCTTGCAGTGCGAAAACTTAAAAACGATACAAAAGGTTCCATTATTTGCCTTGTCGGTCCTCCTGGAGTGGGTAAAACTTCTGTAGGAAAGTCAATTGCCAGGGCACTGAAAAAAGAATTCTTTCGCTTTTCCGTCGGTGGAATGCGGGACGAAGCAGAAATAAAGGGACATCGCAGAACCTACATCGGCGCTATGCCTGGTAAAATTATTCAAGGTTTACGAATTGTAAAAACAAATAACCCGGTATTTATGGTTGATGAAATTGACAAAATGGGAAGCTCTTTTCAGGGAGATCCCTCCTCTGCCATGCTGGAAGTTTTGGATCAGGAACAGAATCATGCCTTTCGTGATCATTATCTTGATGTCCCCTTTGATGTATCAAACATTCTTTTTATTGTTACTGCCAACACATTGGATACAGTTCCTCGCCCGCTTCTTGATCGGATGGAGGTTATTCGGCTATCAGGCTATATTACAGAGGATAAAATTGAGATCGCTAAAAAATATCTGATCCCGAAAACGGTAAAGCGCAACGGCTTGCTGCGGAAGCAGATTAAATATCCAGTTAAAACTTTGCGATCAATAGCTGATGAATATGCCCGGGATGCAGGGATGAGAAATTACGAAAAATCTCTGGATAGGATCCATAGAAAGATTGCTAGAAAGCTTATTCTTGAAAAGCCGGAATTCCCAATCTCAATCCAGCCAGAAAATTTGGAAGAATATTTAGGCAAACCAATTTTTCGTGAAGATGAAATAAAAAAAGCATCTAAACCGGGAATGGCCATCGGACTAGCCTGGACAAACTATGGAGGCGATACTCTGCTCATTGAAGCCATCAATATAAAAGGTAATGCTCAGATAAAATTGACTGGTCAAATGGGAAATGTCATGCAGGAATCTGCAAATATTGCTTATAGTTATATAAGACATATAGCTAAGGATTATGGTATCCCAAAGAATTTCTTTGAAAGCAATACTATTCATCTGCATATTCCCGAAGGAGCAACTCCAAAAGATGGTCCTTCAGCGGGCGTTACCATGGCCAGCACACTCTTTTCTCTGGGGAAAAATAAAAAGATAAAAGACAGGCTGGCTATGACAGGAGAACTCTCTCTGGGGGGGAAGGTACTTCCCATTGGTGGTCTGAAAGAAAAAGTTATTGCTGCGAAACGGAACAAAATTAAAGATATTATCATACCTATACATAACAAACGTGATCTTTCAGAAATTCCAGAACACGTTAAAAAAGGGATAACCTTCCACCCTGTTCAGAGAATGGAGGAAGTAATAGAGATTGCTTTCGGCAGCAGCAGAGGAAATTAGTATGGAATTACTTGCTCCCGCGGGAAATTTAGAAAAATTGTTCTATGCTTACACCTATGGTGCTGATGCTGCATATATAGGCATAAAAAATTTCTCTCTTAGAGCAAGGGCTGACAATTTTTCCTCTGAAGAGTATAAAGATATCAAGGCTGTCAAAGGTGATGGAAAACTATTTGGAGCCTTGAATATTTTTTTCCAAAACAGTGATATACAAAAGCTGGAAGAAAATATTGACTACATATCTCAATATCCCCTGGATGCATTCATAATTAGTGATCTAGGAATTCTGAAACTCCTGCAGAAACGATTTCCTTCTATCCCTCTTCATCTCAGCACCCAGGCAAATTGTATAAATGCCGAATCAGCAAAAATATACAGGGATCTTGGATTCAGTCGTATCATTTTAGGACGAGAAACTCCTCTTCGAGAAATCAGCTTCATAAGAAAAGCAGTCCCTGATGTAGAACTTGAAGTGTTTGTCCATGGAGCAATGTGCTTGGCTTACTCAGGGCGCTGTTTTCTAAGCAGTTACATGGCAGGCAGAAGTGCCAATCAAGGAGACTGCTCTCACTCCTGTCGATGGAACTACAGAGTTCTGGAAGAAGAGAAGCGTCCAGGTGAATATTACCCTGTTGCAGAAGGTGAAAACTTTACTTCAATTCTCAGTTCTAAAGATCTCTGTATGATTGATTATCTAAAAGAGCTTAACGATACTGGTGTTGATTCACTGAAGATTGAAGGCAGAATGAAATCTCTTTACTACACCTCTGTAATAACGAGGGCTTATCGTAAGGCTATTGATGCTTTAGAGTCCGGCGCTTCAGCTTCCTCCTGGAAACCGTACAGAGATGAATTGGAAAAGGTAAGCCACCGTGAATTTTCAACGGGTTTCTTTTTTAAACCTGAAGACATGAATGAAACAACTCAAAAAAGCTACACCCGTGAATATATGTTTTTAGGAACCATAGGGAAACAACTTGATGCTCAACGCTATGAAATACATGTTAAAAATCAAATAAAAACTGAAGAAGATTCTTTAGAATTTATTGGACCGGATATCCCCTTTATTAGAGATTCTTCCGTAAAACTTTTTGATGAAACAAATGCTCCTGTAAGAAAAGCTGACCATGGAAAATATTATACAATTCAGTCATCAGTTCCCATAAAACCAGGATTTATTGTACGAAAAAAAATACACCGGTAAAGCTGAAATAGCTGAACCGGCGTACTTTTTCTCATGATCTAATGATTTTTTACTAGGCAGAGTGAGCAGCTATTAGATTCAGCAGCATATTCTGCCTATTTTTCTGTAAAATACTCTTTCAGGAGTTGTAAATCCAAATCCGGATAGAGTGTATATTCATTCAACAAGGATAAAATTCGTTTTCTTGCTGCTTCAATGACAGTTGCATCTATGACATATTTAGCTTTACTAGGTTTTCCAGCATTTTTACCTTTAGTTAAGATTTTAGGAGATGTATTGTTTAGAACAAGTTTTATGATTGAGGCAATTTCTTTCATTTGGTCACTTCCCATCCCCAAAGTAGTAACAGCAGGAGTTCCTATTCTTAATCCGCTGGTATACCAGGGACCGTTAGGATCAAAGGGCAGCGCATTTCTGTTTAATGTTATGCCGCATTCCCGCAGAACACTTTCAGCCTGTCTTCCGTTTATTCCAAATGGACGTACATCAAGCAGCATAAGATGGTTATCTGTTCCATTTGATGCAACAGGAATATCCAGCGCCATACATGACTCAGCAAGAATTCGGGCATTGTCAACAATTTTTTCCGCGTAATCTTTGTATTCCGATGAAGATGCTTCTTTAAATGCGACAGCTTTTGATGCCATAACATGCGGCAGCGGTCCTCCGATAACCATTGGACAACCCTTATCTACCGCTTCGGCATATTCTTCCTTACATAAAACCATACCTCCCCTGGGACCTCTCAAAGTCTTATGTGTGGTTGTGGTAACAACATCTGCGTATGCTACTGGATCATATTCTCCAGTCATAACTTTTCCTGCAACAAGACCGGCAAAATGTGCCATATCAACCATTAGGACAGCACCTACAGCGTCAGCTATTTCCTTCATCTTTTTAAAGTTTATCAGTCTCGGGTATGCACTGTAACCTGCCAGCAGGATAAGGGGTTTTATTTCTTTTGCTTTCTCTTCAATATCATCATAATCCAGCAATCCCGTTTCCTTATTGACACTATAGGTGTAGGAATCAAACATTTGTGCTGAAACATTATGCCGATACCCATGAGTCAGATGGCCTCCGGAGTAGTAATCTAATCCAAGAAGGCGCTGATTCCCCAGCTGCTCGCGTATTTTGTTCCAGTCATCCCTTTCCAATTTTGCTGGATTCTTTTCCCCCAATTCTTCAAGGGCAGGAATTTCAACCTTATGCTGCAGAATTGCCCAATAAGCAATTAAATTCGCATCGGCTCCGCTGTGCGGCTGAACATAGGCATGATCTGCTCCGAAAAGCTCGCAAGCTGTTTTTGATGCAATTGATTCAACATCATCAACATTGTCACAACCGGCGTAAAATCTATGAAAAGGGAACCCTTCTGCATATTTATCGGTAAAAAGATTTCCCATAGCGGCTTGCACTGCAATGGAGGAGTAATTTTCACTAGCAATTAATTTCAGATTCGAACGCTGGTCTTCTAATTCTTTGACAATATTTCCTGCAATTTCAGGAGATACTTCAGCAACTTTTTCAAGTTGCGCAATATATATAAGCATATCAGTGGTTACACTATCCACCCCGGTCTTCTTAATAAAATCCTTAACTAGAGAATTATTCATGTTGCCTCCTGTTTCCTTATCACACATACTTGATGATACATATTAATTTTGTATATTTTGCTATACAGCATTATATACAAAGTTTTATTAGTTTTACATCAATATTTTTACATAATTTAATTGTTATAACAAATCTATGCTTATGTCAATGCTTATTACCGCTTTCAGTTACTTCTTCAGATCCGCCAGATATTTCTTAACCTTCTCAATTCTCTCAGAAAATTCGCGTTTTTTCCCATTCTCCTTCTCAATAACCTCTTCAGGAGCATTTTTCAGGAACTTCTCATTGGCCAATTTTTTCTCAACCCCTGCAAGCTGTTTAGCAAGTTTATCGTACTCTTTTTTTAACTTTTGGATCTCAGAAGGAATATCAATCATATCCCGGATATAAACAAAAGCCTCGTATCCCAAGCCTGGGGCAGGAACGCTGCCTGAAATATCCTTAATTTCAAATCCTACACTAAGCGGTTCTGCCCGCATAAATTTCTTAATCTGAGCTTGATGTTTCAAAAAGAAATCCTTAGCATTGAAAGAAGTATTCATACGAATTCCCACAGGAACCTTTTTTTCCGGCTGTATGGTAAACTCACTTCTTAAAGTTCTTACAGCCTTTATTACATCTTGAAAAGCTGCCATATTCTCCGCCAAAACTTTATTCTGACAGCTTTCATTCCATGCTGGATAATCTGCTGTTATCAGGAAGCCTTCTGTATTCGGCATTTTCTGATAAATCTCCTCGGAAATGAAGGGAACAAAGGGATGAAGCAGACGTAGTGACTTCTGGAGAATATCGAGAAGAACTGTGATTGCTCGATTTTTTTCATCGACATCTTCACCTTGAAGGGACCCCTTAGTTAACTCCAAATACCAATCACAGAAATCATTCCAGAAATACTCATAGACTGCCTGACCGGCAATATTAAATTTATATAATTTGATAGATTCTTCAACCTTTCCAGCTGCTTCATTAAGCTGATGATAAATCCAGTTATCAAAATCATTCAGCTTAAGTTCCTCTTTAGAAAGCAGTTCCCGCCCCTCCAAATTCATAAGAATGTATCGAGCGGCATTCCATATCTTATTTGCAAATTTCGATCCCAAATTGAAGGTATTCATATCAATGAGAACATCCTGCCCTTGGTTGGATAGAAAGCATAAGGTGAACTTCATAGCATCAGCACCATATTTATCTACCACATCAAGAGGATCAATTCCATTACCCAGAGATTTTGACATCTTTTGTCCCTGTTTATCCCGAACAAGTCCTGTAATATAAATATCCCGAAAAGGGACTTGATCCATAAATTCAAGACTTGCCATAATCATACGAGCTACCCAAAAGAAAATGATGTCATACCCTGTTACCAGCGTTGTTGTGGGAAAAAATTCTTTCAGGTCTTCAGTCTCTTCCGGCCAGCCGAGGGTTGAAAACGGCCATAACCATGAAGAAAACCAAGTGTCCAGTACATCTTCTTCCTGATGAAGATTTGAACTTCCGCATTTGCTGCACTGAGTGACTTCTTCCCTGGATACAATAGTTTCGCCGCAGTCTCTGCAGTACCAAACAGGAATTCTATGCCCCCACCAGAGCTGTCGGCTGATACACCAATCTCTGATGTTTTTCAGCCAATGGATATAGGTGTTTTCCCAACGTTTCGGATAAAATCGTATATCATCATCTTCAAGTGCTTTTAAAGCTTTATCTGCCATCGATTTCATTCTGACGAACCATTGATCAGACAGATAGGGTTCAATAACCGTATTACACCGATAACAGTGACCAACTTGATGGGTGTGCTTCTCAGATCCGATAAATAGACCAAGGGACTCCAGTTCCTCAACTATGCGTTTTCTGGCACTAACAACATCCATATTTCTGTATTTTTCCGGAACATCATTGTTTAACGTTCCGTCAGGATTCAATATATTTATTTTCGGCAAATTATGCCGTTCTGCAATTTCATAATCATTAGGATCATGGGCCGGTGTAATCTTAACCATCCCAGTACCAAATTCCATGGAAACATAACTATCAGCAATTATAGGAATTTCCCTATCTGCTATAGGGAGGATAACTTTCTTTCCAACCAGCCCTTTGTACCTGTCATCTTCAGGATTTACGGCCACAGCAGTATCACCAAGCATTGTTTCAGGCCGTGTTGTCGCAATCTCTATAAATCCTGATCCATCAGCATAGGGATAATGCACTTTATAAAGTTTAGCCGGAACCTCCCTGTGCTCAACTTCATCATCTGCCAATGCAGTCCCGCAGGATGAACACCAGTTAACAAGATAATTACCTTTATAAATAAGACCTTTTTCATAAAGTGAAACAAAAACTTCTCTAACTGCCTTGCTCAGTCCCTCATCTAAGGTAAAACGTTCACGGGACCAATCACAGGACGCACCTATTTTTTCCAGCTGGCTTTTAATTATGGTGTGGTGATTCTCTTTAACTTTCCAGGTTTCTTCAAGAAAGCGCTCTCTCCCGATTTCATGTCTATCAATGCCTTTTGCCTTTAACTGACGATCAACAACATTCTGGGTTGCTATTCCTGCATGATCTGTCCCAGGAAGCCAAAGCGTAGGGTTTCCCATCATTCTATAAAAGCGTATGAGAATATCCTGCAGAGAATTGTTTAAGCCGTGCCCCATATGGAGAACTCCAGTAACATTGGGAGGCGGTATGACAATTACAAACGGCGGCTTTCCATTATCAGTGTCTTCCGGTTTAAAAAGTTCATTTTTTTTCCAACTTTCGTATACGGCATCTTCAAAATCTTTTGGATTATAGGCTTTTGACAATTCTACAGTTTTCATATTTGGAGCTCCTAGAAAATTCATACTTTCCAACCTGCTGTTCTTCGCAGCATGCAGTCTGAAGGATGAACAGTTTGCTGTTAGTGGAGCTTATACTATCAAAATCAAGTCTAAAATACAACGGCATGGATAAATAGAGAAATAAAAAAAGAGCCCCGAAGAGGCTCTCTTTACTTTCAAAATATGTATATATCAATCATAACCAATAATCTTACAAGCAATTGAAGACTAAATTCATCACATATTTATTTATCCTGGGCTTTAGGAATATTTATTCCTAAATTTTCATTATCAGCTTTATCAAAAATATCTTTTTCCGTATCCTTAGATTCTGTATTCTCTGCGTTTCCGTTTGAATCGGCTTCAGAATCTTCTGAAGGTGTTTCCTCATTATCTTTCTCGTTACTGGATACTGACGGAGAGCTCGGTTGAGAAATTGTACTTGTAATACTTCCATTATCATCCACTGATTCTTCAGTCTTATCCCCTTTACTCTTTACATCAGCCTCAGGATCAGTTAACGGCTCAACAGGGCTTACAGAATTTTTGAGTTTGAGTTCAACATCAAAGCCCTTACTGTCAAGCAGTGTTAAAAGCTGTTCAACAGACAAATCTTCTGGTGAGATCTGAGCAGTTTCATGGTTTGTTGTGCGGATACTTAATAAGCCGTTCGTGTCTGATTCTCCAGGCACAGAAGAGGTATTAATAACCGGAATGTTCCCGTCACCTCCGGAATTTCTCACACCCCGAATAATAAAGAAGTTCAATCCAACAAGAACAACAAGAGCTGCTGCAACAGCAGATATTACTGGTTTTGAGAAAATCAAGCCTTTATACCGCATTTTCACCGGCTGGGACGTCATACATGTTTTCTCGAGATACTTCCAGACTCTATTTTTATGGGGGGCAAATTCATCCTCCCTCAACTGCGATGAAGAAATCATATCTTGAAGATTGCGCAGCTTTTCGTAACGCTGACTGCATTCACTGCAATGAGATAAATGCTCTTCAACTTGAGTTTTCCAAGGCTCTACTAATTCTCCATCTATATATGTTGATAATACTTGATCATCAAGACACATGTATTTCCTCCTGATCTATCATCTTTACTAACTGTAATCGCGCACGGTGAGCTCTCACCTTCACATTACTTTCGGTAATTCTCAGAATCTTGGCAATCTCTTTATAATTTAAACTGCCGTACTCTTTTAATACTAAAACAGTTCTAAGCTTCTCTGGTAACTGCTGAATTGCCTTTTGTACAATTTTTCTTGTCTCATCATTAAGTACGTTGTCCTCTCCGGTTTTCATGGCAGGAAGGGGCTGCTTTTTCATCTTGTTGAAAGCTGTCTGTTCACGACCCTTTCTTTTAACATAATTGATGGACAAATTCTTTGTAACTCGTATCAGCCAGTATTTAGCTTCATCTACTGATGGAAATGTCAATCCTCGATTGTAGAATCTTATAAATGTCTCCTGACATATATCCTCTGAGGCATCTAAATTATAGGTAACGTGATAAGCAACTCTCATTAAAATGGGAAAAACTTCACGATACACTAGCTGAAATGATTCATAACCACTACTTTTAACTTCCATAAGCTTAACAACGTTACCCCAACGAAGGTTACAATTTTTTTCTCCAGTCAGTACCGGAGGGCGTATCTTTTATTTCTATCCCTTTCTTCAACAGTATATCACGAATTTGATCTGCCCGGGAATAGTCTTTTCTTTTTCTCGCCTCTTCTCTCTCTTTTATTAGAGCAAGTGATTCTTTATCCAAAACTACCTCCTCCTCTTCCTGGGGAGCAGCTTCCATAAGCTTCAAGCCCAGAACTGAGTCCATATCCTTAATAAGAGCTAGTTTCTCCTGCGGCATTACATCAGAATCCTTTACCAGTTTCCATAAAACAGATAGGCACCTCGGCATATTGAGATCTCGGGATAAGAAGCTTCTGAAATCATCCAGATAGCCTCGCGCCTTAACTGAAATATCCTCCAATCCTAAATTCTCGTTTCCCTGGTTTTCATTTGCTGAATTATTTTGAGATTCACTCCTTGCATTATCCGCTTCCCTCTGTATTACTGCAATCTTCTCCATTAAATTACGGCGACTCTTTCTAGCAGATTCAAGGGCTTCAAAAGAGAAGTGGAGCTGGGCGCGATAATGTGCACCTAGGCAAAAGAAGCGGTAATCAAGAGGGGCAAAGCCTTTTTTTATCAGCAGATCAAGGGTAAGAAACTCTCCCTTAGATTTTGACATTTTTCCGGTATCATCCAGAAGGAATTCTGCATGCATCCAGTAATTAACCCAGCGCTTTCCCGTGGCCGCTTCAGATTGAGCTATTTCATTTGTGTGGTGCACAGGAATATGGTCGGTACCGCCGCAGTGGATATCAAAAGTCTCTCCCAAATATTTCATGCTCATGGCACTGCATTCAACATGCCAGCCGGGATAACCTTTCCCCCAGGGTGAATCCCACTCCATGATGTGATTATTAAACTTCGATTCAGTAAACCATAATACAAAATCCTTTGGATTTTTCTTGCCAGCATCAATATCTATTCGAGCACCCTCTTTTAAGTCAGAAAGCTTTTGCCCAGCCAATTTACCATATTCAGGAAACTCATCTATACTGAAATAGACATTCCCACCTGTTTGATAGGTATAGCCCCTATTTTCAAGCCTTTTTACAAGATCTATCATTGTATCAATATGCTCAGTAGCCTTGCAGCTTACAGTCGGCCTAATGATATTCAGCCGATCAGTATCATGAAAAAAAGCATCGGTATAAAATCGAGCAATTTCCCATACAGTCCTGCCGGTTTCACGGGAGGATTTAAGCATTTTATCCTCCCCTTCATCGTTATCATCCGTCAAATGACCGACATCTGTTATGTTCATAACATGCTTGATTGTATAACCTGCATATTCAAGACTTCGTCGTAAAACATCTTCAAAAATATACGTCCTGAGATTCCCAATATGTGCATAATTGTATACCGTAGGACCGCAGGTATACATTCTCACTTCATCTTCACTGATGGGAATGAATTCCTGAATATCCTTTTTCATGGTATTATAAAAAAAAAGTTTCATAGATCCTCTCATTATTTCAAATATCCGTTTGCCCTGATATACAAAATACCGTATTATATAGCTTGTGACAATCAATGTAAAAGAAAGAATGAAAAAAATCAACATAAGTGGAAAACTGCTCACTGACGAGAATATGGCCCAACACACAAGCTTCAGGATTGGCGGGATAGCCGACTATTACTACATCCCGGAAACATTTGAAGACATTGAAGGGATGCTGTCCATCCTTAAAGAAAATAATATACCCCTTTTCATCATCGGAAGCGGCTCTAATATTCTCATATCAGATAAAGGTATACGAGGCTGTGTTATTGATTTGAAGAACTTTGCGGACATTTCCATGCGTGGAGTTTTTGTCTCTTCTTATGCTGGAGCAAACATTCATAGACTTATAAAAATGACATCCTCCGCCGGACTGAGCGGTTTTGAAAACTTAGCCGGTATACCCGGTACGGTGGGCGGATGTATTGCATCTAACGCAGGTTCATACGGTAGTGAAATTAGTTCTATCATTGAGTGGGTTGATTATTTTACTCCTGAAGGAAGAATTAAGCGTCTTTGGAAAGATACCGCTAACTTTTCTTACAGAAGCTCTCCTTTTTCAGGAACTGGTAATATTATCTTCGATGCCGGATTCAGGCTTCAGCCTGAAAACACAACAACAATCCTAAAAAGAATGGAAAAAGTTCGAAGTGAAAGAGTTGCTAACGGGCATTACTCAAAACCTTCCGCAGGTTCTATTTTTAAGAATCCTGTTAATCTGGAAATAACTGCAGGAGAACTCATCGACAGCCTGCAGCTCAAAGGCTATGCTTCAGGTGATGCAGAAATATCTCCAAAACATGGAAACATAATTATCAACAACGGCTCTGCAGCTGCCGAGGATGTTTTTAATCTTATCCGTACTATTGAAGAAAAAGTTAAAGATGAAACAGGAATTGTATTGGAACGTGAAATTCGCCTCATAGGCGAATGGCAAGTCTAAGGGAATGGCAGGTGATTGCTTATGACAAAACTGGAACATTTTCTAGCTTACAGAAGTGAAATGACGAAAGAGGAGCAGGAAGAATTTTTTTATAACATACCCTTGGAAGAGATGATTGAAGAGTGGCGTAAGCTTGAAGATGATGAAGCCCTCCACCTTTTTGCTGATCTGCCCTACGATTTAAAAATTGACCTTCTCTTGGAACTGCCGTATCAGGATCAGGAAACCATACTCAGCAATATATCTCAGCAGAATAAGAAACAGCTTTTTCACTTGATGGAACCTGATGACATTGTTGATATTATACAGACTGTCAGCAAAGAGGTAAGAGATTCTGTCTGGGTGAATTTGAGCAGCGAAGCAAAAAGAGAAATGATCTTTCTTCTTCGTTTTGATGAAGATGATGCTGCCGGTTTAATGACTCCGAGATATCTTGCTGTTCAAGGCGATATCACCGTCGGTCAAGCCGTTCAATTTATTCGTGCGAATGCCGATAAGGTTGAATATGTTTTTAATATTTATGTAATTGATAAGCTGAAGCGATTCCTTGGAACTATCCCGATGAAGGACCTTCTTTCCGCACCGGATGATACTATCATAAACTCCATTATGGAAAGCAAATCAATCTTTGTATATGATGATACAGATCAGGAGGATGTAGCGAGAACGATCGAAACAAACGATCTTGCAGCTGTTCCGGTTGTGGATCATGACCATATCCTTATTGGTATCGTAACTTTTGATGATGTTATTGATGTTATTCGGGAAGAACAAACCGAAGATGTCTATAAAATGGGTGCTATGAGCGGTACATCGACTTCCTATATGGATACTAACATTTTAGGTCTTGTTAAAAAGCGCGTACCCTGGCTTGTTATACTCCTTTTTTTCGGCACCATATCAGCTAATGTACTGCATCATTACGAAAGTATGATGATCGGTGCAGCCTTTCTTATCATTTTCATGCCTGTAATTACCCAAACAGGAGGAAATGCCGGAAGCCAATCCTCCACTTTGATGATTAGAGGCCTAGCAACAGGGGAGATTCAATTTAAATCCATCGGCAGAATATTTTCCAGAGAATGTGTGGTCGGCTTGATTATGGGTATCTTGACCGGACTTGTTATCATTCTGAGAAGTATTTTTTTACCGCCGGGTGTCGGTATTCACGAAGGAGTTGTAATAGGCATATCACTTATGCTTGTTGTAATAATTTCTAATCTTATCGGTATTCTTGCTCCGCTCCTTATCAATAAAATGGGTTTTGATCCCACAGTTATGTCTACACCTCTGATGGCTACTGTTATAGATATTTGCGGGTACGCGATTTATTTTGAGACAGCCAGACTGCTGCTGAATCTTTAAATCCTATTCAATCACATGATTTGAGCAGATTCTAAGCAATTTGGGGACAAGTACAGGACGGTGTAATGAGATTCACCTGTTTTTATCTTTTCATCTTTTTTTACTGATATCTATGTTTTGTATCCTGCAAAGGAAGCTGAAATTCTTTAAATCTTTCAGCTGCAGGGAAAAACTTCCCCAAGACAGTTCTTTCTTATATTCTATTTCTGTGCTGAATTCAATCAGTCCGTTTTCACCAAATTCATACTCAAAATCGAGATTGCCTGTAATAGAACAGTCTGCAGCCTCAAATACCAGTTCTCCCCCCATACTTTGTTCCATTTTTTCCCATATTGCATCATCATCCCTGCTGATATAAAAAATACTTTCAGAAACCAAGGATAGCTTTTTTATTTGTTTATCAAATGCAAAAGTGATAGATCGATACATATTATTACTGGTTTCTCCACTTATACCTTTTGAACCAGATGCATAGGTACTGTAAAAACGATATTGATATGCCAGTTCAATGCCCAATTCCTTTCCCTTTTTCCCATTATTAAACCCAGCATAGGTTTCCCAGTCTATTTTTCCCGGTAAACTTGTATCCTTACTCCATGGACTGAGAGTTGTTACGGTATAGTTCCAATCAGTTCCCAAAGTGAACTCTTTTGCTGGATAGATGTCGGCACATATTCCGAGAATTGCCAGATTCTCATCCTGTACTCCGATAATTGATTTGGTCCCGCAGGGTGCGGCAAAAAAACTGAATTCTCCTTGAAAGTTCTGGTTCTCAGCTGAGGCCTTTGTTTCAAACCACCATTGATCTCTTTCAAAGAGATTCCATTTTCTGCCGTAGCCGAAAAAAACTTTCTGACTGTCTCCTTTCATGAAAACCCATACCGACTGATACCAGGTGTTTGGAACAGCTTCATCTAAAACATATGGATTTCTTCCATATACTGAATTCAATTGAAACGCTTCAGATTTCGGTTCATGCAGAAGATCTGTCACAGCGGCGCTATACCAGAACTTTAGATTTTCGCTGGACTTCCCTACAGAAATTCCCAGGATATTTCTGCAGGTACTGCCGGGAAATATCACACCCATAACAGTATTATCAATCGGCTTACTGCCTGTATCACCCGTCACTGTTTCAGATTGTGCCAATTCCGTATTTTCCGTTTCAGGATAGACAGTTTCACCGAAAAAACATACATCAAGTTCAAGAGCGGGGATAATATCTGTATATCCGAAGAAGGCTCCCAAAGATGTAAGTAACTCCGTTCGATGAACTTCCACAGGAAAAACTTTCTCCAGGGACCGAAATGATGTCAGCTTGCCGGGATTTTCATACATATCCAAAAAACCTGTAAAATTGAGCTCTCCGAAATCGGCCTCCCAGGAAGTATTAGAATCCAATAAAAACTCCATCTTCCTTTCTCCTGTTCTGTTAGCTGTTAAAGAAATATCCATCAGATAGTTTCTCAAGATAATTTCTGTGCATTCTATACTTATAGATTTCTCTTTTACGCATGTTTGTATTGAGTACGCTGATAAAGGAAGGTGAATAGCAAGAATGAATACTAGATAAAAAAACTTCTTTTCCATACTATATATAAATGGAAAAATTGGTTTATTGATTGACTATTTTGTCTTAAATATTGAATTTTTTCTGCTATCGTGTAACAATTTCTTTTATATACCTAACATATATTAAAATAAACTAACCAAAAGGTTCGGAGGTCTTTTCATGTTAATTCTCACATTGAACTGCGGCAGTTCCTCTGCAAAATACCAGGTCTTTGACTGGACAGAAAAAAACGTTCTTGCCGTCGGAGTTGTAGAACGAATCGGACTTAAAACATCAACCATTGAACACAAAGCTATGGGGAAACCGGAATATACTCAGGAGATTTCCTGTCCTAGTCATAAAGAGGCTATAGAAATTATTACGAGCATGATACTTGATGGTGAATATGGAGTCATGAGTGATATTAGCGAAATTAAAGCTGTGGGACATCGGATTGTCCATGGTGGAGAGGAATTTAAAAAATCTGTTATTGTGGATGATGAAATTCTCAAGGAATTTGAATCTCTTATCCATTTAGCTCCTCTCCACAATCCTGCCAATATTCTCGGGATAAAGGCAGCCAAGCAAGTTCTCCCTGATGTACCTCACTGTGCAGTCATGGATACTGCCTGGCATCAGACTATGCCGGAATCGAGTTATATGTATGCTCTCCCCTACAACTGGTATGAGAAAAACAATGTAAGACGGTACGGATTCCACGGTACCAGCTATGTCTACACAGCAAAAAGGGCAGCCGTTCTTCTCGGTAAGGATCCTATGAAGACAAACTTGGTTATCGCTCATATTGGGAATGGTGCATCGGTATGTGCAGTAAAGGATGGCGTAAGCTATGATACCTCAATGGGTATGACTCCGCTGGAAGGACTTATTATGGGAACTCGGAGCGGAGATATGGACCCGGCAATCGGACCCTATATTATGTCTGAAAATAATATTTCAGCAAAAGATCTGGATCAGGCTCTAAACAAAAAAAGCGGCGTCTTCGGTATTACAGAAAAGTTCAGCGACCGTAGAGACATACGAGATGCAGCTGCGGAAGGTGACAGTCGATGTCAGCTTGCCATCGATATGGAGTGCTACCGCATAAAAAAATACATTGGTGCGTACGTGGCGGCAATTGGAAAAACGGATGCTGTTGTGATGACTGCAGGTGTGGGCGAAATGGCTCCTCATATCAGAAAAGGAGCACTTTCCGGGCTTGAGCATTTAGGAATCATTCTAGACCAGGAAAAAAATGAGAAAGCGACCTGTCGTAATGCGGAGCTGGAAATATCAGCTGATAATTCCCCGGTCAAAATCTTCGTAATACCAACAGATGAAGAGCTTGTTATGACTGAAGATACTTACGCGCTGGTTAACGGCAGCTATGATATACACACAAAATTTCAATACAGCTTTCAGTCAGCCGAATATGTGAACAAGGCCCGTGCAAAAAGTCTTGAAACGGACCTGCAGAAACGTCCACACCTAAAGGGACTTATAGCACATCCGCCGAAAACGGAGTAAAAACGGAATGATTTTGTAAAAGAATTGATTAAGTTTTCTCTTTAAGCAGAAATACTGTCTGCTCTGAGTTTATTCACAGGTGAATTTTGAATAAAGCCTTCAAGCAGGCAGTTAATATAATGGAATAATTACAGCTCACAGCATACCCGGTGAATTTACCACTTTTACCATACGTCTTCCTCGATTTGTAAATTAATTTAAGGATTAATCTCCTTATTATTAACAGCCGAAATGGTTTTATACTTTTGTTTAAGTTTTTCAAGCCGGGAAACACTGTCTTTGAGCCCGCCTGGGCGGGAATGCTTTAGCCATAAACGGCTATATTCTTCAATGAGGGGCTCTAAATCAGACAGTAATTCATTTATACCTTCAGCTGGTATTTCTTCAATTTTAATATGCTCTGTTAAAAGCTGTTTTTTTCCTAAAATGCAGCCATGTCTCAATAATAATGCTGTAAAACGTAATTCCTGAGAAAAATCATTAACATCAGCTCCTTCAGAATCTGTCAGTAAATCAAGAGCCTGATCTATGAGAGCAGTTTCATTAAGAAAATCATAAGCACGAAACTTTTCAAACTCACTGCGGTAATAAGGATAAGAAGGGTCTAAGAGCAGCGCAGCCGGCAGCGACATATTATGAAGATGAGTGCCTGATTGTTCCCATACATGCTGCAAATTCATTAACGCCTGCACCTGATTTACATCTCCATTAAAAACATGTACAGCTAAAATACTTTCAATATCAAAATTTCGAGCAGCCTCAAGGTTCCATGCAGCACAGCCGCCTAGGATAAAACCAGGTATTCCTGCTGTTATCTGCTGCCAGTGACCGTTATCACCCCATTCACTGACTAAAAAGCCTTCTGCACCAAACTTATAACCCTGTACAGCTCCATTGATGATGTTTTCTCTGGTATTATTCCAGCGCCCTCCTAAAGAATTCCAAGCTGAATTACCTGTACATACATAAAAAGGGATATTCGCATTTGAAATTTTTCGACATTCTTCCTTAAACGGATGGTACTTCTCATATCCCCAATTTACAAGGATCACATCCTTCGGCAGTTCTTTCACCAAATGGGGATATTTCATGATTATATCACCATATATCTGTATTTTTTTCCCCTTTAATTTTACCAGCTTATAGATTTCAAGGAGAAATTTCATGTATACCCGATCCAATCCCTGCTTGTCACATAATGCTTTGCTGCGCCCCTTCCCTAGTTCCCAGGGTTCATCACCCCCAATATTTATATAGTCAGACTCAAAATTCGGCAGAAGTTCATCGTACAGCGCACTTAAGAATGGAATTGCTTCTTTGACCGCAGGGGAAAGGGTTGAAGAGTGTTTTCTGAATTCTCCCCAGGGATCATAAAAGCCGTTCGGCGATTCTGCTAGACTTGCATACTCATCATGCTGAAGCCAGCGTTCCATATGACCGAATGAATTCTGATTAGGAAGTAAATCTATTCCACGGGCCTTGCAGTATGATGAAAGATACTTAACATCATCGGCAGACAAAGGAGAAGCTTCCTTCCAGACGGTTTCATGCTGGGAATATGCAAAGGTGTGCTCCATATAGAGCTGCACTTGGTTGTATTTCCATTCAGACCACCAGTTAATAAGCTTTTTCAGACAGTTCAAAGTTGGGACACGGTCCCGACTTATATCATATAAAACTCCTCTTGTCGCGAAATCCGGCCAGTCTTCGATAACGGTACATGGGATTCCAGAACCGCCAAACTGGCGGATAATCTGTTTCAAAGTCTGCATTCCGTAAAAGATCCCTTTTTCAGTAATGCTGATTATATGTATTTGAGATTCTGTAATCTCCAAACGGTACCATTCAGCTCCATGTTTTGCCTCTTCAGGCTTGATGTATGCATAAGAAATTATTTCCGGAGTTATATTTCCCAGTAGATACCTGAAGATCTGATTTTTTGTCTCTTCACCAATATGCAGAATACCTTTTTGAGAATTATAGATTTTCGGTTGGGGTACAAGTATTACTCTATTCATTTATTATGACTTCCAATTTTCTGCATCCGCTGATACGGCTAATAAAAACCAAGCTGCATGGGGTATCCATTGTTCACTCCAACGCCATCGGTGATCGCCCCTGCCTTCAACAATTTCAGGAAGAAAATCAATATCTTCTTCATTTTCATAACCGGCAGTTATTCCATTGCAGATTCCCCCGGGAGCATTCGGATAGTGATCTTCATATCGCGGGTTGTTTTTTCCATGCCCCTGAAGCATGCACATATCAAATGGATTCATTCCGAGAATCCAGTGAAGCTGGGCATCAGAAAATTCATCAATAATCGAATTTACTTGATCCTGATCTTCATTAAACAAAGACTTTGATCGACGCAAAGCATATGAGAGTGATGCCAAACGAGCGTTTTCACCCTGCCACCAATACCCAGTTTCATTCTCGTGGGGCATAAAAAAGGAGATCTTCACATTACCATCAACTGGTTTAACCCATTGGCGGACCAGTAAGAAGGGATTCATGGAGGAACTGCGGGATTGGGAAATTGAAAGTAAATCCTTTACCGCATGGATGACTAATTCTCGTGTTTGTAATTGTATACTTTTCGCATTGCTGGTATTTCTGTCATCATCGTGATCGGCATCAATTTCCAAGTACTCCAGAAGAGCAATAATGGGCATCCCTGCTTCTGCTGCATGAAAAAATGGTCGATCAGAGTTTTCCTCTACAAGCCAGTAACCAGCGTTATAGTTGTATACATCATGAAGCCTGGATGCCCGTTCCCGCGCGGCTTCTGCAAAGCGTTCTTCATCGGTAGACAGATAGAGTTCAACTGCAGCTATGAGAGCGCAATACATATCAATAATGTTCTCTCTTCCATTATGCAGATATTCTGTTTTATTGGTCTCTAAATGATCCCATCCTTTTACTGCTGCTTCCAAATAGCCTGCTGAAGGTTTACTGCGACTGGCTCTTGCCAAGGCGGCAATAGCCATTCCTGCTCCTTCACGAAATCCAGCCTGGTAATTTTCTGAACGCCTGCCCTCCTGTCCGCTGAAGGCTGAAATCATTCTCTTTTCATTTTCTTTACTCCACTGATCGAAAACTGTGACGTAAAAATACCCTTTCGGATCCTGCATGCGCATGAGGAAATCTGCACCGTGAAGTCCTTCTTCTAAAGCTCTCTCTTCTAAAAGCGTTCCCCCGTATCGGGTACTGGCAGCAAGGGTTTCCTGTAATTTAAATAAAGCCCAAGTCACCAGCGGTGTTTGCTGAGGATTCAAATAATCAGCGTAGGAAAGGTGGGAAAGATACTTACTATAGTCTCCTGAGGCATCATACCAACCTCCATGCACATCTACTCTGTCCTTCCTTTTTCCGTAAAACGGAGCTGAACAGTCAGTTGTATCCCAGCGCCCTGAAGCACGCTGGGATTTAAAATAAAATAGTATATCTGATAAGCAAGTCTCTGCAATTAAGCCCGTATCTATAATGAACTGATTGCTCTGAACTGTTTTTCTGCCATCAGAGTACTGTAAGAAATAGCTTCCCCTCTTTTTCTGACTGGAAAAATCAATCTTATGAAATATTCGGCCTTTCCATCCCGCAACTGAGATACCAGGCCCCAAGCTTTGAATAATCTTTTCTTCTCCCTCATATATTAAAGATATTTGTGCTGGAGAAGCTATATTTTCATGTTCTTCACGCATCAGCAGGGCAAACTTCATTTTATCGGTTTCATAGCCAATTTGATTAATAAGTATCTGCATGTCTTTATCCTTTAACTGCTCCGCCGACTACACCTTTGGTGAGTTGACGCTGAAATGAAAAATATACAACCATAGTTGGTGCTGTAGCAATCACTAGAGCAGCCAGCTGCCAGCCAAGCTGAGTACCGGTCAAGCTTGAGAAAGAGTATACCCCGACTGGTAAAGATTTTGTTGCATTCGTGCTGGCTAGAACCAGTACCATCAGAAACTCATTCCAAATTCCCAATGCGCTAATGATACCGACTGTGACCATAACTGGTTTGCACATCGGCATTATTATACTGATAAAACTTCGAAAAGTACTTGCCCCGTCAATTTTTGCTGATTCAATTAAGCTGCTTGGCAGTCCTCGCATAAACTGTGTCGTGAGCAGAACCGATATCGGCAATCCGAAGGCAATATAAGCAATAATAATTCCAATGTGGGTATCTGTCAGATTCACGGATGAATACATAAGAAACAGAGGGATAATCACCTGGTGCTGGCTTATAAGATAGCCGAAACCGATCAGCGATAATAAAACAGCTGAAAGTTTTTTAAAAGTCATCTTACTGAATCCAAAAGCTGCCATTAAGCCCAGGAAGATTATAAAAAAGGTTGAAACTGTAGTATAGAGTATACTGTTGATAAATTTCAACCCAAGTCCGCCTCGTTGAAAAGCGGATGAATAGTTAAACCAGATGGTTTTCCAGCTTATCCTGCGTCGCATTTTATTCGGAAGCTGTGAAAGGGTAAGGGTATCACCCGGCTTCAATGATGCTATTTCAGAAGGAAGATCTTCTTTTACTAAAAAATGTATCATCAGCCTGCGCCCTGGTGCAATTGTTTTTGATTCGATGATCAAACGTTCCCGAAGATCTTTTTCAGTATCATAATCAGGAATGACATTTAACTGAGGAGCAATCACCAGGTATTCATCATCATAGTTATCAAAGAGGTCATGCGGAAAAGCAAATATATCTCGTGTCAGCTCTTCATTTGACTTAAAAGAGGAGTAGCCAAGCCAGAAAAGCGGCAGCAGGGTAATAAGCACCCAGCTGATAAAAACCATATAAGAAATTGATTTTCCGAAAAAATCAGCTGCAGAGAATTGTTTTTCTGTATTTTGCGCCTGCTTCATATTAGTCTTCCTCATTTGGTCTGAATTTTCTGCTGATTAAATTACTTATTACAATCATAAAAAGACTGATTGCAACAATCGCATTAGAAATTGTTGCTCCATAAGCAAAGCGCATAGGATCTGAATAATCACGAAAAGCTGTTTCATACATAAAAATGGGAAGCACAAGTGCATTCTGTCTTTGAAGTCCCTGGGTTGTTATACCAAAAATCAAATCAAATCCTTTAAGTGAACCGGCTATTGCAAGTACCGAGGAAATAAGAATAGTTCCCCACAGAATAGGGACAATAATCTTCATAAAGATTTGAGCCTCTCTGGCACCGTCAATTTTAGCTGACTCAATAAGGCTTTCTTCAATCTTCTGTAAATTTGCCAGAAAGA
Source organism: Spirochaetales bacterium (assembly GCA_021736605.1). Classification (GTDB taxonomy): domain Bacteria; phylum Spirochaetota; class Spirochaetia; order PWKH01; family PWKH01; genus JAIPFS01. The sequence goes on along the minus strand of JAIPFQ010000001.1, from coordinate 16,504 downwards.
TTATCATATATAAGCCGGTGTAAATCCAAATTAATGCAAATCCAATCGGAATCATTATTTGATTCTGATGAAGCATCATCTCGAATTGAGCGGTCTGGTCTCCGCTTACTAATTGAATTATCCCGGATACGGGACCATCAGCCTCAAACATTCGTTTCCAAATTGTACCAATAACTATAACTGATAAAAAATGCGGTAAAAATATCATCGATTGAAAAAATATTCTTGCTTTTACCATCCGCCGATATAAAATATAAGCTAGAACAAAGCCGATTGGAATCTGGCCGAAAACAGAGACAGCTACTACTATCATATTGTTTTTTAAGGCGTGCCAGAAATTAGGGTCCTGTATCATTCGATGATAATGTGTAAATCCAACAAAATTCCAAGTTCCGCCGATATTTGGGTTGAAATCAGAGAAACTTAGAAATAACGAATATAACACCGGGTAGGCAACAACAGTTAAATAGACAATAAGTGCCGGACCTATAAAAGCAAAATAGACAGGCAACTCTCTGCGTTTACGTGCATTCAAAACAAATACTCCTAAAAAATACTCAAAAAAAAGAGATCATCTTCTATTATAAACTCTAATTTTAGTTAAAAGAGGAGAAAGAAAACTCCTTCTCCTCTTTATTTTCAAGTAATTACGCTCACTTCCTTGCTAAGCGTTCAACTTCCTCAGCAATTTCTTTCGGACTTGCCTGACCGGCAACAATTTTCTGCATGCCGGAGTTTAATGCATCATTTGGAGGTCCAGTCAAGAAAGCATCAATTACTTCTGTGTAAGAAGCAGTTTGTGCAAGTTCAACTTTGCGTTTTACAATAGGTTGAATATCTTCGGGTACCTGGTAATCTTTAAGAATAGGAGCAATAATCGCACCATCGCGCAAACGCTGGGTAGATTCAGGTTCTGAGTAGAAATAGTTGAGAAACTTCAGTGCTGCATCACGGACTTCAGGTTTTGAAGCTCCTGTTTGGGTTATTCCATAGCCAACCTGAATTGCCGCCGCAACTGATCCTGCAGCAGCTTCTTTTTCTCCTGGTAATTCCGGCCACGCCAAGAGGTGGGTAGCAGCTTTAACTTCCGGATTTTCAATTGATCCCGCAACCCATTGCCCCTGTATCATAAATAAAGCACCTTTATTATTGTATTTTGAGGTGTTGGCTCCATAATCAACTAGAACGGATTTCTTTGTAATAACCCCGTCATCAACCATTTGTTCAATAAACTCCAGGGATTTAACCATTGCAGGATCATCAAAATGATTTTCACCGGCAACTGCTTTAGATACCCACTGAGGATCACCGGACATGCGGGCAATAACTGCAGAAAGCAGACAGGATCCCCAAGCCCAGCCGTCGGCTCCATCTATGGTGATAACATCCAAGCCTGCCTTTCTAGCAGCAGGAACCATATCGACGATATCTTCATAGGTTTCCGGAGTAGAAAAACCAAGAGATTCAACCAAATCCTTATTCATATAGAGAACAGTTGTTATGTTTGATGTACCAAGGGGAATTTCATAAATTTCACCATTCGGCCCCATGGCAGGAATAAGTTCACGATCGTACATTGGATCAAGAAAATCTCGATGGTCCCATTGCTCCCCAGCCTCTTTCCATGGAGCCCCCCATCTGGCGTCAGCGCCCATGTATGCCATGTCGGGAACATCACCGGCGGCAAGACGAGCTACTACTTTCTGATGATACGCTTCATCATAGAGCAGTTCATAATCAATTTCGATATTGGGATTATTCTGTTCAAAAGTATCCACAATACGCTTCCAGCTGACACCTTCCTGGTTAGAATTGTCGCCATATGCCATTACGTCAATCACAACCTTATCAGATGTCTGCCCTGCATCCTGCTGCCCTTGCGCACCAACAAATAAGGGCGAACAGATCAGAATAACAAAAAGCATTATCAATGTTTTTTTCATAAAAACATCCTCCTTTATTCATAAACTCTCCCAACGGAAGAGCATTTTTCAATGTAGTTTCTCATGGCTTTTCTAGGTGATTAAACCGGCTTCTGACTGAAGATCAATGTGTCCAGTATATTCTTCCAAAATTTCCAAATCACTGAACAATTTATTCAGAACCATACCCGCTGCTCCATAGGCGACAGCCTGGTCTCCAAACGAGGAGAGCCAGATGTTCTTTTTTACTTCATACGCATATGGATACGGCCAGTTCTTTTTAATCTCTTCCTCAAATATTTCCGCCACTTCCTGATCATATCTTCCGAACTGCCCCCCAAGAATGATATGAGTCAGGTTAAATGTATTAACAATTAATGAAATGTGGGCACCTAGTTCATGAAGAAAGCTCCTCCACATCTCTTTGTCATACAGAACTTGCCGCTGCTCATCGACTGTTAAAGAAAACTGTCCAGTTGAATTATTATGTCTGAAAAGGCTTCTGAATTCTCCAGCGGAATAGTTGTGCCCGTAATGAACATTACCATTCAGCACCAGCCCCAACCCTACTCCGATCGTATTACAGTCTATATTCGTCAATTCCTCCTGTTCACGAATTTCAAGAAGGAGGTAGATAAAATCTTTCAGTTCTTTTCTTCGATGAAAAGCTATTTCACCCCAAACGGAAGCATTTGCATCGTTATCAATAAATACAGGTACATCTATTTCACCATCTATTTGCTGATAGAAATTATAAGCGCTTTTTATTTCCATCGGAATTGAGTACTTTATGATTCCCTCTTTCATATTAACGACACCGGATACTCCAATTCCAATCCCCAAGAGTTTCATCTGCATGGGATTTATTTCTTTTCGCAGTTTACAAACTATATCCATGAATTTTTCTTTAAAATTCAAACCATTAATGTGTGATTTTTCATATTTTGAAAAAACAATTTCTCCTTCAAGATCAACTGCAACTGCAGTATAGGAGTCAGGACGAAGTTCTAAACCTAAAACTATTCCATAATGCTTATTCAGTTTCAAATGTACAGGTTTTCTTCCACCTAGCGGACTAGAACTCCCCTCTCTCGTTTCAAGAATAATTCCAAGCTGCAGCAGTTCATTAACATTATTCGAAATTGTTGATTTATCGAGTTCTAAAGATCTAGCTATATCTATACGGCTTGTTTCTCTGTGTATCCATATTTCTCTCATAATCCGAGAGCGGTTTATTATTTTTGTCCTTTTCATGTTACCTGCTTTTCTGGTTGGTTGATTTTTAAACCAACTATAGTTTCTCATGGTAATTCACAGTTGTCAATAATAAATATTTCATTTTATTTCTGCAGCTTTTGTTCGTTGGTTCGTTGGTTCGTTGGTTAGGTGGTTTGTTAGGTTGTTGGGTCGTTGGTTACAACGCTAAAAAGCAGTTTAAACAGATCAATACTAGTCTTACTGCGATAGTCTACTCAGCCGAACATGGTGTAAACATTTCTGCATTTACAAAATGCATTTTTCTGAAGTATTTCACCTTCACATAAAAAAATGAAGTCTCACTAAAGGAAAAAAATTTTCAGCGTTCCTTAACCCATGACGGCTGAGATGGAGCTCGGTGATTGTGAAAAATAATAAAGCTGCACTAGAATAAGAACAGTGCGTGTTTCTTCACTTCATAGGCAGTTTTCTCACCTTTAAGAACTTCGATCACTGCATAACTGAATTCAGCTGCCGTTCCCGGTCCCTGAGCTGTGATAAGGTTTCCATCGCGTACGCATCGTTCATCACTGAATTCAATATCCGGAGAAAAGCTTTCCGCTCCAGGGTAGCATACCGCTTTCTTATCACGCAAAATACCGTTCGGTCCAAGAACAACAGCAGGAGCAGCACATATAGCAGCGATAAGTTTACCATCAGCAAACATCTTACTGAAGAAATCCACCGTCATCTCTGAATTTGCTAGATTTTTTGCTCCAGGCATACCACCAGGAAGAACAACACAATCAAAATCGCTGAAATTAATATTCTCAATTTCTGCATCAGTTTCAATGGAAACTCCATGAGCACCTGTAACCTGCCTGCCGCTAACACCTGTAACAGTTACATCGATTTCGGCGCGACGAAGCATATCTATCGGTGTTATTGCCTCGATTTCTTCAAAACCCTCTGCCAAAAGAACACTTACCTTCTTCATAGAGACCTCCTTTAAAGCAATTTATTTCATTACAAGTTTCTATTTCATACCTTTCAAATCTTTATACGCCATTCTGACAATCTTTTCCGTTTCTTCAAAACCGATACAGGAATCGGTAACAGAAACTCCATATTTCAGCTCATCCAGATTATCTGAAGGTATATCCTGCCGACCCTCATATATATAACTTTCCAGCATAAAGCCGGAAAGGGAAGTATTTCCATATACAATCTGCTCAATCACAGATTTTAAAACACGTTTCTGCTTATGTATTCTCTTCCTTGAATTTGCATGACTGCAGTCTATTACAATGGAGGGTATAATTCCTATATCCTTCATCATCTTTTCAGCGTCCTCAACATCCTCTTCATAGTAATTCGGGCTGGAACTCCCCCCGCGAAGAATAAGATGACAAGTATCGTTACCCGTTGTTCTCATGATGGAAGAGTTGCCGTCCCCGTCAATTCCAATAAAGCTGGAAGCATTGGCGGCGGTTTTAACGGCATTTACAGCATTCCTCAAATTTCCGGAAGTACTGTTTTTAAAACCCACGGGGAAAGAGAGCCCGCTGGCAAGACTTCTGTGAACCTGACTTTCTGTTGTCCTCGCCCCAATTGCAGCCCAACTGACAAGATCATCAATATATTGAGGAATAATAGGATCCAGAATTTCGTTAGCTACAGGGAGACCGATACGGGAGATCTCCAGCAGTATTTTTCTAGCCAGCTGTATACCGTATTCAATATCGTAACTTTCATCGAGTCTCGGATCAATAACAAGCCCTCGCCAACCGAGCATCGTTCTGGGCTTTTCAAAATAAGAGCGCATGATGATAAATATCTCATCACTCACCTCATCAGCTAGTTTCTTGAGGCGCCGAGCATAATCATAGGCCCCTTTTTCGTCGTGAATAGAACATGGCCCGATAATGCCGATGATTCGCTTATCTTTTCTGAGAATGATATCCCGAACTTGTTTCCGCCAGCCCTCTATCTGAATTAACTGTTCTTCGGAAACCTGCACTTTCTCCTTTATTTCATGAGGAGAAGCCAGCTTATCAACCCGATGTATATGCAGATCATTGATATGTTTCATCTTAGATACTCCCTTGTTACCAAGTTTGTATCATATTTTTATTTTTTATGCATTATATCATAGAGATATCGTTTTATTTTCTTAGTTGGGGTCCTGATGAAAGACTCTTTCTGATGTATTACATGATTAATTTTAGAAAAGACATTGAGCTCCTTATTTACCCTTTTTCTGATATTATCAAGATATTCCTTCACATGTTCCCCGGCCTGATCCGCAGATACTCTGAAGTTTTTGGCATACTCTTCCACATCAATCTTAATCCTCGCAGTTATACCCTCATTGGAAGACAGTACCAGTGATTCTTCGACAAAATCATAATTATTCAGCATATTCTCAATCAGCTCCGGATAGATATTTTCACCGCTCGGCCCGAGGATCATGTTTTTCTTCCTTCCTTTTATGAAGAGATAGCCCTTTTTATCAAACACTCCCAGATCACCTGTTTTAAACCAGCCGTCTTCAGTGAAAACCTTTTTTGTCTCTTCAGGATTTTTATAGTACCCCAGCATAACATTAGGCCCTTTAACCTGAATTTCACCATCTTGAGTATCTTCAGAAGCCTGAACCTCTTCATCCTGCTCTTTCTGCACTCTCATTTGGACATTGTCCAGAACCTTTCCGGTTGATGCTATTTTTGTCCATCCAGGGGCACATCCAGCCAGGAGCGGTGCTGTCTCGGTCAGACCGTATCCAATTCCGTAGGGGAATTTGGCTTCAAAAAGAAAACGCTCAACCATAGGATCCAAGGGGGCTCCACCGATCCCGAAAAACTTAAGCCGTCCGCCGAAAACTTCTTTCAGCTGTTTTCCAACTTTCCTATTAATCATTTTTCTGAAAAGACTTATTTTATAGAGCATTTTTAGAATTTTCTTCTTTTCAATTTTCGGGAGGACGGAAGCTCGATAGAGTTTTTCAATAAGCAGCGGAACAGACAGCATAATTTGGGGTCTGACTTTTTTCAATGCTGGCAGGAGCATACTTGCAGATGGCGGCTTCCGTAAATAGTTAAAATGTACTCCTCCAATCATTCCCAGCAGCAGTCCAATGGTAAATTCATACGAGTGGGACATGGGCAGAACAGAGAGCATATTATCTTCAGGAAGAATTTTTATAAAAGATGTGGAAGATATCATAGCATTGGAACAGAGATTCCCGTGGGTCAGCATAACTCCCTTTGAAACACCTGTGGTTCCGGAAGTATAGATTATACTGGCCAATGTGTCTTTGGTGATACCTTCGCAGCCCTTAAGCGCCAATGAGCTTTCGCCATGCTCCTTTTCCTGAAGCAGTTCATCAAGGAGCACAATAGCCTGATCATTCGAAAAAACTTCTTTTACCTTTTTCACCTGTTTCTTTGATACAAAAATTTGTTCTGCTTCAGCATGTTCAAGAATATTCTGTACCTCTTTCTGAGTAAAATCCGGCAATATAGGCACAGCAACGTTACCGGAGAGGACAATTCCGAAATAGGCTGCACTCCACGCAGGTGAATTTTCACCCAGAAGGGCAATATTATTGTTTTTTCCAAGCCTGCTTGCTTCAAGATACTTTTTCACATGGAGAGCATGCTGCTCCCACTCTTTATATGTAATCTGCTCCTCGTCAATAAAGCCTCCGAATGGCTGATCCGCGTAAGCGGCAGTACTTTTCTCAAAAAGTTCCGCCAGAGTATATTTTTCTAAATGTATCATAATTGATTTTTCCTTTTATGTGTTTTCCCCAAAACTTATTATAACCCTATCTACAATATATGCATACAGGAAGTCTTCTGTCGAGGAAAAAATTGTATTTTACCAATTGCAGCTAGTTTGGGAGTGTTTATAAGAAAATCACATTGTAAGGATGACTGCTTAACTGTTTCAAGGTTTTTCTTTAAGTAATATCCTGTACTGCTGTTCATCATACCCAAGCAGAACACCGCTATCCATTCGCAGAATAGGAACTTTAAGTAATTCAGGATATTCAAAAATCTCTTCCAAGGGATCAAAATCCATATAGGCATATCCCCGTTTTTTATAGATCTTAGCTTCCTTATCAATCAATTCCTCAGGACTGTAATACCGAAGAATTGATTGCAGCTCTCCTTGGGAAAGCATTTTTTCATCTACATCAATAAGCTGAACAGGAATTTTTCGTTCCTTAAAAAAACGTACAGCCTTTTGAGTATCTTTACTTTTTTTTCTGCCGAATATTTGTGTTACCAAAACTTTTCACACCTCATATTGAAAGATCCACTACATTATACTAATGTAAACAGGAGATTTTTTTTAATCAAGAACACTATGTGTAAAATATACAGAAGGAGAGATATGCAGATGTTTAATTCAATGAGAATCAGCCAGCTTTTACATAGGGATCCGGATGAAGAAACAATCAATGCGGAGGGCTGGATTCGTACAAAGCGGGATTCAAAAAATTTCTGTTTTTTCGAGATGAATGACGGATCCAGTTTGAAAAATCTCCAGGTCATCCTTGATAAACAGGATGCTTCCGTCATCTCTACAATTCAGGCTATTTCCACCGGAGCCAGTGTTCGATTCACTGGAATCCTCGTGGAATCTCCCGGTAAAAACCAGAAAGTGGAACTGCAGGCAAAAACCGTTGAGCTGGTGGGAGATGCTCCAGTTGATACGTATCCCCTGCAGAAGAAACGGCACTCATTTGAATTCCTCCGTGAAATAGCCCACCTTCGTCCCCGGACAAATACCTTCGGAGCTGTCACTCGTGTTCGTAATGCGTTAAGCTATGCCGTTCACTCATTTTTTCAGGAAAAGGGGTTTCTCTATATCCATACCCCCATCATTACAACTTCTGACTGTGAAGGGGCTGGAGAAATGTTTCAAGTCACTACCCTTCCCCTGAACCAGGTTCCCAAAGAAGAGGGAAAGGAAGGCGGGAAGGTTGATTTTTCGAAAGATTTCTTTGGTAAACCTGCAAACCTCACGGTAAGCGGACAGCTTGAGGCGGAAATATATGCTCTTGCCTTGAAGAATGTCTATACCTTCGGGCCGACTTTCCGTGCTGAAAACTCAAATACCAGCCGCCATCTTTCGGAATTCTGGATGGTAGAACCGGAAATGGCATTCTGCACCCTGGATGGAGATATGGCTTTGGCTGAAGAGTTCCTTAAATATATCTTTTCCTACGTATTGAATCACTGTGAAGAGGATATGGATTTTTTCAACAAGTGGATTCAGAAGGGCGTAAAAGACTCTCTAGAACACGTAGTCAATTCAAAGTTCACTCACCTCCCTTATACTGAAGCCATCAAAGAACTGGAGCGATCAAAACAAGATTTCGAGTTCCCCGTTTCCTGGGGAGATGATCTGCAGTCAGAACATGAAAGATACTTGACGGAAACGGTTTTTAAAGGGCCTGTTACAGTTACTGACTATCCCAGAGAAATCAAAGCCTTTTATATGCGGCTTAATGACGATGAGAAAACTGTTAGAGCTATGGATGTGCTTGTCCCCAGGCTCGGAGAAATCATCGGAGGCAGCGAACGAGAGAATAGATATGATGTTCTTTTAAGGCGCATTAAGGAACAGGGGCTTAATGAAAAAGATTACTGGTGGTATCTTGATCTGCGTCGCTATGGTTCAGTTCCCCATGCTGGATTCGGTCTTGGATTTGAAAGGGTTATTCAGTATGTAACGGGTATGCAGAATATTCGTGATGTGATCCCATTTCCACGAACTGTGCAGAATGCAGAATTTTAATAATTTTATAACCACAGAGGATATTGCCGCTTTCTGCTGATTAATATCCTTTGTGGTTATGTTCCCAACCGTTCTTCAACTCCTGAATAAGTGCAGCTTACCTACAGAAATCTTATTCCTCTTACTCTTGTTTTTTTCTAAGCTGCTCCCATACTTTAAAAACTGTATATACAAACAATGCAGTTTCTGCTATGTACAGTTTTAGACCGTTAATAAGACTTTGAGCCTGAATATCAGTAGAAATCCAAGGTCCGTATATAATAATATCCCCGATAACTATAATCAGGGCTCCGCATACAGGAATTAAAATATCCGACCCAGCTGCCCCGCGGCTGTTACTTTTCCTATCCTTATTATCTCTGCTTTCAGCATTGTGCTGATACTTTCTTTTTAAGCACAAAAACAGCGCAGCCGCTGTAAATAGACTTATATAGATGATATCCCTCAGCATCTCATCTTACTCCTTAATTTTACCGCGGAAAACTTGAAGGAATATGCAAGCTTGTTCCAGCAGCTGCATTCATTCCTGCTAGAACACTTAAAGAAGGGCTGTAAGCACTGATCATACCAATACATCCTCCTGCTATCGCTCCTCCCCAGGTAGGACTCTGACCAGAATACATACAATTGGTTAAATACCCAATAGATCCCAAGAAAAAGCCCCCTACAAGAGATGCAAATAAACCTTCTCCCTCAATACCCTCCATTTCTTCCTGGCTTAAGGGTTCTCCACCAGCCTCATTGAACATTGAGTCAACCGTCATCGGCTGAGCCATAAGTGTCATTGAAGTAATCAGAAGAATTACCCCAATTATGCAAAGAGTTTTTTTCATAAAACCCCTCCTAAAATAAAATTTTCCCACATGGGGAATTTTTCAATTTTTTATATCCTCATCCAAGCCCGAAGCAATAGCATATCGGGTTATTGATGCTATGGAATCCAAGTTAAGTTTCTTCTTGATTCGATTTTTATATGTTTCTACGGTATTGACTGAAATTGATAACTCCACAGCCATGAATTTGCTTGTCTTTCCTTGACTTATCATTATCATTATCTGTATCTCTCTTCTGCTCAGCAGTTTTACTTGAACTGGATATTTCTTGTGTTCAAGCTTATTTTTCGACACCTCTTGTTGAGTTTCAGAATCAGAATAGACTCCCCCCTGAAAGAAGTTTCGGATTTTATATGTAATTTCCTTTTTTGGAGTCTCTAAAAATATTGTGTCCCGAACACCTAAGGCTGAGAGCAGACTTTTATCTTTATTGTCATAAGGATAATTGAAATAGGTCAGGACAGAGAAATTCTTTCTTAAAAGATATATAACATCCTTAAAACCAGTTTTACTGCTTCTGACAGCATCAATATCAATGCAGAAAAAATGCGTATTTCTTCTTTCTTTAATAAGAGTATTACTTGTATTGTGATAGGCCTTATCCGGTCCCGGATTCAAAGGATATTCACGATAGACCGCTTTCATGTAATCAGATAAGCTTCTGGAGAAAAATACATTCAACTCATCTGAACATGAACTTAAAACATTCAGTATTTCTGTTCGCATCCATGAAATTTTTCCAACTATTTGTACATTCCTCATACTATATATGACACTGTAAAAATGATTTCTGATTCAATAATAGAAAAATTTTTTTGAAAATAAGCATGTTATGGGTTTGTGGAGTTTCAGGCGAAGTAAATCTTGTTTTATTGAGAAATTCGTTTATATCCGAATACTTCTATATCCGAATACTTCTTTCCTTCCTTCTTTTCTTTTGTCATTAGTTTTGGGGATTTGTCTCTTTGCGGAACCAATTGTATTCTTAATTATACAAAAATTACGGAGCATTTTGATTGGAGAAAATATGATAAAAAAAACCTTTCTAATGATTATTTTCTTGAGCATTCTTCCCATTTTCTGTCTTTTTAGTGAAGATACCATCGATGAGAATAATGAATTGAGTACAAATGAAAACAATTCTTTTATCCTTTCCCTTTATTCACATGATATTGACGGTATGTTTTTGAGAAACTTCCATATCGGCATATCTCCGGCAGCTCGATTCAAAGGAAAAGCAGAATTCTCTATACCAATAAATTTTTTCATACACAGCGGTGAAGAAATTTGGATACTGGATTTTTCCGGAAAGATAAAGTTTTTTCCTAAATCTGCTAATTGGTGGTTCGGACTTACTCTATTGCAGAATATCATTATGTATGGAGAAAATAAGCCGGATAATAGCAGCTGTTATATGACAGAAATATCTTCAGGTTATTCAATACATGTGAATAAGAGATTTCTTATAGAACCATATTTTCTATTGAGGAATCCCTTTAACAGAAACGCAGATGATCTTGAAAGAATTGCTTCCTATTCTCCTTCCTTCGCTCAATTTGAATTTGGATTGAGTTTGCGTTTAGAGATTTTGAATTGGTAAAGAGCAAAAATACAATTTTTTCCGTTTCAGTGAGTAAACTATACCTTTAAGGTTGTGTTCTTTATCCATAAGTTGTTTTAAAATTTACTAAATACAATCTGAAAAAGGAAAAGTTATGGTATTTCATAGAGCTTTAAAAAAAGATTCAAAAAAAATATCAATTATGCTGGTAGATCCATGTAATGCGAGTAAAGTCGGACTGCAGAATTTTTTTTATGAGAAAAGAGATCAGTTCTCTTTAATATTCACTGCAAAAAGCTGCAGGGAGGCTGTGAAACTCTTGAAAAAAAATAATCACTTAGTTGATATTCTTATTACAGAACTCTATTTGCATAACAATGGCGGTAGTCAGCTTATCCACTTTGTAAAAAAGAATTGTAATCACATAAAATGCATCGGTTATTCAAATTATTGCAATAATTCTATTATCAATAAAGCTTTAGAAATGGGTATGGACTGCTTTGTTAAAAAAGATTCCAGCTTAAAAGATTTATCAAAGGAGATACTGAAATGTTATCGTGAAATTGACAATTCGATAAAAAAAGCAGAGTCACAAAAAGGGGATAACAACTCAAATATTCTTACTGATCGAGAAAAACAGGTCATGTATCTTATTTGTTCAAATAATGAATATAAATCTCATGAGGTGGGACAAGTTCTCGATATCGCCACTAATACAGTATACAAACACAGACAGAATATAAAGAAAAAGATAAAATCCAAAGGAGATGTGGGTATGACAAAATTTGCTATACAGCAAGGTTTGATAGACAGCAAAAAAGACAAAAAAGATTCTGAAGATTCCTAGCAGAGCATCAGGGCGATTCCTTGAGAATAGTAAACTATGAAGATCACAAGCAGGGTGCACTCCATTAATTAAGCCCCGCCAGCGCATGGCAGGGCTTTCACCACATAAAAAATACACATAAAATACAAAGTTCAGATGAAACTTACTACATCATCTAATTCTCGGCGGATTTTACGACTCTTTTTCTTCCAGGCGTCTTCCTGGTATCCTAGAGGCGTCATCGCAAAAACCTCCTCATCTGCATCAAGGGGTAAGACCTTACGCAGAACTTCATAATCAAAAGCTCCTATCCAGCATGTACCCAGCCCTTCATTCTCTGCAGCTAGTATCATGTGGTCCATAGCAATAGTCAAATCTGTCTCCAGAGAATTGTATCCATCCCAGCGATTCCAAGCATCTTTTCTCTTCCCTTTGACTATAAGAACTGCAGGGGCATTCTGGAACCAGGCCTTTCCATAGCACTTGTTTACATCTTTCCTCTTTTCCGGGCTTCTTACCACAAGAAACTTCCATGGCTGCGCATTGGTAGCGGAAGGGGCAATTCGACCGGCTTCAAGGATGCGCATAAGGACTTCTTCAGGTATCTCCTTTTCCGGATCGTAGTTTCTTACACTCTCTCTGCCGATAATTACATCTTTAAAATCCATACTTCCTTCTCCTTATTAAAAATTTTCTTCCTAAGCATGCCCGGGATTGAAGGGAGTAAATCCCTCCCCTATCACTTCATGGGCAGGGGAAATAATCATAAATGCATCCGGATCAATATGCCGAACTATATGGGTAAGCCGACTGATCTTGCGGTTTTTCACTACTGCCATAATGATATTCTTGTTATTATCAGTATACATCCCCCGAGCTTGAATGGCGGTGCCGCCGAGCCCTTCACTGTGAAGCAGTTCATACCGTATTTCATCATACTTGTCACTAATAATATAGGCCATTTTAGCATAATTCAGACCGCTGGTAATTAGATTTATTACCTGTCCGGTGGAATAGAGGGTTATTACAGCGAATAATGCACTCTCAACCCCGAAAACAAAACCGGAAAAAAGAATAATTAGTCCGTCAACCAGCATCAGAGATGTCCCCAGAGGTATCTTTGTATAGTGCTGAATAACCTGAGCGAGGATATCCGTACCGCCAGTGTTAGAACCTCCCTTCATGACCACGCCGAGTCCTATTCCTGTAAGGACTCCTCCGAAAAGGGCTGATAAGAGAATATCAGTTCTGTCGGCATAGGGGAGAATCCCTTGATAGCCTATGCTTTGTCCTAGTATAGTAACAGATATAGAGAGTACTAATGTTCCAAAAAGGGATCTGAAACCGTAGCGTTTCCCAAAAATCAGCAATCCAAGAAAAAAAATGGGAATACTCATCAACAGTATCAGCAGTCCAGTATCTGCAGCAGTAAGGTGATAAAGAATTATCGCCAAGCCGCTGACCCCTCCAGCGGCAATTTTTGCCGGGCCAAGGAACAAAACAATTCCTAAGGCTGTCACGACTGAACCCGCAGTAATCATAGCATATTCGATTATGGAAGAAAAAAATGATCTATTCATAACAGTTCCTTGCAAAGTATACGGATGCATACCGAGAGATACTATGTTCTTAACATGTTAGATGAAGCATTTCAACAGCATTTCAACAGCATTTCAGTTAGCTATGAATTAAGTTGTTTGGTAAGAAATGAATCAAAAAGGTCGGCAAATGCCTTCACCTCTTTTGAAGTGAATCGGTTATTTCCACCGTGCGCGCCGTCTCCGGCGAATTGGCGATATTCGCCCATCATCTTTCTGATGGATACGCGCTCCCGAATATTTGATTCAGTATAGAGGTTTCCACGGTCGTCCATACAGACCGCTCCAGCTTCAACACAGCGCTCCATGAGGTAGATGTCTCGGGAGCATACAATATCTCCGACTTTCACATGCTGTGCAATATAACGGTCCGCTTCGTCATCACCCTGTTCTACCACTACCATTTGCACCTTTTCATTGACTTTTACTGGTAGAGCTCTATCCGCTGCAAGAACTACGGAGAGGCCCGTTCTGTCAGCAGCGCGCAGTGCAATTTCCCTTAGCTGCCGAGGGAAGCCATCTCCGTCAATCCATATCGTCATACTTTTTACGTTCATAACTTTAATACACTCCGTTCTTTCAATCAGTGCCCGGATTTTCGGCAGCATAATCAGAAGGTATTGCGGCAAAAAAAACATCACCGGTACAAGTGCAGGTGTATTCCTTTATATCAGCAGGAATTACCAGCGATTCTCCTTTCTTGAAAACTTTCTCCATGCTCCTCTTTTTCTCTTCATCAAGATAAGAAAAACGAGCTTCCCCTGTCATAACGATAGCAAGTTCGATGCTGCGACGACCTTGGACACTAAAGCTGGACGAACTGCAGCGCCGCAGCGAAAAATCCTTCGCTGGAGTAACATAAGAATAAAGGGTTCCGGCTTTAACCTCACATGGAGCAGCTTTAAGACTTTCTTTAGCACTGTCTTTGTAGTAAAGAATCTCCATCAGCTCGGCAGTATCGATATATTTTTCCGTCAGTCCGCCGCGAAGGACATTGTCCGAGTTTGCCATAAGCTCAACTCCCAAACCATGTATGTAGGCATGGAGTTCTCCTGCAGGCTGATAAAGAGCTTCTCCGGGCTGCAGATGGATAACATTCAGATAGAGTGGAGCCAGAGCTCCTATGTCCTGTGGATATTCCCGATGAAGCTGCATCACCAGTGAGAACGGGCAGGCAGGATCATCCTCCATAAGCTCTTTTTTTTCTATATATCCGCATATTTCTTCTACTGTGAGTTTCGCTTTATTTTCAGGCAGGCTCAGAAGCCGTTCAACAAGCTTGCGGCAGCGTTCTTCTTCGGGGAGCCCGCGGTCCTGAACCAGCGGTCTCAGATACATCAAATACCAGTGAGACCCGGTTTTCATGAAGAGATCATCTATAGTTTTAAGATCGCGGAAGCCGCACATTGCGGTAAATGGGCTGACGGCACAGAGTATTTCCGGTTTATGGTTTTTGTCTTTGTAGGACCGATTGAAGGCATCCAAAGGAATCCCCTGCTTGTTTTCCCTTTCAAACCCCTTTTCAGCCTGTTCCTTATTGGGGTGACACTGTATGGACAAGGGCTTTTCAATGGCAAGAACTTTGAAGAGAAAGGGAAGATCTTTAATTCCACTCCCCCGAGAATCAAGCCCGCCCCACTGTTTCGGATTATGTTTCAAGAGACTGTCCAAACGAATTGCCTGCTGAGCACATTCGGAGGCGGAAGCATCAGCAGGTATATTCCCAGAGTTTTGCTCTGAACCTGTAAAAATTTCTTTATCCCCTTCTGGTATAATGACTTCTCCTTGGCCTTTGGGATGTGTACCCATCCAAAGTTCGGCGAAGGGAGCTTTATCCGGGTTTTTCTGTCCGATGAGTTCAGGTATGTGAACTGCGGAACCCCAGGCGTATTGCTGTACAATGCTCTTTAATCTGTATATATTCATAGGCATAGTCTATAATTAAGTGAAAAAGTGGTCAATCATTTATAGGAAACAGTTGAAAATTTTGCGGTTTTCTGAAAAAGTAGGATAAGATCAAGATTATGTTAAGGAGCATGTTTCATGAACTATTCCCCTCTTCAAAAAGATCGATACACGTATAAGCCCAAGCTGCCTAGGATTTTCAGGCAGGATATCCATAATGTGGTACCGGTGTCCGGAAAAGCCACGGATGCGGCCTCAGACCAGGTTGAACTGAAGAAGCTTTTTCCGAATACCTACGGTATGCCGATTGTTTCGTTTGATTCAGGACAGAATACTGCTATTTCAAAAAAGGTTAAGGTTGGAGTTATTCTTTCCGGCGGGCAAGCCCCGGGCGGGCATAATGTTATTGCCGGTATTTTCGATGCTTTGAAAAATGCCAATAAAGATTCTGTGCTTTACGGCTTCCGGGGCGGTCCTTCAGGAATTCTAAATGATGACGCAGTGGAAATTACCAGCGATTTTATTGATGAGTTTCGGAATACAGGCGGTTTTGATATCATAGGTTCCGGAAGGACAAAACTTGAGACTGAGGAGCAATTTGACCGCTGTGTTGAGGTTTGCCATCAACGTGGAATTGATGCGCTGGTTGTAATCGGCGGAGACGATTCCAATACCAATGCTGCGGTTCTGGCTGAATATTTTAAGAACGCTGATGCAGGTATTGCGGTTATTGGGGCGCCTAAAACGATTGATGGTGATTTAAAGAATGAGCATATTGAGGTCTCTTTCGGTTTTGATACGGCTGTAAAAACCTATTCTGAATTGATTGGTAATATTGAAAGGGATGCAAA
>JAIPFQ010000063.1:0-11460 GCA_021736605.1 Spirochaetales bacterium | reverse complement strand
CTACTCAATAGAAATCGTAAACCGGGGGGATCTCCAGGCATTCTCTTCCCCCGGGGTCGGCTGCAGATTATCAACCCAGCGTTCTGTCCCATCTTCCAGCTCTGCATAGCCGGCGCTGTACAAGTGACCTCCATGCCAGAAACACTTATCCTGCAGCTTTCCGCGATAATACAGCCTCACCTGGTCTTCGGTCCCTAAACCGAAGGTATCTCCTTCATCCGGGGCTGTTACAGCTTCAGGAAAATTGGGAAACACTGAAGCATCCCACTCCTTCGGCAGCACGAGAAGCAGTCCTCCCGCAGGAATCACCGTCCCCCTTGGAATGGCTATGCCGGAATCATCATTCTCATCGCGAAGCACCCACTCTCCGCTCCGGACAGAGATATCATCATCCCCCGTATTCTTCAATTCAATAAAATCGAAGAGATAATCACCCTCCTCCCGGGTCTGTATCTCATTTATCCTGAGCTCAGGGACCCTCGGAAGAGCGAATCTCTGCATATTGCTGCGCCCCGGCGTCGGTATCAGACCGCTGACAACACTGGCGCCATCAGGCAGAAGCCCCCAGGAGGCAGCCGTTCCGGACCTGGCAAGAAAATCAATCGGCTCATCAAGACCCTCAAAGAGCAGGCGTATAAAACTGTTTCGGCTCAGACGAAACTCCTTGCCGGTATCAGCGGTAATCACAAGCGTCCCCTCAGGCAGCCCCGGTGGGACCGTATCCTGGGACGGGATGCAGAGAATACATCCGCCGGCGGTAAACCGGGTCCCTTTGGGAATAGACAATACCCCGCCGTCATCAGGACCGAAGCCCTCAACAATACTCCACCCCTCAGGGAAGCGAATCGAATAGGGTGAATTATTGTACAACTCAATAAAGTCGAAGGGCCCGCCGATGCTGACCTCATTGAGTCGAAGCATATCATTGGAAAAAGCAGCTGGACCTTCTGCAGACTCCTCCCCGCTAAGCTTCGCTACAGCCAGTATCATCACGCATACCAATACAGCGCTCAGCAGTCTTGAGGCGCCGTAAGAACTTATCCTATTTCTACGCATCACTCCACCTCTACCAGTTGAACATCATCAATATACACCGTAATACCGCCAGGCAGCCTGCCCAGTCTAAACTGCAGCCGGGCATCAGTATCCGTCTTTTCCATGGTGAAGCGCCGTGAGACCTCAATCCACTCTTCAGAGATCGGCACCGCCAAGCTGGCATATTCATCATACTCCCGCGTATGCTTGAACAGATAGCATAAAGCCGTCTGCGTATCACCAAGTTCGCGGTCTCCCCGGATGGAAAAAGAGAACTCATAGCTTCTCCCCTCTGCAAGGGAGATATCATCATGCACAAAAGCAACTAGCTCCGCTGGATTATCTGAAGAGGAGTAGCTGCTGGAGATGTCTACGCGCCCGACTTTGTTTCCCTGGAGCTCGACAACACGCTGCTCTGTTACATCGGAAGACCAGAAGAGGTTCCAGTCTGCATCGTCCTGATTAAAGCTGCCGTTACTGATCTGATTTTTCCCCACCGGTGTATATACGCGTTTCAGATTTTCCAGGAAGCCTGCAGCATAGCCGGGCCGCTGCTCGGCGAAGGAACGCAGCACATCTACCTGAGTTCGCCACCGGTCAATCATCTCCACCTCATCCGACATCCCTGACCATGCCATATAATAGAAATCTTGAGCAGACCACTTCTCCACATGCAGCTGCATATCCTCTTCAACAGCCGTTTCAATGGTATTGATAATTCGGAGCAGCCGTTTTGTCCCCAAGGGTGCATCTGGATTTGTGATTTCACCGTTCTCAGCTCCAATCAGCTCCTCGTAACGCTGAATGAAGGCATCGTAAAACTCCTGGTTCGCCATGAGGCTGCGAAAAATGGAACCGGCGTGCCAGGAACTTTCATAGGTAATCACCCGGTAGATAGAGTCGTAATCAGCCCGACCTTTGGCAAATCCCAGACTGTCCTCCCTCTCACTGGACCAGAACTCTTCGGTATCATAGCCTGCGTCGGTATCATAGACTATCCATCGCCACAGAGAACCGGGAGCACGCTCCCTCCAGGCCTTAACATTGTTCGCCGGCCAGTCGGTATTGTTTATGAAGGTCTCAAAAATGACATAATCTATGAATGAATCGATATTGATCATATCCTTCACCCGCTCGTAGTAGCGGGAAATATTCATGTTTGCTTCCGTAATGTAATTCAGCATGTAGGCATAGGAGGAAGAGCTTCCTGAAAGCGTCCGGATGACAAAATTCCCCTCCACCAGGTCCAGACGGTCGGCATCCACCCCGTACTGATCCTGGATCATGTGTTCATTCACCTTTTCCCTGAGATTTCTTACCCCGAAGAATTCGCCGTTCAGATAGAGGACTGCTAAACTGTAATCCTGTACATCCGTATCCAGAGGCTGGATGAAATCAGAGCTGACAATATCACGCATATGCGCCCTCGGCCAATCTGTGGCGGCGGTACGCAGAACCAGGGACCTCAGAGTATCCGACTGATTCTTGAAAAAGATATTGGGCAGAGAGCGGTCCCGGGCAAAGACCGCCAGAGACTTATCAGGGAAATTCCTTGATGCTGCACCGAAAATCCGGATAGTTACCGGCAGGTCTGCCTGAAGCGA
Source organism: Spirochaetales bacterium (assembly GCA_021736605.1). GTDB lineage: Bacteria > Spirochaetota > Spirochaetia > PWKH01 > PWKH01 > JAIPFS01. The sequence goes on along the minus strand of JAIPFQ010000063.1, from coordinate 8,821 downwards.
GCCTGAACGGAGTTCCGCATCAGGCTTCATAAAGCGCTGCTGAAAATTCTCTGATCTTCCATCTGCTTCAGCTGCAGTATCCTTTGATTCTCCATGGCTAGCGTCATCATACTGCCCGGCGGGATAAAATTTCGTGCTCTGCAGTTTTTCCGGATACAAATATGTTAAGCGGGCGGGAATCTCTATCTCCTTTGTATAATTCGGTTCCTCCATATCCTCACCAATGACATATATCCCCTCTTCAGGGTCCCATATATCTGCAGGATCCGCTGTCAAGGAGACTACCGGTAAACTGTGCTCTTCCATAATATAGGAAACCTCGCTCTGCGGGCTCGGGGTCATACCTAGATAGTATCGAGCTTTAATAACCGCTGTCTCTTCCAGTATACGAGAACTAGTAAATGTTTGTCCCGAGCGGTTCGTCGGATAGACCCAGCTGCGGTACGACGGCATTCCGATCTCGGACTGCGGCATACCGTCCTGGATGGTATACTTCAGGACAAGTCGATCCGGCGAAAGACCCTCTACCCCATTCAAATCAGGCGGATTAAAATTAAGCTTCACTGTATCTGTCGGATCGAAGAGGCCGCTCTTTTCCGCAAATTCCGGAGCCGGAAGCTTCAGAGTATTCGACTGTCCCGGTGTAGGCTGACTGAATACTCTCCAGGAAAAAACCCCGTCCTCCGCACGGCCGAAGGATGTATCTCTGCGCAAGTTCTGTGAAATACGGCTGGTACTTATCCTATCAACGATTTGGCCGGAGGAGTCTGAAAGTACTACCGACTCCCCTGATTCAGCATTCAGACGAAAATTGGTATGATAGAAACTTCTGTCATTGGTACTATCTTCGGGCAGACGGATATCACGACCGCTGAGAACTACCAGCAAATGCTCTCCGGGCTGGAGCATATGGGAACGGGTGAAAGCCCATTTATACGGATCCCCGGGATCATCGGAGAGAAACCAGCCTTTGAGATTTACGGCCTCCTCTGAACGGTTATAGAGTTCTGCCCAGTCAGAAAAATCACCGAAGTCGTCTTCAAAGAGACTTCTGTTCCGGGAAGCAGCCTCATTAATGACCAGAGGCATCTCATCATCCCCAGGCGGGGTATCAAAAAATTCTGCGTACGTGCTGCTTCCTTCAGCAGCGTCGAGAACCACAGTTACCATGATAAGAATCAGTGCCGCTGTTAAATTTTTCAGAAATGTTTTCTGCAATATTTTCTGCAATATTTTCTGCAATTCTATCTGCCGCCCTCTCTTCATCCTGCTCATTCACCCTACCTGCATATCCTGCTTGAGTTTCTTTCAGCCATCACATCTGCGTTATCAGGCTGCATCAGTTCTTACATCAAATTTTATTGTATCATATTATAGCCCTCCGTATAAAATTATTCACTGTTATTCCTACATTCCTACAGCTTTTTCATTTTTTTCTGATTGTCATTATCATAAGGAATGATACAATAGGTATATGAAACGAAGTGCAATAATAATAGGCGCAGGGTACAGCGGTCTCAGCTGTGCAGCCCTGCTGGCCAGAGATGGCTGGGATGTGACGGTTCTGGAAAAGAATAAGAAAATTGGCGGACGAGCCCGAATATGGAAAAGCAAGGGCTACACGTTTGACATGGGTCCGTCATGGTATCTTATGCCCGAAGTTTTCGACCACTTTTTTGAACTTTTCGGAAAAAAGCGTGAAGACTACTTCAAGCTGCTCCCCTTAGATCCATACTATAAGGTCTTTTTCTCCCCGGAGGATCATGCAGAGCTGACTCCGGATCCGGAAAAGAACCGTAAGCTCTTTGAATCCTTTGAAAAAGGAGGAGCAGAAGCGCTTGATCGCTATACAGCTCAGGCAAAATACAAATACGATGCGGCTATGTCAGAATTCCTCTACCGAGACTATAAGAAGCTTACCGAATTCTTCAACCGCCGTCTCATGTCGGAGGGGCTGAAACTCAACGTATTCAAGAAACTTGATTCCTATGTATCAAAATATTTCACAGACCGCAGGGCAAAGCAGATCCTGGAATATGCCATGGTCTTTCTGGGAACAAGTCCCAGCGATGCTCCTGCTCTCTACTCCATCATGTCCCATGTGGACCTCGATCTGGGGGTATTTTTCCCGGAAGGCGGAATGGCTGGAGTTGCCGAAGGAATAGCAAAACTCTGCAGGGAACTTGGCGTAACCATAAAAACAGGCCAGGAAGTTAAAGAATTTGAGCTCTCCCCTGGCCCGAAGGGTTTTGAAGCTCGCGCGGAAATGGTAAAAACTCAGGATTCAGAGTATTCTGCTGACATTGTCATATCCGGGGCGGACTACTGGCATACTGAAATGGAACTGCTTCCGAAAAAGGTGCAGTCCTACAGCAGCAAGTACTGGGAAAAACGCACCCTTGCTCCATCCATGTACATCGTTTACCTCGGCATCGGCAGGAGTCTAAAGGGCTTTGAACACCATAACCTCTACTTCGCTGAAGATTGGAACGAGCATTTCGACACCATCTTCGAGAAGCCTGAATGGCCGAAGGAGCCGTGTTTCTACATCAGCTGCATATCAAAAACCGATACAAGCACAGCACCGGAAGGCTGCGAAAACGTCTTTGTTCTTGTTCCGGTTGCTCCCGGGCTCGATGACTCCGACGAACAGCGAGAGGCTTATCTTGATCATGTTATGGAGCATATCAAGAACATTACCGGAGAAGATCTGCGCAAGGATGTACAGGTGAAGCGGGTTTTTACCCATCGAGATTTCATACAGGACTACCACGCCTATAAGGGTACAGCTCTGGGGCTTTCACACAACCTGATGCAGACAGCGGTCTTCAGACCCTCTCACCGGAGCAGAAAAGTAGAGAATCTCTACTATACCGGGCAGTACACCCATCCCGGCGTCGGTGTACCCATGACCTTGATCGCTTCAGAGATAGTTGCAGAAGAGCTGGAGAACAACTATACTGAAAAATAGGAATATACCTATGACAAGCGAAACACAGGGCAGCAGCAGAAAGCTCGATGGACGAGGACCTTCCGGGGATGAGAATCAGCATAAAAAGATTTTTCAAACCGGAAGCAAAACCTACTACAACAGCACTCGGTTCTTTCCTGAGGAGATACGCAGGGACGTGTATCTTCTCTATGCTTTTGTCCGGGTAGCTGACAATTTTGTTGATGAGATACCCCAGAACGCAGACGGCTTCTATGCTTTCTGCAGGGAATACCGCGAAACCTGGTCGAAAGGACCGGGTATCGAAACCGGAGATCCTGTGATAGACGGCTTCATTGAGCTCCAGCGGAGAAAAAAGTTCAACCCCGCCTGGACAGAGGCCTTCCTCCACTCCATGGAGCTGGATCTGAAAAAATCAGTCTACCGTACCCTGGATGAAACGCTGGAGTATATCTATGGTTCCGCAGAAGTTATCGGCCTCTTCATGTCCAGGATCATGGACCTGCCCAAGGAAGCTGACCACGCCGCCTGCATGCTCGGACGCGCCATGCAGTACATCAATTTTATCCGCGATATAGACGAGGACAACAGCCTGGGAAGACAGTACCTTCCAGCGGAGTATACGGAACTTCAGGATCTTTCGTATGAGAGCGCCAAAGAGGATCCGCGGGAGTTCAGCCGTTTTCTGCGGGACGAAATAGGCCGGTACCAGAAATGGCAGCGTGAAGCAGCGGCTGGCTACCAGTATATTCCACGACAGTATCGAATCCCCATAAAAACTGCTGCTGATATGTACGCTTGGACGGCGAAAAAAATTCACCAGCAGCCTTTCATTATCTACAAAAAGAAAGTAAAACCATCAAAAACCCGGATAGTGTTCCGGGGTATCCTGAATAAAATGGGAGTTACTGCATGAACACCGGTACATCTGAAAAAGAGCTCATCCGTCCTGAAGTAATGAACACGTTGACACGCTGGATTATCATCCTCTTCATTATCCTTTATACCGTGGGAACGCTAGGACACATATTTCCGTCAAGCCGCCCCCTGATGCTGATGCTCACTCCGTACATGCTGATTCTCTCGGCTGCAGCGGGATTTTTCCCCGTAGTTATAGCAAAAGACACAAAAATGCTTCAGTGGGCCTTGATCACTTTTCTGATTACCTTCCTTCTGGAAGCTGTCGGCACCGCTACGGGAGATATTTTCGGGGCATACACCTACGGAGAAACCCTGGGTTGGAAACTCTTTGATGTTCCCGTCATTATCGGCATTAACTGGGTCCTGGTTATTCTGGGTATTCTCTCCTGGACGGAACGGTATTTTAAAATGCCTGTGGCCGTCATCTTTGCTGCAGCCTTCGGTACCACCCTGTTTGATTTTATCATGGAGCCGATTGCCATGGAATTCGACTACTGGATGTGGGAAGGCGGTATTATCCCTCTCCAGAATTATGCTGCATGGTGGATTATCTCGCTGGCTTCAGCGGCACTCTACAAGGTACTCAAGCTCCGCTGCCGTCACAAGCTGCCGGCGATGATCGTGTTGATTGAGGCGGTTTTCTTTCTGATACTCCGCATTACCGTCATCTGATTCCGCTGTTCCTCCGATCTGCCTGGCTTGCCTGCTCCTGCTGATCGGGTCTGCTTGAGTGAGGTCGTGAACTGGAGCTCTTGATCTGCCCAGCGGCAGCGTTTTACAAACAGCAGGGCTTGAACTGTTAACTGTAAGCAGAAGACCTGTATGCCGGTGCTTAAGCATCAGCATGAATCTGCGGTTTAATGTTCAGGGCAATAAGGGAGTTCATGACCGCCATAACCGCGGCAAGTATAAAGAGCATTTCAATCCCCAAAAATTCCCAGATTGCACCGCCGGCAAGGGCTATAAAGATGCTGATTAAATGGTCCAGAGATATTCCTGTGGACAGGGTTGCGGTCATCTCTTCCCGGTTTTCACTCAAGTCTTTTACATAGACACTAGCGGCTATGCTTGCTTGAGAGACCACTCGATCCACGACATATACGATGGATATTACCAGATATGCCGTATCTGCAGGGAAGAGTCGATGGGCAAATCCGTACAAAAGACAGACAAAGAAGAGGATTACCGTGTCTCCCACCATTACCGACTTGTAACCAGCTTTGTCAATAATTCTGCCGATTAGGGGTGAACCGAAAATGGTCAGCACCGCACTGATACCCATCAGGGAGGCTATCTTGCTGGGGGATGCGCCGTAATAGAGGATCAGCACATAGGGAGCAAAGGTCAGGAAGACCTGCTTCCGGGCGCCGTAGAAATTCTGCAGGATATAGTAGGTCAGGTATTTCCGGCGAAAATAGAGACGCTGCCGTCGGACGCGTTTCCCATCGCTTCTCAGGAAGAGGGAGAGTATCAGGGAGATGAGGACAAGGATGACAACGCCGATGAAGGTGACTGTGAAACCCGCAGGACTGCTGCTATCCTCCACGCTTGCATCAGCGGTCAGGGCAAAGATCAGGGGAATAATGAAAAATCCGGCAACCCTGCCGATGCTCTCAACCCCGCGCATCATCCCCAGCGCACCGCCCTCAGACCCATTTGCTACGGAATGGACCGCAAAGGACTGGCGCACGGGCATGATAATGTGCATGCCGATACTCCAGAAAGTAAGAAAAATGACGGCGGAAACAATTTCATTCCCCCATAATAGGAATGCCGCCGCTCCGAAGAGCGCGATTCCATATCCAATTCTGAGGATCTGATGTTCAGGCAGCATATAAAAGAGGGCAAGAAAGAGAAGCAGAAGAAGCCCGGGCAGTTCTCGAAAAAACTCAACCACCCCTCTTCCGGATTTTGAGACGTGCAGAATATTTGCCAGGTAGTTATCCAGAACGCCCCGGAAAAGGGCCGATGCAATGCCGAAACTAAGTACTGTTACAAGAAACAGAATATAGGTGCTGCGCTGATTGTAAGGCTTCATGGGAGAAGCATACCTATTTTCCTGAGCTTTGGGAAGCTGTATACTGACAGAAGTTCGCATGAGCTTCTGTGAAATGGCTGGAGTTGGCTGGAGATTGCTGGAATTTGCTTGAGCTGGCTGAAGATGGCTGGGTCGGGCTGGAGTTTGCAGAAGATTACAATACATACATGAGGAAAAGGTCAGCACTTAAGAAAGATAATCTTTACAGAGAACTCTGCACAGAGTAGCATACTGACAAAACGTATTCAGGAAGTTTTATTCAGGAAGTTTTAGATGAAACGCTTCAATTCAGCCTTCAGCGCCATGCTTACAATGCTCGTATTCCTCTTTTTCCCGCTCAAGCTTTCTGCAGGTGAACTGAACGCAGATCAGTTGATCTCAGAGGAGCTTGAAGACGAGCAGCCGGGAACCGAACAGTTGGAGTACGAGCAGCTGGAAGACGAGGCTGATTTTTTTCAGGTCGGTACAGCTTCCTGGTACGGAGGAAAATTCCAGGGAGAGCTCACCGCCAATGGTGAAATTTTTGACACCTTTAAGATTTCGGCAGCCCACAAGGAACTCACCTTCGGCAGCGTGGTGCGGGTGCACAATCTGGAGAACGGGCTGAGTGTTGATGTCAGGATTAACGATAGAGGCCCCTACGTCAAACAGCGGATTATTGACCTCTCGTATGCCGCGGCAGAGGAGATTGATATGATAGAAAACGGCACAGCCGAGGTTGGCTTGGAACTACTCTACTCCCCCGCACTGCCGGAATCTGCGTACAATCGGCTGCCGGATGTGCCCGCATACCGAATTCAGGTGGGGGCGTTCTCCTCCATTGACAGATTTTGCGAGCTTTCAAAGCAATTTGCTGAGTGGGGCTATGAAACAGCCTCAGAAGAGACTGATTCGGGGCTGCTGAGACTCTCAGTTATCAGCATTCCCCGGGAGGAGCTTCAGGAGACCCAGGAGGACCTCGCCTCCCGGGGCTTTACGGACGTCATTATTCGCCCATGGAGTTCGGCTGATGAAGCTGCTGATGAAGCAGTTGATAAAGAAGACAAGCCGGAAGCGCCATGACCTCCTAAACATACACATTATAAATTGAACTGAAGCATCAGAATAATATCGCTCACATAATCCTCGTTCCTGATATTCTCTCCGCTGAGCATCCAGGACCCGCGGTAGCCGATATTGGCAAAATCGAAAACCGAAAGGGCTGCTGTAAAACCGGTAGTCGTTATAAAACCTTCCTCTGGAAGGGTGCTGGAAGTAACTCCTCCGGAATATTGGCCGCTGAAATAGCCGGCATCAAAAAAGAGGTGCAGTCGGGGATATATGTCCTTCATCAGGAACTCCGGTCCGATGAATCGGATATCAAAATTATTTACTACAGATGCCCGGGTGGCGTAGGATAAGCGCTCAAGTCCGCGCATCTTCGATCCCAGGGAAGCCGGTTCCTGAGCGAACATAGGGATATCGTCTCCGTAAAAGAGGTCCCCGCGAACTCGGTCAATAGCATAGATGGAAAAGAGATTATAACCGTTATCCTGGTACTTCATAAATAGCGGCAGAGCTCCCGTAAATTCAGCTGTCAGCAGGGAGTAGTCGCTGCTGCCGAGTATATTATTCGCCATAAAGGGCGGCGCATAGCGGTAGGAGAGTTCCGCTTTAATCCCCTTATGGACCGGCCCGTTATGGCTGACAAAATCAATCAGCAAGCCGGTGACGACATTGTTGGAGACCAGCCCGTCATCTTTAGAATTCGGATAAATACCTGCCTTCGTACTGTCCAGGAAAAAAGTCTCATCTCCATCCTCCTCAAACTGTTCCCAGCGGCCCTCAATTCCGGCATAGAAAAAGGCGGGATTCCGTTTTTCCAGCTCAAACCAGCCGAAGCCCTGTTTCAGCAGAACCTCCCACCTTGCGGACCAGACATTGAACCCCACTTCGTCCTGATCTGAATCACTATCCCAGTCCACAGAAGCAAGGGGTTCTCCGTCTTTATCACGCCAGACATTCCGCCCCATAAAGCCGCCGCCGGTCATGAACTCCAGGGAGGTCTCGTAACCTTCAATAATGGAAAATCCCGTGTACTTCCCGCCGACCTCCAGGAGAGTCGGGAAAAAACCGAACAGAACATCTCCCTGCGTCTCTATATCACCAATTTTAATACCGAAATCGCCAGCCGCCAATGGTGCAGCCAGAGCAAGAACGAGCAGCAGCAGAACAGTCGTCCGCAGCACATATGTTTTCATGGGTCCCTCCAAGTTTTCAAGTATCACTTTTTTCATTCAAGCACTTTTTAATCTATCACATCCGGCGAACTTAGGCCATCACCGTCAATCATTCTCAGTATACCACGAGATTTTAATTTGTATAGAAGCAAATTCAGTCGTCCCTGATGCCCTTCCGAAGCTGTCTTGTACAGCCGTTTCACAAAGGAAGAAAATTGAAAGAATACAGCACATTTCTTTCTTGACATACTTAGCGTTTTTTCATACTATTCACTTCGCGGGCCCATAGCTCAGTTGGTTAGAGCAACGGACTCATAATCCGTGGGTCGTAGGTTCAAGTCCTACTGGGCCCATCAATCCGGCACATAGTGCTTCATATCCCATATGGTTTCATGAAGTCACGTGATCTGCACAGCGAAGAACACTGCAGGGGTTTCATTCTGATGCTTCCGCAGTGTTTTTTTGTGCCCTGAATTCGGTCAGTCTGGTCGGCAGGCCGCTGACTGCTTCCGCGGCCGTAAGCTTTCAGGCCAGCAGCCGAACCGCAGCCCTTCGGCATCAGCATAGACCTGTTCCCCCTATCCAAGATCAGAACCCCAGGATCGAGGGGAGCAGCGTAGTCAGCGGTGGTATCAGAATAATTAAGCCCAGAGCAATCAGCGCGGTCAGTACAAAGGGCCAAATTTTCCTGAA
>JAIPFQ010000062.1:0-11511 GCA_021736605.1 Spirochaetales bacterium | reverse complement strand
GTAAACAAAGGGCACGCCTTAGTCATAGCCCGGGATGAGTATGAAACCCTGCTTGACTGTCCCGATGAAACCCTGAACCACATGATGCAGGTCTCTAAAAGGGTGGTGCGTAAACTTACTGAGGTACTCAAAATCGACGGCTACAACATCCTCATCAACAATAAACCCGCATCCGGACAGGAAGTGCCGCATCTGCATATACACATCATACCGCGGTTCAAAAATGACGGAAAATCTCCCATTGCTCAGAAAGAGAGCTATGATGAGATGGAAATGGCGGAACTAGGAAGCAAACTGCGTCTCTAAACTATTTGCGGCGAATACAGGAGCTTTTAAAAAGATATATGCTGATGCTCACGCTCTGGGAAACTGGTTTTCAGCTGCCGTGGAAGTTCACTTTGTGATCAGTATAAGAACTTCTCATTCCCAAAAATGCTTTCCCGTTCCCTGCTGCCGGTTTCAGGTTTATGCTGAATCAAAGAATCCAGTTGAAATAGAATGAATTTAACGGTAAAATAAACCTATGGCTGTATGTTATTTCTGCGGGACCGAGTTTCCCGAAAAATTTGAAGTATATCGCACCACAAGCTGTCCATCCTGCGGAAGAGATGTAAAAATCTGCAGGAACTGCGCATTTTACAGCCCCGGCTCCCACTACGAATGCAGAGAGACCATTTCAGAACCTGTCAGGGATAAGGAGCGGGCTAATTTTTGTGATTATTTCAGGCTGGCTTCCTCCCCGGAAGGAAGCGGAAAGGAGAGCAGGGAGCGTGAAGCGGAAAGGAAAAAGGAGAAACAGGAGGAGGCAAGAAAACGCTTCAACTCCCTCTTTAATGACTGAAAACTGCAGGACCTGCAAATATCCCGGTAGAATTCATCAGAACAGGCTGCTGCACCTAAGCTTATCTGTAAGCTGTAAACTGCAGGTACCTGTAATTGTCAGTAAGCTTGACTTAGATTAAGGATACGAAAAACAAGTAAAAAAAGGAGAATACCGTGCTGGACCTCTTATCTTCCCGAAGAAGCATACGAAAATATCTCAAAAAGGAAGTGCCTGAACGCTGCATTGCCTCTTTGACCAAGGCTGCCCTCTATTCTCCTTCGGGCAGGAACTTACGCCCCTGGGAGATCACTATTGTCACGGATCCTGAACTTATCAGAAAGCTGTCTGAAGCTAAGCCCACGGGAGCAGATTTTCTTGCTGATGCAGCATTGGCATTCGTCATTGCCGGATTACCTGAAAAGAGCGATATCTGGATAGAAGACACCGCAATAGTCTCCACAAACATCCTTTTAGAGGCGGAAGCCCTCGGTTTGGGTGCCTGCTGGATACACATCAGAAACCGTTCAGCGGCAGACGGCAGCCCATCTGAAAAAATCATCAAAGACCTTCTGCAGATACCCGGGGACCGAAGCATCACCAATATGATAGCAATAGGATATCCCGACGAGGAGAAGCCAGGCTATACGGAAAAAGATCTGCACTGGGAGAAAGTTTTCCGCAACATCCGGTAATCTTCGCTGTATATTAGCTGCACATTGCAGAATATTTCGCAAAATGTTTCGCATAACTGAAATTTATATGGCATAGTAAATTCATTGTGCAGTATTATAAATAATAAACTCAGTCAAAAGACCAAATTGCAACGATGTAGGGAGGGACATATGTTGGAACGAGGATCTATGGCTCCGGATTTCTCACTCACATCCGATAGAGGCCATTCTGTATCTTTATCTCAGTTCAGAGGGCGAAAAATTGTTCTCTACTTTTATCCGAAGGACAATACACCTGGCTGTACCACTGAAGCCTGTCAGTTCAGGGATGCTTACGACCGTTTCATTGCTGCCGGAGCGGTCATCATAGGAATCAGTCCCGATACTGAAAAATCTCATGAAAACTTCAGGAACAAGTACGGCCTGCCTTTCATACTGGCAGCTGACCCGGAAAAGAAGGTGCTGCAGCAGTATAATGCTCTGAAGGAGAAGAAGATGTACGGCCGAACCTATATGGGTGTTCAGCGCTCTACCTTCATCATTGATGAAAATGGGAAGATCCTGGACATATTCCCCCAAGTTAAACCCGATGGTCATGCTCAGGAAATTCTTGAAGTTCTGAATTCACAAGACTGAATCACTACACTAAGTGCAGCCAGCCCAGTAATTGTTGATTCAAGGATAATACATCAAAAACACATCTCTGCAGAATTCATTATTACAGAATTCATGGGGGAAAACTGTTTATCCTTTTTCAGGTATGGTATCATAAACATATATGGAAATACGTAAGAGGAAAAATAATGAGAAAGCATGCACTTCCCCCTTTCAATTCGATCATAATACGGCCGGTCATCGTACGGCGGATCATCATACTGCTTTTCCTGCTGCTGTTCATCATGCTTCCCGCCCATGCAGAAGACAGGAAGCTTCAGGAAGCTTTACCGGAATTTATCGTAATACATGAAGCTGCATCACAAGGAGAATACGACTTTATTGAACTTCTCAACCTCTCTTCGGAGAGAGCTGTCTTTTCCTCCGGCTGGTTTCTTGATGACGACAAAATGGGCTATGATGACGGAAACAGTTCATTTGTCATTCCCGAAGGTACAGAAATTGGAGGGAATGGGTATCTGCTGATTTGTCCATTCTCTCCGGATAATGCCAAGGATGTACTGAATAATAAGCATATACCCCGGACTGCATTGTGCGATATTTCATTCTCCCTGGGGTCATCCGATGAAGTGAATCTTTACTTCCGTGATGAACTGGCTGATTCAGTATCCTGGGAAAGTGATGTCAATTCCTACGGCCGAAACCCTGAAAAGCTGCAGGATTTCTCTCACCTCCTCATCCGTACCCCGGGAAAAGAGAATAAGAAGGAAAAGCTCTATACATCAGTCCCGGAGGCGAATCTGACAATAAATGAGATCTGCTCGGTGGATGAGGATTACGTTGAATTGTATTATTCAGGAGATCGTGATCTCAAAATGGAGAAAGGAACCTGGTTTCTTGAAGACATAGATAAGCAGCGTGATATTCCCCTTCCTGCAGCAACGGTAAGCCCTGGATCCTTTATCCTGATATACTCGCAGAAGGGCTCACATGATTTGGGCTTGGGCAGAAAAGACAGCGTATTTCTGCGATTTAAGGACAGCATTGTTGACTACTGCCGCTGGAATGAACATGCTGATAGCTACGGCAGTTACCCTGACGGCAGCAATGAGCGGGTTCCTATGGATAAAACGCCGGGTTCGGCAAACTCAATTCCCTAGAAAGCTGTATAAAAAGCTGCAGGTCAGCGGACGGTTTGAAACGATGTCCAAATTCTCCGGCCGCTGAATTCCCTTTAATTTCAGGCTTTTTGACCACACGGCATAATTTTGACCACACGGCATGATTTTGACCACACGGCATAATTTTGACCACACGGCATGATTTTGACCACACTGCGTAATTTTAATCACACTGCATAATAATGTCCAAGTCCAGTTCGCAGATTGCTGTGGGCATCTGAATCCCCCAGTTCTCCAGAACCTCGGGATGGATCTCTCCGAACACCCCTGCTCTTTTTCCGCCGCAGAAGACTTCCGCTGCCCGCCCTGGAATAAATCGCGGATCAACAGATTCTTTAAGCTTATAATCCCGCTGCATATAGAACAGAACTGCAGAAACATGGCTGTTCAACTGATTAAAGCCCATATCGCTGTCAGCTGCCATGAAACCAAGGTAGTTACGGGTGGCGGTGCCGGAGTTTTCCGAAGGCTCCAGAAAGGCCACCTTGCCTATCTCAAAAATTTCATGGGGATAGACTGCATTACCTGAAACTGACTCTGACTCCAGCAGAGCGGGCATGATGGAATTACGCACAAACTCATAGTTCTCGCTCATAGGATTTGCAATCTGCACAATTCCCTCACCGGTACTGCGCATTTTATCGATATAGTCCTTTTTTGAACCGAGATAATTGTACATCATCTCCTGATAACCCAGACCGATCATAATGTCCTTTACCTTACGGCTGAATTCTTCCTCAGGAGTAAGTCGGCCGAGGGTAAATGTATTCGGCATAATCGGTTCATGATTCTCCATCCCCCTGCCGATCATAATATCTTCAACAATATCCACAGCGTGGAGAAAATCGTTCCGATATTCGGGTACGGTGATATAGACGGCTTCATCATCAACAATGCTGTATATTCCCATGCGCTTCAGCGCCTGTACCGCTGCTTCGCCGTCAATGTGCTCCCCGAGGAGACGAGAAACATGCTTCAGTTCAGCCTTTGCGGGTTCCTGGAAATAGTAGGGTACCGTAATTTCCTGGCCGAATTCCGTATCAAAGGGGTATTCAATTTTTACCGGTTCAATAGTGAATCCAGCATCAGCAAGATCGCATGCTACTATGGATGCGGTGAGAAGCAGATCTTTGAGCTCAGTTCCGGTCAATTCGATAAATAAATGTTCATCCCCCACCTGCACGGCTCCGATTTCGGCACTGTTGATCACCGGCGGGAAGCTGAGAACCTTTCCCCGATTGTCTGTAATAAAGGGGAAAAGAGCATCATTCGCAACGATGGGACCAAATTCCCGCCCTTTGGGGTGCTTTTCAATGATTTCACGCAGGGAAAGCTCCTCCTCCATCTGCAGGGGCACAAAACGGTACGCATCAGGATCAGCACCGAAGTACTGCACGGGAAACTCTATGAGATCACTGCGGTATACACCCATAGCAATGGATTTCCGTTTTCTCCCGAAATTCCAGCACAATTTCTCCTGGGTCTGAATAAGATCCTTCAGGGTTGCTTCATCTACCGGCTTCCCCGCAATGGAAAAGCCTACGATATAGGGTCGGGTTTTCTGTATATTCTCATGAACCTGCACCACCCGCTTGTCTGAATCAAAGGTCTCTTCCGCATTGGAAAAGAAATCATACAGGGGGGCATCTCCACCCTTGTAGGTCCTGAGCTGCCGAGCTAGGCCGGCGGTGGACCAGAGGTCCGGGCGATTAGTATCGTTCAGCTCTATTTTGATGATTCCCTCGTCTCTGTCCCAGCCGTCCAGTTCTGCCTTCGCAACGGGAAAAACCGTTTCCAGTTCCTCTTCGCTATATGATTTTCCGAGAAATTCGAAAAAGCTGTCTGCAGCTGCTTCAATTTTGGGCATTATTTTCCCCTCCTCAGTCGTACTCGTTCAATATCTGGCGTAAAGAGTTCCCGTAAATCATTCAGTCCGAGATGCATCAGGGCCATGCGGTCTATTCCGAGCCCCCAGGCCAGTACGGGAACATCAACACCCAGAGATTTCGAAACCTCCGGTCTGAATATACCGCTTCCACCCAGCTCAAACCACCCGAGCTTAGGATGCTTAATGTGGACTTCGATCGATGGTTCAGTAAAAGGGAAATACCCCGGCACATACCGGACCTCTTCAGCCCCGGCTACCTCTTCAGCAAACATCTTGAGAAGACCAAGAAGCGTTCGGAGATTAACTTCCTTTCCCAGAACAATTCCCTCGGTCTGATAAAAATCCGCCCCGTGGGTGGCATCCACCTGGTCATACCGAAAACAGCGGGCAATTCCAAAATATTTTCCTGGAACTTTGGCTTTCGGCAGGGTTTTTGCGGAAAGTACGGTTCCCTGACTTCTCAGAACCTGACGGCGGGTAAAATCATGATCAAAACTGTAGCCCCAGCCGCGGCTTCCTGTTTTCCATCCGTCCTCATGGGCACTGGCGATCTGATCCAAGTAGGGCTGCTCTATAGATTCGGCATGGGAAGGATTCTTCACATAGTAGACATCATGAATATCCCGGGCGCTGTGAAACTGCGGCATGAACAGGGCATCCCCGTTCCAGAATTCCGTCTCCACCAGGGGGCCGTCAAACTCCTCAAAGCCCAGGGATATCAGCTTATCCTTCACCCAGGTCAGATATGCATTATATGGATTCCTCCGTCCCAAGAGCACCCGAGTAGGAGGCGACTGCACATTGTAGCTCCGGAAATTTTTCCCTCTCCAGGATCCCGTGGAGAGAATTTCCGGCGTAAGCGCACCAAGCTCCTCACCGGTCATTCCGCTTTCAATCAGCTGCTGACGGAGCTTTTCTCCCTTCTCAGTCAGGGTGTAGACAACAACTTCCCGCTCCGAGATTTTGAAGGGCGCACTTGCCGCCCCGCGCTTCTTGCTGATGCCCTTTATATGCTTCTTTTCATCCTTCGTCAGCTCAGCTTCCATGAGGGGAGCAGTATCTCCCCTGCTCACCAGTTCTTTAAGTATGGTGATGCTTTCAGGGAGGCTGTCAGCTGCAGCGGTGACTTTTCGTTCTCCGTTCATCTCAAGGATTCCCGATTTGGACAGCTGTCCGAAGGCGGAACCAACGTCGCGATTCTCAAGACCGAGGCTTTCAGCTATTTCGGGCATGCTTTTCGGTCCGTCATTTCTGATGAGTTTGAATATTCTCTCCGCCGGGAAGCCTTCTTCTTTGTACGAACGTCCCAGATCAGTCAGTTCATACAGTATCTGTGTATCCCGCCGTTTTTCCTGAATGCAGGACTTTCCTTCCAGCCAGCTGAATGCCTGATTGCACTGACCGACTTTGTAGTTCAGTTCCTGCACAATTCGTTCGGTTGTAATCTCCTCTCCGGCCTGAACATGGCGGAGCAGGCGAACTTCAAGGGGATGCAGGTTTTTCATATCAATTTCCATGAGGTTCATCTCCTGATAATAGTGAAACTATTGTAATAATTAGCGGTGGAAAGATAAAGGGGGTTAGTTTTGTCTGATACACTTTTTCAGTTCCTTTCAGGTCCTTTTCTGACCCTTTCAGGGCGTTCAACGATCATTTTTTTAAATCGGGGAACCTTCAATGTCCGTTCATAGTTCCTTTCAGGTCCATTAACAGAAAAAATCTCAAAAAACCGTGCAGGAATTAAAGCTTTCTCGGTCAATTTCATCAAAATGCTGTATAAACTGATGAATCCCTTCACACGCAGCAAGTTCACTATGCTGATCCTCAGGCGAACCCGTGATAATTATGCGCCCGAGGCCTCCCCTTTTTGCAGCCAGAAAGCCGTAGTAGGAGTCCTCCACCACCGCAAGTTCCTGAGGCTCCATTCCCAAGTGCTCCGCGGCCTTCAGATAGATATCTGGTTCCGGTTTATTCTTGATGCAGCCGTCATCATAGACAAAAAGTTCCGTATCAAACCACTGATCCAGGGAAAAGTGGGAAATGAAAAAATCAAGATTAACTTTTTCCGATGCCGTCGCAATGGTCCTGGGAATATCCAGTTCAGTTATATGGTTAAGAAAATCCTCTACCCCCGGTGCCAGCTTCCAGATATCCGGCCGCTGTATGCATGCTTCTCGATAGAGGCGCTCCTTCTCCTGCCCCAGCTCTTCAAGCTCCTCAGGAGAGAGATGTCCGCCCTTCAGGATTTCAAGAATATTCTTAGTTGTCCTGCCGTGCACTTCCTGATAATAGTACTCCTCAGTCATCGGGGAACTGAGTTCCTTGGAAAGCTCAAGCCAAGCGAGCTTATGCAGTTCAGTATCCCAAACCAGGGTTCCATTAAAATCTAAAACAATTCCTCGACTGATATCTTCTTTCATTACGTTCCCTATGCAGCTTGCTTTGTTTTTCTTTACGCATCCATTCACAA
The DNA here is from genome assembly GCA_021736605.1 of Spirochaetales bacterium. GTDB lineage: Bacteria > Spirochaetota > Spirochaetia > PWKH01 > PWKH01 > JAIPFS01. The sequence goes on along the minus strand of JAIPFQ010000062.1, from coordinate 3,863 downwards.
ACTTTGTGCCATCTTATACTTGATTCTGCTATATTAATCAAGAATGTGGATTTTTTCTCCGAGACCAAATCCACATGCAGCCATCGCCAACGAACCAACCAACCAACCAACCACCCAACCAACGAACCAACCAACCAACCACCCAACCAACGAACCAACCAACCAACCAACAACCCAACTTGTGGATTTTTTCTCCGAGACGTTTTGCAAACTTCTTGACCAAATGCATAATTTTCCCCATTAGAGTGTTGCAATTTCACAACAAAAAAGCTATAAAAACACATACTTATCTAAAAATCAGTCAGGATTGTTGCAAAAATGGACACAGGCAAGCAAAATCGCAGAAGGCGGAGGGCTCCTCTTTTCACTGTAAGGGGCACTATAAGGGGCGCCGCAAGGGATATCCAGTTTCCGGCATACATTTGCGCACACACCCGATTTCCGTCTGCAGGCAAACTGCACGCGGAATGAGAACATACAGCCCCGGGGATACCGGGGTTTTTATATTTTTATGATGCCTCCGCACTGCATAACGGCCGCTGCGGTCCGGCAGCACGGCAGCCGGTGAACAGGAACGGCGAAATGCAAAGACAGCAGATCAAAGAGAGGAGTCAATGGTATTTACTAAGGATGTATTTGATCTTCAAGGAAAATCCGACGCAGATGTAGTGGATTTTCTGCAGCAGGAACACATCGGACTGACACTGGATGAGGCCAAACAGCTGCAGTTTGAAATTCTCGGACGGGCTCCCTCCCTGGCAGAGTTTATCCTATTCGGGATTGAAGGCTCGGAGCACTGCTCATACAAGAGCAGCAGACCACACCTGAAACAGTTTATGACCGAAGGGGAAGGGGTGGTTCTTGCAGTTAAAGAGGACGCCGGGGTTATCCGAGCTGCGGAGGATGAAGACGGCAAACAGTACTGCATCGTGATGAGCCACGAGTCGCACAATCATCCAAGCCAGGTGGTACCCTACGAAGGCGCCGCCACGGGGATCGGCGGCAATGTAAGAGATGTCTGCTGCATGGGGGCAGAGGTAATTGCCCTGGCGGATGACCTTCGCTTCGGCTCTTTGGACGAACCAAGGACTAAGTGGATTTACGAGGGCGTTGTCTCAGGAATCGCAGGCTACGGAAATCCCATCGGGGTGCCCAACCTTGCGGGAGGCGTGCAGTTTGACAGCGGCTACCAGGAGAACTGTCTGGTGACGGTGACATCACTGGGGATTGTGCGGGAAGATCGGGTGCTGCACTCCTATGCGCCGGATAATGCGGACGGCTTCGATATCATCCTGGCTGGAAAACCTACGGACAACAGCGGTTTCGGCGGCGCCAGCTTTGCAAGTTTTGAGCTGGAGGAGGAAAAACGGGAGCTCAACAAGGGGGCTGTCCAGGAGCCGAACGCTTTTCTCGGGCGGCATATGATCAAAGCTTCCACAGAGCTGGCAGGAAAACTTGCTCAGGCGGATCTCCTGGACAAGGTCGGATTCAAGGATCTCGGGGCGGGCGGAATTGCCTGCGCCGGAGTGGAACTGGCGGAGGCCGGCGGCTTCGGCGCAGAGATCAGCATTGATGCGGTACACACCGCCGTCTCGGGACTGCCGCCCCAAGTTATCCTCTGCGCTGAGACCCAGGAACGCTATATGTGGATCAGTCATCCCGATGTAAGCCCGATGATTCTGGAACATTATAACGAAGTTTTTGCCCTTCCCAGCGTCTCTCGTGGAGCCGAAGCCCGTGTCATTGGGAAAATCACTAAAAAACCGCAGTTTATTGTCAGCTCGGGGAATGAAATTATCGTGGATGCCCCTGCTTCCGAGGTGACAAAGGGCTTTCTCTACCACCGACCCTACAAAGCTCCGGAAGTTTCCCAGGGGCTTCAGTACTTCATACAGCCATCTCTGCCCGAGGGGTATGGTCTCACAAAGATTCTCCGTCAGCTGCTGGCGCACGAGAACATCGCCTCAAAGGCGCCGGTATACGACAGCTACGACAAACAGGTGCAGGGAAGAACCGTTGTTGATGCAGGTGATTCCGACTGCGGGATAATGGCCCCCTTCAACAGTTCCGCCTACCCTGAGGAGATACGGAAGGTCGGCATCACCTTAAGTACAGACCAGAACCCCCGCCAGAACCGCGTTGATGCATATCAGGGGGCAGTGAATGCGGTGATCGAAGCGTACTGCAATACTGCGGCGGCTGGAGCAAAGCCGATAGCCTTTTCTGACTGCCTCTGCTACGGGAATCCGGAAAAACCTGAACAGATGTACCAATTCGTCCGCGGTACAAAGGGGGTAGCAGATGCCTGTCGGAGCTTGAATGTCCCTATCATCGCGGGAAATGTGTCCCTCTACAACGAATCCAGGGGCGGTGCAATCCCTCCAAGCCCCATGATCGCCTGTCTGGGACGGCTTGATGATGCCGAAAAGCACAGTGTCCAGTCCTTTCAGGCGCCGGGGGAGGCTATTTTCCTCCTTGGGCCGCGGGACGGGCGCTGCGGAGGAAGCATCTACCATGAAATAATCAGTGGAACCAAGGATCCTGCAGATCTAACCGACACAAAAAACAGAGCCGCTGGAAGCAGGCGAACGGGAGACAGGGAATATGTCCCACCGGAGACCCTCCCGGCGCCGGATCTGGCGGAGATCGCCGCTTGGGGAGACTACATCAGGGAAATCGTGGGCAGAGGCCTCTGCAGCACCGTCCATGATATTTCTGAAGGCGGGCTTGCCGCAGCCCTCTGTGAAATGAGCTTTGCCAATGATATCGGCTTCGACATTTCTCTGCCTGCATCCGCAATCAGGACACCGCAGGGATCTCCAGCACTGCATCCATCGCAAACATCGCAGCCGCTGGAGGCATCTCAGGCATCTCAGGGATCTCAGGGATCTCAGGCGCCTCAGGTAAGGCAGGAGTCGCAGCGGCTGGAGGGAACCCCGCCGGAGATAGATGCAGTCCTCTTTTGCGAGACCCCCGGCTTTGTCCTCTCAATTCCCCCTGAAAATCGCAGTGAAGTACTGCAGACTGCTGAAGAGCTGGGACAGCAGCTGATTGAATTAGGCAGAACCGTCGACAGCGGAGACATCAGCATAAAACCGGCTGATACCGATGGACAGCAAATCAGGATTTCCGTTCAGGAGGCAAAGACCCTCTGGCAGGAAGGACTTCGAAATAAACTGCTGTAAAAATGAACTGCAGCATCATGTCTGCATCATCAAGACCGCAGTATCATACAGTTTGTAAAAAATTGAGAAATACGGGTATAAGGAAAAACAGATGAGCATAAACTATAAACAGTCCGGTGTGAATATCGATGCCGGGAATCAGGCGGTAGAACGGATTACGGAAGCGGCCGCCTCTACTTTCAGCACGCATGTACTGACAGGGCTGGGCAGTTTCGGGGCATTTTTTGATCTGGCGGGGGTGATGCAGGAGTATCGCCATCCTGTTTTGGTCCAATCAATTGATGGTGTAGGCACAAAAGTTATCGCTGCACGGATGGCGAATGATTTTTCCCGAATAGGCAAGGATCTGCTCAGCGCCTGCTGCAACGATATTGCAGTGCATGGGGCCAAACCTCTGACCTTTCTGGATTATATCGCTAACGATACTCTGGATCCTGAACGGGTGGGAGCAATCATCGACGGACTTGCTGAGGGCTGTCGGGAACACGGCATCAGCCTGATCGGGGGAGAGACGGCGGAGATGCCGGACACCTATCTGCCGGGGGAGCACGACCTTGTAGGCATCGTTACCGGAGCTGCTGAAAAGGGGCGTATCATCAATGGTGATACCATCGTTCCCGGGGATCTTATTATCGGCGTCAGTTCCAGCGGGCTGCACACCAACGGGTATTCCTTGGC
>JAIPFQ010000061.1:0-11518 GCA_021736605.1 Spirochaetales bacterium | reverse complement strand
TGCGCAGCAATAAAGCCCGATTCACGACCCATAACTTTCACCAGCCCTATACCATTGATAGTGTCGTGGGCTTCAACATGGGCTCCCCGTACAGACTGCACAGCAGTCGAAACGGCGGTATCAAACCCGAAAGAGCTCTGAATAAAGGAGAGATCGTTATCGATAGTCTTAGGAATACCGATCACAGCAATTTTCAATCCCCGCTTTTTGATCTCTTCACCAATTTCCCAAGCGCCGCGGAGGGTTCCATCTCCGCCTACAGTGAAAAATACATTCACATTCAACCGTTCAAGGGAATCTACAATGTCGCTCACCCGTTTTCCGCTTCCCCGGGCAGCTCCCAGGATAGTACCACCCTTCATCTGTATATCATCCACCACATCCGGGTCCAAAGGGATAGGTTCATAGGGCGTTTCCGGCAGCAGTCCGCGGTAGCCGTATTGAATTCCGCTGATCCTTCGAACACCGTAGCGATACCAGAGGCAGCGCACCACAGCCCGGATAACATTATTTAAGCCGGGGCACAAGCCGCCGCATGTAGCAATCGCCGCATGAACATGAGAAGGATTGAAATAGATCTTTTCCCGGGGGCCGGCAAGCTGCAGAACGTCAAGTTTATCGGGGCTTACCTCATTTTTCTTCAGATGAGCATCAATCTCAAAAAGGACATACTCATCATCCCGTACATACGCAGCAAAACTGTCGCCGGCCTCGGATGACATCTTTATTGGGGATGGTATTTTTGCTTCCCCGAGTGTGGGGATGCTAAAATCATAGGTCATTTTGTTCATTCTCTTCCTCCTTCAGGGATCTGAGGGTCCGCAGGAACTCAGAAAAGCGATTCTCTGCTTGACTCTTCGTATCTCTCTGGAACTGGTCATATTCGTCAATAAACCGCAGACCGAATGGCGTCAGCTGGGCCCCTGTTCGTGCTTCACCGCCTTTCTGCCGGTCCAGCACCGGTTTCCCGAGTTGATCCTCCAATGTATTGAGCATGCTATGCGCCTTAGCGTACGAAATCTGCATCTCCTCCGCCGCTTTCTTTATGGAACCACAGCTGCGAATATGCTGCATCAGCCAGAGCACGCCGATACCCATAAACTTTTTTCCGTCTTCTCCGGTGATGTAGATCTTCAGTTTGAGATCCATATTCAGCTACCTCAATTCATCAATTCATCAGTTCATCAGCCCATCAGTTCATCAATTCATCAGCCCATCAGTTCATCAGCCCATCCGTCGTCTCAGTCCCAGAGCTCTCCTGCGGCCTTGTATAGGACTTCATAAAGCTCCTCCAGCTGTTCAATATTAACACTGGAGAAGGCAATACGTAAATATTCCCCTTTTATGGAGATAGTTCCAATTTCATAAGTATTTAACAGATACAGCCGCAGATCTTCAGCACTTCCACGGCAGGTGAAGGTCATAAAATACCCGGAGTTAAACGGTAGAGGAACAAGATTTTTATTGTCACTGTACTTAGCCAGAACTTCTTTCACCTTTTCATAGCGCTTCTGGAGTATTTCAGAGGCCGCCTTTTTCTCTTCCTGGTATGTACCACTGTCCAAGGCTTTCAGCAGCAGGGTCTGTGCAGGGCGACTGCAGTTTGACACGGAAGAACGGATGGCTCCCATGGTTTTCTGAGTGAGGGCTTCGTAATGGGTTTCCGTAAGGCCCTTGGCTGCATAGGTAATGAAGCCCACCCGAAATCCCCAAACAAGCTCTTCCTTGGTAGCTCCGTCAACTTTTACAGCCAGAATATTCTCATGAGCATCGGCCAGCTGAGCAAAAAGTGACTGCGTGCAGGTCCCTTTCTCGTAAAAGAGTCCAAAATACGCATCATCTGTGATGACAAGGAGTTTTTTCCCTTTCTCAGCAGAGGTTTTCAGAAGCTTGACGATAGCATCAGCCTCTTCATTTGTGGGAGAATACCCTGTAGGATTGTTGGGGAAATTGAGGATCAAAGCAGCTTTCTCACCAGGCACAGCCTCGATTGCCTGTTCAAGAGCATCAAGATTAATACCATCTCTTTCATCAAAGAAGGGGAATTCGACCATATTGGCTTCTCTGCGCTCTTCAAAGATAAGGCGATAATTGCCCCAAAACATATCCGGCATGATGATCGTATCACCCTTGTCAAGAAAAAGGTCAGCGGCAATGAAAATCCCATGGGTAAGCCCTGATGTCACCAGCGGCACAGATGTAGATTTACCTTCCAGATCGGGATTTTTTCTGTTCATCTCCTTTTTCCAGCGTTTTCTCAAGTTCAAATCACCTGGAGTGGGCGCATAGGGAAAAATTTCTCCTGGCTGATTGCCAGTGAAATCAGAATAAATCGACTTAAGATAGAGGGGAACTCCATCCTGGGTTGCCATTCCAACGGTGGCGCTGAGGCGTTTTGCCTTCTTTTTTGCTTCCGCAGCCTGAGCTACGATTCCTTTTGGAAAATATACTCGTTTTCCGAAATCCGAAAGCAAATCAGCTGCGACTGATCCTTCCAACTTTTCCATTAACTCTTTTGCTATGCTGTGCATGGTAACCTCCCAAAATACCTGACTGCGGCTTACTATATGTCGTATTAATGACGCATTATATCAGGAAGACCGGACCGTGCACAGTGTGGAAATCGTCTCGGAGAAAAAATCCACAAGTTAGTTGTTGGTTGGTTAGTTGTTGGTTGGCTGGGTTGTGGAAATCGTCTCGGAGAAAAAATCCACACCAAGACCAACACAGAATTAAAGATTCAGCTAATTATATGAGTACTTACCCGTTACTTTTTTTGGGTTTTGGTGTATCCTAGTGACAGGTAATGTTGTTATGAAGGATATTTCGGAAATTAAGACATATTTAGCCCGTAAGAAGCCTCAACTTGAAAAATATGGGATTACAGAAATTGGAATTTTCGGTTCTTATGGAAGAGGGACAGCTGCGGCTGATAGTGATATTGATATTTTAATTGATATTCGAAGACCGTCATTAATCGGTCTGCTGGAGCTGTTAGAGATTGAGAATCAGTTATCTGAGGATCTTCAAGCTAAGGTTGATCTTGTGCTGAAATCCGATTTAAAACCCGCTATTGGGTCGCATATACTCCGAGAGGTTCAGTACATATGAAAGAGGAGTATTCGGATTATATTGATGTGGAAATCGTCTCGGAGAAAAAATCCACACACTTTGAGAAAAAATCCACACTTCACTTTTCTGCAGCTTTTCTGCTGAAATAGGAATGGAGTTCTGCGGTGAACTCCTCTTCAAGCAGCTCCTGCATATCCTTATAGGCCAGGGAAACGGCAGCAGTTTCATTTAATCCCGACGATCGCCCCTGTTCCGCAAAGGTGAGGATACGGTTGCCGTTCTTTCTGGAGACCTCTATGCGCAGTACCCAGCGAACGGTTTTGAAATCCGGATTGAGCTCTGTTGGAATAAGGGAGACATCTCCTTGAATTTGGAGAACCGGTTCTTCCCGCTGCTGCACATTCTGCTTTGATGAAGTCTGCTCATTCTGCAGATCACCCTGCTGCGGTGCCGTCTCCTCATTCTGCAGATCCTCAGGAGAATCATCACCGGGAGGCAATACAGCAAAATTTTCACGGTTCAGAACCTGCGCGAGGAGGCTGCGAACTCTTTTCTGGTGATCTCCGTTTATGGAGATTGAGACGGTCAGGGCCTCCCCTGCAGCGGACTGACGCTTCAGGAGTTCCGTATAGTTATAGCCTGTTGATGCCATGGCTGACATACCGGGAGATATTATCCTTAACTGCTCCAGGAGGGCTTCCTGCGGAGCCGCTAAAATCGCTGCCGCATTGAGAAAGGCATAGCTGTCAAGGACATCACCTCTCTTCTCAGCCTCTTCAGCTTGGTTCATGTACATCATAATGCGTTTGCTGTTTTTCTGAATCAGATCCAGGTAGATTCGTCCGCTCGGGATCCGTTCGATGAAGGCAATGATATAATAGCTGCCTGAGCTGTCCCTTGTCGCTTCGCTGAACTGCACATTCAGAAGTTTACCCGATGACTGTATGTTTGTGGTATTCACCAGCTCCAGCTCCTCTTCTGTGAGTAGGCCTTGGGCTGTAACTATTTCGCTGAAGTACTCACGGGTCTGCAGATCCACTTGGACTGTAGTTTCAAATCTCTGGGAAAGTCCTGCAAGTGCCTCTTTTTCGGCTGCTTTTCGAGTCTCCCCGCTTCCTGCGGCTGCTAGGTAGGTCTCATCGGGGTAGCGAGTTTCCGGATCAAGGTACCAGGAGGGAATACCGGATGTTTCAGAACCCCCGGATAAAGCAGTTTCTCCAAAAAAAGTACTGCGGGTACTGCAGGAGATACTAAATACTAAAACAAGAGAAAAAATCAGTAAAACCACATATATGGGGGCCTTTTTTTTCATAATCATCCAAACTCCTATTAAAAAACTCCTATTACCAAACTCCTATTTCCAAACTTTATTGAGAAAATCCCGGAACCAAACTTGTATTGCCAAAATCCTAACATCTATCTTCAGCTTACCTGTTGTATCAACTTATCAGTGTGTAACAACTACTTTTGAATCAGCTTATCTTTTGTATCAACCCTAATGCTGGATCCACTTAACTGCTGTATCGCACCTCATATTAAATCCACTCATCTGTTGAAAGCTGAGGTCAGCACATTCGGACTATCCGGGGAGAGAAGCACTGTCCCGAGATCATCTGTGAAAAGATATCCCCAGGAGCCGAAATATTCTACTTCAATATGATATTCACCCGGCGGCAGTTCCCATTCTCCTGCGTAGGCATATGCAGGGAAATAGCGCGACACCCGTAAATCTGCCTGCTCACTCAAATCACTAGCCGCTTGCACCGTATGTTTTCCCAGAAACCCGAGCAATTCAAGAGCAAGGGAGCCGGATTCCTTACCGGATTTTTCCAGCGCGTCACCCGCTGCTTTTGCGCTGACCCCTTTAATGACGGTTCTTGCAGCTGAACGAAGCAGGATCATGGGTTCCTTGATTTCAAAAGTATCCAGAGTAATTTGCTCCATATCTTCAAGCAGGCTGAGTTCACCCAGCAGTTGTCCATCAGCCTTTACGCGAATACGATCGACTTGGGAGCCCTGGGGCAGCATGCGGGGAATTTCAAAAGTAAAATGGCAGCCCTCTTCCACCCCCTTGAAGGGAATACTGAGATACTGCCTGAGTATACCGTCTAAGGGATCCTCGGATGAAGCTGCACTGATGAGCACGCGATCCGTATAGGTCCTCAGCCGCAAAGTGGAGGCGCGCTTCAGGGGAGATCGACCAGTAAAGGCCAATAGGCTCAGGGGAAGCTTATCTGTGGAACGATCTAGGATTGATGAACTGAAGGGCAGCGGGAAGGGGTAGAGATTCTCCTGCAGCGCAAAAGCTTCCTGCATTTTCCTCCAGTCAATGCGCGCATCGTCAAAATCACCTTCTGATCGATACATAATGAGGCTGAGATACCGCGCTAAGGCGCTGTTGTGAAACCGGCTGGAACCTACCTGGAACTGAAGCCCTGAGGCATCATCAGAAGTGCTGTATGCCCGGGTAAGGGGTTTATATTTATCCTCGAGCAGTTGAAGTTTATTGCTGAGCCGACGAATTTCAACAAAGGCGGAATCGGTGTCATTTAGGCTGAGATAATTCAGAGCCTTGAATATATTGAGGTAGATATCTTCAAAATCCTCTCCGCTGTAGTCCCGTTGGAGGTCATTGATGAGCAGGCTCCCCGCTGCCTGAGAAATACTTCGCGTGAACAGGTCATCTATCAGCAGTTCGGCTGCATCCAAATGCCGGATGGAAGCTCTGCTGCTGCCGGCAAAAAAATTGAGCATCCCTGTTTCCAGATGGTAGAGAACTTCGTCCCGATCGCTGTAGAGCGCATCCCGACGGGATTCAAGATATGATGTCGCCGCATCGTAGTTCCCGGCGGTAAAAGCCCTGTCAGCTTCTTGGAAGAGGCTGTTTCTCCGAGCGGTGGCACATCCGGAGAGGATGGTCATCAGCGACAGCGTAAGCATCAGCAGCAAAAAGGCAAACCGCCCTGCAGAAAACCACCTTCCTTTTTTTCCTAGTCCTTTTTTTCCTACCCATTTTTCTTCGGGAAGTCCATCGGGATGTTTTCCGGGATTTTCTCCGGTTTTTTTTCTAGGATGTTTTCCGGGATATTTCCCTTCAGCCTGATTATTCTGCATTTCTGATGTATTGTTCCTTTCCTGGGAATGTAGTACTTATGTATTATTTACCAGCGGAATTTGCGCTGATCAATGATCTTTTTGATCTCCTTGTCCCCTATCCATACTTTTTCATTGGTCTCTATCCGTATCAGTTCAAGGGTGATTTTGTAGAGAACAGCCTTCATCCCGTCCGCGGCATCCTCGATGGAGCTGATGCTTCCGCGGAGCATAAAATCCGCTCCGATCTCCTCCCCTAGCCGTGCCAGGGTCTCTTCACTGGCCTGGGACTGCTGGTCCAGCTTCTCCTTCCGAATCTGTTTCCGAACTTCCTCACCCGCCACAAAGCGGACGCTGCCGCTGTTTATCAGCTCCCGCTCCATATCACTGATGAATGTATCGGTCTGTATGTGCTCCGAACTCAGATTGCGGACCTCCCCGACAACTACGACTGGAACATCCCCTTCCCGAGAGATAAAGCGTTCCCGCCACGGTCGTGCCAGCAGATCCTCAATCATAGCTTCTGCAGTGAGCCTGGAATCCGTATCATTCCAGCGGCCGCTCAAATCAGTTTGCGTACCCGGATCAGTCCGCTCAATGCTGCGCAGGGGTGATGCACAGCCGAAAAGCAGGACCGCCAGAGCAGCAATCAGGAGAAGATGTATCAAATTTCGCATGAAATTTCCTCACTTCATATTTCTTATGATAATTCTTTATGATGACTTCGTGATGTTCTTTGTTATGTTCATGTGATGATCTTTATGAAAATCGAAATCATAACAAAAACACAATTTATTAATGAGTATACCACATATCTCATTCCTCCGTACAGCGATATTTTTTTCCGCAATTTTTCCGCAATTTTTCCGCCGAATAATCGTTCCGCCTGCACCTCGGCATACGTGTCATATTTACTTTGAAGCACCGTTTTTTGATGCCAGGTTGATGCTTACGTCATGGGAAAACGCCGTTTAACCCAGTAAAAGCGCGATCCATCTTCAGCTGTTCAAGTAGGGAAGCTATCTCCGATTGGGAGGCAACTGCCTGAACTCCCCGAACTTCCGTCGTCCAATTCAGCCGCACCAGAACCACCAGTGTTTTACCGAAGGACCTTCATTATGAGCTAAGCTCTCCCCTATTTACTGGATCAAAATGCTTCTCCGACTCTCAGCTCTGTTCTCAGCTCTAAGGTCGAGGCTCTGCCTAAAACATACACAGCAAAAGTCTTTATTTTAAGAGACTCATTTTAATTGCACATTTTATTTTTATAGATTACTATTATGGGGAGTGATGTATACCCGGCTAAAAATGTGTACAATTGTTACTGAAAGTTTCCCTGGTATGCAGAAGAGTACAATGTAAAATTATTTTAAGGAGTTACCAAATGAGAAAATTCGTACCAATTACTGTAATAGTCACCCTGACCATGCTAATGGTTCTCGGATGTGCAAGCCAGCCTGTACAGCCGAAAGCAGAAAAACCTGCTCCCATTATGGGCGCTGAAGGACAGCCGCAGCCGGATTGGGTGAATCAAACACCGAAACTTGCGGATTACCATTTCGAAACCGGTTATGCTAAACTCTCCAACAAGGCCAACTCCATCAAACGGGCAAATGCTGATGCAAAAGAGAAAATTTCCCAGTGGGTCAATACCAAAGTACAGAGCGTAGTGGTGAACTATACCAGTGACTACGGTTCCGGTGATGAAAATCGTCAGGCAGTTGAAGCGTTCGAATCCATTTCACGCCAGATTTCAAATACCTCTCTTTCAGGTGTTTCCCAGGAGGGCATGTGGGTTGATGCCGACGGCGGCGTCTGGGTGCTGCTTTCCATGCCTATAGAGAACACACTAAAGGCGTTTGAGGCTGCTACGCAGGATTTTGAAGAGAATGAAGCTGCTGCTTTCGCTGAGTTTAAAAAGAACGAAGCCCTTAAAATGCTTGAAGAGACCCTAGCCCAGGAGTAAACAGGAATATAAGAGAAAAAACGTTAATACAGGCATTTCATATGATGAATTTTCGGTATCCCTACCGCATGTTTCTGTTCCTCTCTGCTGCAGTAATCTTTACTTCCATACTTTTCAGCGGCTGCATGACCGCTGAAGGCGGCTTGGAGACCGGGGCAAACAAGCCGCAGGGGGAATCACGCCTTCTGTGGGATTTAGATGCATACCCCGCAAATGTCTACATGGGAGTATCAGCTCCCTACTATGATGTGGACACTATGGTTGAAAAGGCTCTCTATCGCTGCAGCAGGAATATTGCCATTGGGAAGCAGGCAGCGGTATCAAGCTCCTTAGTCTCTGAATCCTCCAGTTCCCAAGGACTGATATCCTTTGCTTCGGAGGCGGAGGCTCTTTACCTGGAGGATGAAATTGAATCAATCCTCTCCAGGCTGGAGCTTCTGGAAGTGAGGGGTAATTCTCGAACAGGTATTATCGTCATAGCAGCTGATCCCGCTGTCCCGGCAGACCCGCGCCCATATACTCAAGATTTTGGCGAAGACGGAAGACCGACCTGGGTGGACAGGATTCCTGATATCCCGGGGTATATTACGGCGGTGGGGGAAAGCCTGGAGTACCAGTTCCTCCGCGACTCAATGGAAGCTGCTGATTTTACCGCGGCTGAGGCGATTGTAAACAAGAGCCCCCGGGCGGTTACCAAAGCCCGTTCATATGCGGTAAACACGACTCTTGAGACAGATAATACCCATTTTGAGCACTTTCAGGAGGGAATTCTTCAGGTTGCAGAGGGCACACTGGAGGGCTTTTATGTCCTTGCCCGCTGGTATGATCCTGATGAAAATCATTTTTACTCCTTGGCGATTGTGCCTGAGGATTGAACAAAGGGGAAAGATAATGAAAAAAAGAGCTGTATTTTTGATGGCAGCGCTTACGGTGCTGCTTTTTGTCCTGTTTACGGGCTGTGCCACGCAGTATAATCCTGATGGTTCGCCAGTATGGACAACAAAACCTCCATCTTCCTGGAGAACTTATTATACGGTGGGCTATGGAAAACTTTCCAATTTCCAGAACTCGCTGCTCCGTGCTGAATCAGCAGCTAAAGACCGCATTGCACGCTGGGCCTCCACTTCCGTCCGCGGAGCTCTGACAAACTACTTTCAGGATTCCGGGGAGTCAGGTCAGCGAAGCATCGAGATGATGGAAAATATATCATCTCAGGTAGTGAATATCTCAATAAACGGTGCTGAACTTGAAGAGCAGTGGGTGGATGATGATGGCGGTGTCTGGGTGCTGTACTCATATCCTGTGAAGAACCTTAAAGATGCCTACAGGATGCAGGCGGAGGCTCTTGAACGAAAGGATGCCCAAAGAAAGTCTGAAATCCTCGTGGATTACCTTGATAAAGAGCTTGAAAAGGAACTTGGGACTGAATCTGCTGAATAGTATTATAACGGACATCGCATTGACTGTACGGCCTACGGTGCTGCCTTGAGTCAGACAGCGGCAGCACAGCCATTACCTTCAGCATTTCTATGTCTCAGCGTCTCTACATTTACACGTCTCAATGTCTCTACGTCTCTACGTTTTTCTGCGGAATTCTGTGCATTTCTCAGGATCTGGACGCAGATTTCCCCCTGCTTTCCCCCTGCTTTTCCCCTGTTTTTCAGCTGTTTTTTTCGCTGGAATCCCGGCACATTTCCAGAAATTCCTGCTCGCTGACCACGATGGTTCCCTGCTTTTGAGCTTTGGCCAGCTTGCTTCCCGCACCTTCTCCCGCAAGGAGGTGGGTGGTCTTTCCGGTAATCGTACTCACAACCCGACCTCCGCGGCGTTTCACCTCATCCATAGCGGCAGTTCGGGGCTTGAAGTGTTCGAAACTTCCGGTGACGCACCAAACCTGGCCCGCAAAGACATCATCAAAATCAGCATTTTCCTCTTTCTCCTCAGCTTCTTCACGGAAATTGAGTCCCGCCGCGCGCAAAGCTTCGATGCGTTCCCGTACCGCAGGATCCTGCAAAGCTTCCACGATGGACTGGGCTGTTTTTTTTCCGAAACCAGCTATCTGTGTGAGCTGCTCAGGGCCATTTTCCGATTCCGCCAGGGAGATGAGGGTATCAATATCGCGATAGCCCGCTTCAATGAGCAGCTCCGCGGCTTTTTTACCGATATCCGGAATACCGAGAGAGGGAAGAACCACGTGGAAGGGCTGCTGCCGGCTTTTTTCCACGCCTTCTTTGATTTTCCGGATCTTTTTTTCGCCGAAACCCGGTTCTCCGGTGAGAACAGCATCATAATCGGTGTTGTAGATGTCAGGCAGATCCTTCAGGACACCTTTTTCCATCAGCAGCGCAGCTGTTTCCGGTCCAAAATTTTCAATGTCCATCTGATTCCGGCCGATGAAAAAGTAGATGCGGCCGCGAACTTGTGCGGGGCAGTGGGGATTCACGCAGAAGGTGTGGGCTCCCCGCAGCTGCAGGGACTGGCCACAGGAGGGACAGGTTTCCGGCATGCGCCATCCGGGTGTTCCATCGGGATTTTTATCCAATACTTTTTCCACCGCCGGAATCACATCTCCGCGTTTTGATACTGCAACGCTGTCGCCTACGGAGAGCTCTAGGAGATCCACGTAGTCCTGGTTGTGCAGGGTGACGTTGGAGACCGTGGAGCCGCCGATGAGAACTGGTTCAACCCTGGCCACAGGGGTGATGCGGCCGGTTCGCCCCACCTGCACATCGATGCTGCGGACCACCGTTTCACCCTGGGGGGCTTCGAATTTATACGCCATGGCCCAGCGCGGATGATGGCCGGTAAAGCCGAGCTCCCTGCGCACAGGTATTTCATTGACCTTCACCACAAGTCCGTCAATTTCATAGTCCAGCTGCCCGCGCCGGGATGTTTCCCTGCGGATAAAATCATCCAGTTCATCGAAGGTTCCAGCGGTCCAGGTCGGAACTGGAAACTCAGGAAGAGCCTGCAGGACACTTCGGTCATGCACAAAGACGCCGAGGCTGGGGTTCAGGCGAAAGCCAAGGGTGTGGAGGTATTTCAGAATCTCTACATGATTCATATATCCGCTTTCCGAAGGCTCTCCATCATCTTCTAGAAGATAGGCTTCGTAGACAAAGATGGTCAGGGGAACGGCGGCAACTTCGCTGCTGCGGATTCTCCGTATCGTCCCGGCGGCGAGGTTACGCGGATTGGCGTATTCAGTTTCATTCTGCCCCTTCATCCGTTCAAAGCGGTCTTTGGGTAGATATATTTCTCCTCGAACCGCAAGGTTGACTGATTCGGGCAGGCGGAGGGGGACGGAGCCGATGGTTCTGATGTTTTCAGTTACGTCGTTGCCGATGTATCCGTTCCCTCGGGTTACTGCACGCTGAAGGCTGCCCT
>JAIPFQ010000060.1:0-11564 GCA_021736605.1 Spirochaetales bacterium | reverse complement strand
AGGAAATTATCTCTAAAGAAAGGTATCTGAATGAATCATATTGTATTTGACTTGGGCGGTGTAGTCTTGGAATGGAGTCCCTATACCCTGCTGAAGAACTATTTTTCCAATTCCATTGATCAGGAACTGGTTATTCAGAAAATAATCAACCATCCTGACTGGATTCAGTTTGACTGCGACACCATGGGATCAAAGGAAGTGGCAGAGCGGGGCGCAAAGAGAACCGGTTTGCCCTTGCAGAAGCTTGAAGCCTTTCTGGAAGATGTTCCGGCCAGTCTGCAGCCGAAACCCGAAAGCGTAGACATCATAAAAGAGCTGCATAAAGCCGGCATTCCCCTTTATGTGCTCTCAAATATGTCCCGGCCGTCTTGGGACTATATCTCCCGGACTTATGGTTTCTGGGAACTTTTTTCAGGAAAAGTTGTTTCCTGTTTAGCGGGAAAAGCAAAGCCTGATCCGTCAATTTTTACGTATCTCCTCGGAAAATTTCAGCTGAATCCCCGGGAAACTCTGTTTATTGATGATACCTCCGTGAATATAACTGCGGCGAGGCAGACGGGCATGCAGGCTCTGCAGTTTTCATCCCCTGATCAGTGTCGTAAGGACTTGAGAGAGTTTGGTATCTTATAAAAATGCTTGCATTGACCTGCTTTGCAGCAACGGATGATTTGCCACTAGACTAGGAAGCCGTAATACGGTATTTTCAACATGCCCCAACACATAACAAAGCTTAAAAAGGAAATTCCATGACAAAATATTCTCCCAAATCCCATGCTGCCTCTTCAGGCAAGCATGCAGAAAATAAAGCTATTCGTAATATAGCTATTATAGCCCATGTAGACCATGGGAAAACTACTCTGGTCGATGCTATGTTTAAACAGAGCGGCCTCTTCCGGGAAAACCAGGAGACAGAGGAGCGCCTGATGGACTCCATGGACCTGGAACGGGAACGAGGAATCACCATCGCCGCAAAAAACTGCTCGATTCTCTCCAAGGGAGTGAAGATCAACATCCTTGATACTCCCGGACATGCAGATTTCGGCGGAGAGGTTGAACGTGCCCTCTCCATGGTGGACGGCGTAATCCTGCTGGTGGATGCTTCGGAAGGGCCTCTGCCCCAGACGCGTTTTGTTCTCAATAAGGCGCTTCAGTTGGGGCTGCACCTGATTGTTGTTATCAACAAAATTGATCGAGCTGATGCGCAGCCTCTGCGAGTGCTTGATCAGGTATATGATCTGCTTATTGATCTTGATGCTCATGAGGAGCAGTTGGAGTTCAGCTACCTTTTTGCCAATGGAAAGGACGGAATAGCCATGGAGGCTCCTGAAGACGAAGGGAAGGACCTGCGTCTGCTTTTCGATTTAATCCTCAATGAAATTCCGGCGCCGACGTATGATCCCGAAAAGCCCTTCCAGATGCTGGTTTCTGATCTCTCCTACTCCGATTATTTAGGACGTTTAGCCATAGGTAAGGTGATCCATGGAGGCGTGAGGTCCAAGGATTCTCTGATTTGCCTGGGCAGCGGCGGGAGACGTCAGCAGCTCAATGTGACCAATATCCAGAAATATGAAGGCCCGGGCTTGGTAAGCGCCGATTATGCCGAGCCGGGGGATATTATTGTCCTTTCCGGAATAGATGACGTTTTTATCGGCGATACCATATGTACAGCAGAAAACAATGAAGCTCTGCCGCGGATTACTGTGGATGAACCTACAGTCTCCATGCGTTTCACTGCCAACACATCCCCGCTGAATGGTACTGAAGGTAAATATGTGCAGTCCAGCAGAATCCGGGAGCGTTTGGAGAAGGAAACCCTGAAAAATGTAGCCATTCAGCTCTCCGAACCGCCCAACGGGGAAGGCCTGATTGTAAAAGGCCGGGGCGAATTTCAGATGGTCATCTTGATTGAGACCATGCGCCGTGAGGGCTACGAACTCTGTGTAGGTCGTCCTGAGGTTATTTTCAAAAAGGATGAGCAGGGTAAGAGGCTTGAACCGATCGAGCATCTGTTTGTTGACTGTGAAGATGCTTACACGGGGGTAGTGACTGAGAAACTTTCAAAACGGAAGGGGATTATGCAGGCCTACACAAATCATGAGAGCGGCCGCACCCGTCTTGAGTTTTCCATCCCCACCCGAGGGCTTATCGGATATCGAGATGAATTCCTCACGGATACCAAGGGTACAGGTATTCTCAACTCCTACATCAGCGGTTATGAACCCTATCGAGGCGAATTCCCCCAGCGACATACGGGCTCCCTTGTTTCAGACCGCTCCGGTCAGGCAGTGCCCTACGCACTGTTTAATCTGGAACCCCGGGGACTCCTCTTTGTAGTGCCCAATGACCGGGTTTACGAAGGAATGATTGTGGGTGAGCACAATAGAGATAATGATTTGAATGTGAATCCCTGTAAAACCAAAAAGCTTTCCAATATGCGCGCTTCCGGAAAGGATGCAGCGGTGATTCTCACTCCGGTTCTGCCCATGACCCTGGAACGGGCAATACAGTTTATCCGTGATGACGAGTTGGTGGAGGTAACACCGAAATCGATTCGACTGCGAAAGAAGATTCTGGCTGCAGCGGACAGAAAGGTCGCTTCAAAGTACAGTACCGGGCAGTAAGCAATAATCAGTAAGCCGTAAGCAGTAGCCGTAAGCAGAAAACTCAAGCGTAAGTATCAGTAGAGAACAGTCATCTTCGATTTCATGGATTTGGATCTATGAATTCGGGGATGATTTTTTTTGGAGCGGTATTGACAATCGAATGAAGAGGGTGTAACTTATTAAAGTTCACAAAGTTTATAAACAAAAACATGAAACAATAGATGGAAGAGGAGAAGAATGAAGATGCAGATATCGACAAAAAGCCGGTATGGGATTCGCGCCCTTTATGAAATCGCAAAACAGACTGGCACAAGCCCGATAAAGCGGAAAACTATTTCAGAACTGCAGAATATACCTGACTCTTATTTGGAAAATATTCTGGTTGTGATGAAAAATGCCGGAATTATCCGGACAATTCGAGGAGCCAGGGGCGGATATGTGCTTATCAGGAAACCGGAGAAAGTAAGCATGCTGGATGTAGTTGAACTTCTCGAGGGGAAACAGAGTCAGTTTGCCTGTATTGAGGACCTTGATGCCTGCGGTGCTTCGGCTGACTGTCCCACCAGGGATATGTGGATTGAACTGCAGCAGAGTATGAAAAATGTTCTTCAGCGTTATACCCTGAAGGATCTGCTGGATAAGGCAGAAACATCTGAAACAATACTATACGACATTTAAATTGTTTGAACGCTTATATGTAAGGAGGCGAATGCATGAAGATTGCGGAAAATATAACTGAATTGGTGGGAAATACACCCTTGGTGCGGATCCATTCCCTATCCGAGGAGACAGGCAATGAAATAATCGGGAAAGTGGAATATTTCAACCCCCTCTCAAGCATCAAAGACAGAATTGCTCTGAATATGATTACAGAAGCAGAACAATCCGGTAAACTGAAACCCGGCGGGACCATTGTGGAGCCTACCAGCGGTAATACTGGGATAGGGCTTGCCTTTACTGCAGCAGCCCGGGGATATAAGCTTATTCTAACTATGCCGGACACCCTCAGTGTAGAGCGGAGGAAAATCCTTAAAGCACTTGGAGCTGAACTGATTCTTACTCCAGGTTCGGGGGGGATGAAGAGCGCAATTCAGGAAGCCGAAAGAATTGCTGAAAAGACTCCCGGCAGCTATATGCCTTCACAGTTTCAGAATCCAGCGAATCCTGACATACATCGGAAAACTACAGCTCAGGAAATTATTCGTGATACCGACGGACAGGCGGATTACTTTGTAGCGGGGGTCGGCACTGGCGGAACCATCACCGGTACGGGAGAGGTCCTGAAAGCGGAGATCCCCGGGATAACGATTGTTGCGGTGGAGCCGCAGGAATCATCGGTTTTATCCGGTGAGAAGCCTGGGCCGCACAAAATACAGGGAATCGGAGCGGGCTTTATACCGGAAGTTCTGAATACTGAGATCATCGATGTCATACAGCCGGTGTCCTCTCTGGAAGCTGCTCAGATGACTCGGCGCATGGCGAAATCAGAAGGACTGCTTTTAGGAATATCATGCGGCGCTGCTCTTGAGGCTGCCCGAAAACAGGCTGAAAAGATAAAAGGGCAGGGGAAACGCTTTATTGTTATCCTTCCGGATACCGGGGAGCGCTACTTGTCAACATGGCTCTTTGAGGATTAACATAGAGATTCACTTATACGAGGAGAAAAAATGGCACAGACAGATAAGAAATCATATAAATTAGAGACATTGTCCCTTCATGGGGGCATACAGACTGATCAGACCCTTTCGCGGGGGGTTCCTGTCCATCGAACTTCATCCTATCTCTTTAAGAACACCCAGCACGCGGCGGATTTGTTTGCCCTGAAGGAACTGGGGAATATCTATACACGGCTGCAGAATCCGACGCAGGAGGTGCTTGAGCAGCGTATTGCGGCTTTGGAAGGGGGGGCGGCGGCTCTTGCCCTGGCATCGGGCACATCAGCCATCTTCTACTCCATCATCAATATCTGTGGTCTGGGTGATGAAATTGCAGCTTCCGGAAACCTCTACGGCGGGTCGCATACAATGTTCAGTGCTATTCTCCCGGAAATGGGGATTAAAACGAACTTTGTTCACTCCACTGATCCCCAGGCTTTTGACGACGCGATTACGGAGAAGACAAAACTGATATTCACCGAGGTGATCGGAAATCCGTCTCTGGATGTTATGCATATTGAACAGTTGAGCCGGGTCAGCAGAAAGCACGGCATTCCGCTGATTGTGGATTCTACCTTCACCACCCCTTATCTGTTCCGCCCCCTGGAGCATGGAGCGGATATTGTCGTACACTCCCTGACTAAATGGCTGGGAGGTCACGGCACAAGCATCGGCGGTATCGTAGTTGACGGCGGCGGATTCGATTGGACTAGCGGTAAGTTCCCGAAAATGACGGAGCCGGACGACTCCTATCACGGACTCAGATTTGCCCTGGACTTAGGGGATGAACTCAACTCCTTAGCATATATCATGCGGATGCGGCTTGTCCCTCTGCGAAATTTGGGAGCCTGCATCAGCCCGGACAATGCTTGGATGTTTCTGCAGGGGATAGAGACTTTACCACTCAGGATGGAGCGGCACTGCACGAATGCCCAGGCGGCGGCGGAGTTCCTCTCCCAGCATAAGGCTGTGTCATGGGTGCGCTATCCCGGTCTGCCTAGTGATCCCTCATACCGCAGCGCAGCGGAGCAGTTTGAGCATGGTTTCGGCGGGATGGTAGTTTTCGGGGTAAAAGGAGGCAGTAAAGCCGGCGCGTCATGCATCAACAATATGCATCTTATTTCCCACCTGGCAAATGTCGGTGATGCAAAGAGTCTGGCCATCCACCCGGCGACGACAACTCATGCTCAGCTTTCGGAAGAGGACCAGCTGGCCGGCGGGATACGTCCTGACTTGATACGGTTTTCTGTGGGGATAGAACATATTGATGATATCCTTACAGATATTGATCAGGCTTTGAAGACGGCATACCGGGACTGAATTTCACTAACGAAGATTACATTTAGGTAAATTAAGGAGCTGACATGTCCATCATTGTACCGGAGAATTATCATATTAAAGAGGCCCTGCAGAAACGAAGGGTCCACTGCATCACTGAAGGGGCAGCCCAGCATCAGGATATTCGTCCCCTGCGAATCGGCATTCTGAATGTGATGCCGAAAGCAGAGAGCTATGAGTACCATCTTCTTTTTCCCCTGGGGCGTTCGATCATACAGATTGAACCGGTCTGGCTGCGGCTGCATGACCATGTCTACAAGAGCAGCAATCACAGCCATCTGGACACCCTCTATATGACCTTTGAAGATGCAGTCAGGAACCGCAGTTTTGACGGACTGATCCTCACCGGGGCTCCTGTGGAGAGTATGAGATTTTCTGATGTATCCTATTGGCGAGAGTTAGTTGAGATTTTTAATTATGCCCAGGATAATATTGCCTCAACCCTGGGAATCTGCTGGGGAGGGCTTGCATTGGCATATTATAAGGGGATAGATAAGGTCATGTACGATAAAAAGCTTTTCGGTATCTACCCGACAAAGAATCTGGACCGATCCCACCGTATCACCGGAGAGCTTGATGATGTTTTTTGGACACCCCAGAGTCGTCATTCGGGCATTCGGGACAAAGATTTAGAGGATGCGGCACGGGAAAAGCGTCTGCATCTGCTCGCCTATGGTGAAGAGACCGGCTATACCATTTTTGAAAGCTGCGATCGGCGCTTTGTCATGCACCTTGGTCATCCCGAGTATCAGACCGAACGGCTGGCGGATGAGTATTACCGTGATCTGGAGAAAGGGAGAAGTGATGTAGAGCCCCCAGTGCATTACGACCTGCAGAATCCGGTGAATCAGTGGAGGAGCCACAGCCTGGAATTCTTCCTGCAGTGGATCAAGAGCGTCTATCTTGATACGCCGTATGAAATATAAGGTAAATAATAAGCTGAAAAATAAGGTGAGTACCAGTGAGTACCAATGAGTACCAATGAGTACTAAGGCCCTCTTTTCTGTAAAGGGCCTTAGTAAATATACTTGTGCTAGTGGTGATAAGTTCTGATTCCGCCGTACTCAAAAAAATTATGCAAACTCAACTTTGGAGACGTTTGCTTGCAGCAAAAGCCCCTTATTCCGTCGCCAGTTCTTCAAACTTTAGTCTATAATCGCCAAATTCCAAGCCGTTTTCAAGGCAGTAGTCTCTCACAGCCATTCTGCTGTCAATTTCTGAGAAATCTGCAATATCAAGGGTCTCAGCGATTTGTCCTTCTGAAATACCGTAATCAAGCAGATCATTGAATGTAGTATTCCCACGGATTTCAGGAATTTCATCATCATATTCAGATTGACTGTCATTAGATTCTTCTGTTTCGGATTCATCCGAACTTATCTGAGTTGATTCAAATTCAGAAACAGCTTTTTCAATGGAGAGACCATCTATTTCATCTAGGCTTATAGTAAACTGCTGAAGCTCCTGATATACGGCTTCATCGATTTTTCCTGAATTAAGCAGGATATCAACTGCGGGTTCAGGGAGAAGCGTAGTCTCTTCCGGGGTATGGGGCAATCCGGTGTAAAGAGAAGTAAACCACCGAATACTATCGGTTCCTATCTCAAATTCTCCGGTAAGATCTCCGAAAATTTCTTCCAGCATTTTTGCTTGATACATTCCTGTGTCAACTCCTTCGATTGGAAGACCGAAAGCCTGCGCTGTAAGATCAGAAGGGATCTCAAAAGCATCTTCAATATCAGAAAAAGCATAAGATCCGCGAATATCACTGGGGTCATAACTACCGGCGAAAGCTCCTTCTTCAATGAGTTTGGGTTCTTTTGAACTTGTCGTCTTCCACCATCCCAAAGACTGAGAAATAAGAACTCCGCCAATTATTATGACAATTGTTAGTGCTGCCGCTTGTAATGCTGATAATTTCATGCTTCCCCCTTATTTCTCAGTTTCCCAGCTGCCGCTGAGCTAGTTTCTGACAGGGTAGTTTTATATTTTGTCGACTTAAAAGCAGCTGTGTTCTCAATAGGACATGAAACCTCACTAGTACAGGCATAACAGGAGATACATTGGTGGTCCCGTACAGTTGTCTTTGAAGATACTTCAATATTCATAGGACAGGCTTTATCACATAATTTGCAGTGTATGCATGTCTTATCATTTCTGCGAAGTTTAAATATCCGGAAAAAATTGAAAAGTCCTAATACTGCGCCGTAGGGGCAGGCATATTTGCAGAATGGCCGTTCAACAAACAGTGTAAGTACAATCACAAGACCCAGGGCTATATATCCGGTAACAGCAACTTCGCCGGACCAGAAATTAAACAGTGCATAGTAGGGGTCGTAGTCCTGAAATACAAGTTTGGCTGTTATAACTGTCATGATCAGAACCCAAACTAATACAGCATAGCGAAGATATCTGAGTACATAATCAATTTTTTGAGGAATAAAATGATTATAACGTTTTTTAAATATGCGTTTACCAATCTTGCCGAGCCATTCCTGAAAAGAACCGAATGGGCAGAGCCATCCGCAGAAGAAAGGTCCTGCGAGGACTGCAGAAATACCGACAAAAATCATCAAAAGAACAGCGGATTCATGAATTTTTTGGATATACGTGCCGTCGCTAATGAGATTATACAGGGTTACTACGCCTCCGAATGGGCATATTGCATGAAGCGATGCTCCGCTGAACAAGGGAATTGTTATACCCATATCTTCAAGGGCATGCGCAAGAATGACCAGTGTAACTATGAGAAAGAAAAAAATCTGCACAGCTAAGCGGAGTCGTGAAATTTTTGTTTTGGATCGTATTTTTGCCATACGTTCCAGCCTCCTTTTGTTGGCAGTATCATGTCATCCTTCCCCAAATAACAGAAACTGACTTTTCATTATGTATGTAATACTAATTATTAGTATCATATCCTGAATATATGAAGAAAATATGAAGAAACAGTAGAAGAACATGTAAGG
Source organism: Spirochaetales bacterium (assembly GCA_021736605.1). Classification (GTDB taxonomy): domain Bacteria; phylum Spirochaetota; class Spirochaetia; order PWKH01; family PWKH01; genus JAIPFS01. The sequence continues at coordinate 3,002 of JAIPFQ010000060.1, read as the reverse complement.
ACAAGTAAAGAACAAAGCGAAAAAATTTTACCTTTACGGCTTTATCTACATGTCAACTTCCCTTGTCAACTTCCCTTGTGAATCGGTATTCATCATGTATGCTGTCCTTGTAGTAGCCCTGCATATGCTCAGGCAGGAGTGAAGCAAGCCGTCTCATCATTTCATCGCTGATTTGCTGACGTTCCTGTGCTGAAAATCGTCGTTTCTCCGTTATGACAAAGGGTTTTCCCACTTTAAATGTGACAGGAGTCCTCCTTAGTCTCTTAATGTTCTTTGTGAAATTCTCAATGCCGAAATGGGCTACAGGAAGAATGGGGGCGTCTTTCTTTGTAGCGATAAAAGCGGTCCCCTCTTTTCCTCTCTGTATTTGTCCGGTGCGGCTTCGTGTGCCTTCCGGGGCGATGCAGAAAAAGTCACCGTCGTCGAGAACCTGAAAACTTTTTCGGAGGGCATCCCTGTCCATAGATCCCCGGTTAATGGGTATTGATTCCCACCACTCCATGAGCTTGCGGGTGGCAAATGAATCCCATAGCTCCTTTTTAGCAAGAGCGATGGTTCTTCTCGGACGAAGATAGAGATATATTATTGGAGCCTCAAAGAAAGATATATGGTTGGCGATGATGATCATGGGGCCCTTTTCAGGTACCTTTTTCAATTCGGAATCATCAACCTTGCAGAGAATCCGTATGGCAGTTTTAAGAAGGGCATTCGTCAGTCTGTTCATGAAAGTCATGAAGATAAGATACCAGCATACGGGAAAAAACACAATAAAAAAACGGTAAAGTACTCATAATAATGGGAGCATCGAAAACAGAAATGAAGCGGAGCAAATCCTGCGTATCATCATTGTTGAGCATTGAAGAAAGATGCTATACATGTACTAATGGGTAGTAATAGGACAATGGAGGATTAATTGTATGCGTGAAGATAGAAAAAGAGAAGAGGCGAATTCCGGAGCGTCAGCATCACCAGGGAATTCCAATAGTGTTGATGCCTCCGCTTCTGCTGATGCTTCTCAAAGCAGTCCGATTCATACCTTTGATGTGCGGGTGTATTATAGTGATACTGACGCTGGCGGGATCGTGTATCACAGTCGATATCTGGATATGGCGGAACATGCAAGAACAGAATTTGTTAGAGATCTGGGGATAGAACAGCAGCAGCATTTGAAGGAAAAAGCTTTCGGTTTTATTGTGCACTCCCTTTCGATAGATTTCCATGAACCCGCCGTTCTTGATGATCTGCTGAGGGTGGAGACTCGGGTGCTGTCTCTTAAGCGCTTTTCTATCATTCTAGAGCAGGGGATAAAACGCGGGAAGACTCGTATCGCCGATATTCATATAAAAGTTGCCTGCGTGTCGCTGCAGAATGGTCGGCCTCAGCCGCTTCCTGATGAGTGGTTTGCTGCCATGAAGGAGCAGATCTGAATAGTTGGTGAACATATGGCTGTAAATGAAGATGAAAATAAGAATGTCTGGTTTTATTATGGCTGCTGAAAAAAGTGCTTGCAGGCAAAAAGTGAAAATGATATGTCAAGCAGACAAAAAATGAAAATGATATTGACTAATTTGCCCTAAATGTGTAAGTTAGCATTGTTCAATTGCTGCAGTGGTGGAATTGGTAGACACGCTAGCTTGAGGGGCTAGTGGGAGTTTATCCTGTGCTGGTTCAAGTCCAGTCTGCAGCACTACATAATTAATTTCAATGTAAAGAGATACTTTGCATTGAGCTGCCGACCGAACAACGGAGGCGTTTCATTATATATCCAAGTTTACACAAATTTACACAAAATGTAATTTTTTGTAAGGAGGAACATGATGGCACGGGCTCCGTTTTCTTTATTGCAGGTTAACAGATAAAAACAGAACCTATGGACTTGTTCCGATCGATTTTTTCCCCTAGCGTGTGTCCGCAGCCCTTGTTGTTTTAAGTTTCTCTAAGTCCGCTTCAGGGCTTTAACCCAATCCTTGACAAGGGATTTTTTTGAGATATTATTTAAGGTAATGACAATCTTCAGTCGCATGCTTTCAGAAGACTCAATCTTTATTTACTCGGCGGATCAACAGGTCAGCAAGGACGATGTTATACGACGGCTCTGTGCTGCTGTTGCTGAAGATCTGGGTGGGATTGATGCGGATCAGATAGAGGCACTGATTCAGAAGCGGGAAGTCTCCCTCTCTACCAGATTGAATACTCTGCTGGCCGTTCCTCACGCGGTAATTCCCGGCAGTAAAGACAACAAAATGGCGGTAGCCGTTATTCCTGGAGGTCTTGACTGGGACAGTGACCGGAACAATCCGATCCGGCTTGTGGTGCTGCTGGCGGGAGGACGGGGGAATCATCTGAAGATTCTGAGCGAAATGGCGATGACTTTGCAGGATGAAGAGCTTCTCCAGCGCCTTGTCTCTGCTCTGAATGCCGCGGACTTCTTGTCACTTCTGCAGCAGCCCGAGGAATTCCCGGACAGCCTATACCATGACCGCCTGGGCTTCTCGTCGCTTATTTTTCACGAAGCAGTGAAGATCCGGGACTCAATTGAATCGGCGCGACTTATACTGTATGCAGACGCCATTGAAGATAATGAGTTTATTGAATCCCTTGTGAAAGAAACAGACGCGGTTATCGTTACCAGCAGAGAGGGCCGTTTTGATTCCGGGTTTTCCGACGAAAACAGTCTCATTGTTATGCCCATTAAAGGGGTAAAGCGTTCCGCACAGGTGCAGTTTACTCTGATGTATCTTCTCAGCCATAAAGTACTCAGCCCTGCTGATATTATTGTCAATATCTTCGGCCAGTCGGGTTCCGGTCTTCTTGATTCCATACGGCTGACCCATCTTATGGATATGGAAATCCCCTTTACTTCTCAAACTGAGGGATTCCCCGAGGACCTGGAGATTTCCACCTTTACAAGGGTTCTTCAGGTTTCAACCCAGATTGCCGCCGAGGGGAGGGAGGGCAAGCCAGTGGGAACCCTTTTTGTTGTGGGCGATTACGAAGGAGTT
>JAIPFQ010000059.1:0-12300 GCA_021736605.1 Spirochaetales bacterium | reverse complement strand
TACAAGTTACAGCATGTAATGAATAGGGGGAAGGGCTCAGTACAGATTGTCAATTCTTTGTTTTTTTCCTAGGACTATGTCCTGAGAGATAATATCCTGAACAGCCTTTTTCAACACTTTTCTGTCATTCTGCCCAAGATCATCCAGCAAGGGATCTTCAAAGTATTCCAGAGCTCTGAGGCAATCAACAGGGGAAAAGGTGTTACCGAAGAGGATCTGGGCCCCTTCCAGCCCTTCAGATAGCGAATTGCCGGTTTTTATCAGGGCGGCAACGTCCTGGTAATCCTTTGTTTCAATTCTTTGCATAATAACTTTCAGCTTGGTTGCTAGAAGGTCTTCCGCTGAAGCAACAAGAAGAACCCTGTCATGGGTCCATTCTGGATTCTGAATCCTTCCAAAAGAGATAGTTCCAAAAAAACTTATTTTTACAAAATTATCTTTTACTGGTACCTGAAAAGTATAGCTATTTCTTTCGGACTGCAGAACAATACCATTTTTCAGAAAAGGAAGGGTCGAAAGAATTTTATCAGGGTCGAGTTCCCGATGGGTAAAAAAATCAAAATCCACCGACTGTCTATGACCCAGTCTTAAGGCCAAAGCGGTACCACCGTAGAGAACAAACTCTCTGTTAATTGCTGATAACTGGGGCCAAAGAATGTGCTGGGATGGAGGAAGAATATCCAGTTGGGCCTTGAATGTTTTCATCTAAACTCTCTAACCGGTGGCGGAGGCACAGACTCTGATAGGGGAACTAGATCCAAAACCCTGTGCCAAAAGGACCAAGATTTTGGCGTAAACCAGCCAGGGACATTCATCTGCAAAACTGAAGCCAGAGTTTTGGGGCCAAACATTTTGTAAAGAGTCTGATAATCTTCCAGGCTGCCCAGGTTCATGGCTGCCGCAAGAACTCTTTCCTGATTGTGCACTGCCTCTTCAGGTTTCTGCCACCAGAGATATTTTTTTGCAAAAAGGAGCAATATACTTTCCTGCATATGTTTATTATAGCAGATTTTACGCTGGATTTGAAGCTTCACCATCTCATTTGTCAGGACAAACCCAGCAATTTACAGAAATAAATTAAAGTAAGTAAAAATACAATTAGTTGTGAAGATGAAGTTCGTACGAGCTGTATTGAGCTGGCTGAAGCTGTCCTTTTATAAAGCTGTGTTTTATTTTAGTACTTCTTTTATTTGCTTTTGTATTTTCGGTGTTTCTTTACACAAATTTTCTATAAGGGCTTTAAATAATTTTTCTACTGCTTGCTGACAGTGAAATGCAGCAATTTGACTTAAAGCTGGTTCCTCAATCAACTTTTTTATTGCTTTAATATCCACTTCAGCAAAATGAATCCATTCTTCAACTCGCTTTTTCATATAATTTTCTTCCATTCTTTATTATATCTTTGAAAAAGTTATTTCCTTCAATTTTTAAAATTTCAAATTCTTTTTTTGTGTATACAAGTAGATCAATTGCTATTTTTCTATTTACTTCTCTAATGGCCTTTCTTAGTTCAAGTTTCATTTCCATTTTTTCTTCATAGGTTTTTGGTATCTTATCTATGTCTAGTATAACTAATAAATCTATGTCACTTTCTTCATTAAAATTTCCATTATTAATGGAACCAAATAGTATTATCTCTTTTATATCTAATGTGCGCCATTTTTTTATAATCTCTTGTAAATAGGTGTTTATTTCTACTTCATTCATGTCTATGATTGTAATACAATTTTTTCTTTTATAAAATCAGTATTATAAGTCTCCTGCTTTATTAATTGAATTTATTAACAGCTTTTCCTGTTCTGAATTCATTTCAGAATTATATTTTGAATCTAATAAAAGATTTAAATCTCTAAGATAAAAATCAATTTCTATTCCATTTTGATATACATAATAGATGTCATGACTTTTTAGTTTTAAGAACAAATAGTTTTCAAAATAACTGCCTAAATCCCTTAGTTCAGTAAAGCTGTTCTTTTATAAAGCGGTGTTTTATTGTAGTACTTCTTTTCTTACTCCCAGTCCAGCAGCCGGTGTTCGCCGGTGAGCTTCTGAATATCTGTAATGTCCTGGGAAACTTCAATAACCCCGCGGTAATCCTTGTTTTCATCAAAAATGGGGAAAAACGCGGTCATCCGTGGCGGAATAGTAGCGCACTTTGTCGTTCTCATCCACATAGGTCACATCAAAAGGCAGATTGCGCAGCAGCAGATCCAACTGCTCCTGGGTGAGAGATCTTTAATTCAAGGGAATTAGAATCGGTTTGTTATCCATAATTCCTCCTTTTTATGGGGCGCAGCTGATCTTTCTGAAATTCCTGGTGTGCCTGCAACGGTTTACTATTCGTTTTATTTGCATAGTATGACTATGTGAATAAAGCTAAAAATAAACTTGATCTAGGTTTACCGAGATGCTAGAATGCATAATATAGGTGTGCAAATATAGGGAGAGGTGAACCAAGGTGGCTGTAAAGTCTTTGGATTCAGTGCTGCATGAAGGATTACTCGTCGACCGAAAATGGCTGATGAAAAAAGGCTTCGGCAGGCCTGCGGTTGATTATTTTCTGCGATCGGGTAAGCTGGAAGCGATAGCTCGTGGTATCTATCGAAAACCTGGCCCTCCCCTTAAATGGCAGAATGTAGTTTATTCCCTGACTCAGCTTGAGTTTCGTGTTCATGTCGGACATAGGACAGTGTTGAATTATCATGGTTTCCAGCATTACCTTGCATTGGGTGGTAATAAGGATATCTGTCTGTATTGCGACAAAAATCTCCCAAAATGGGTTAATGATGTAGGTATAAAGCAAGAGTTTGTCAAAATGCCGAGAGATCCATTCGATGGTAGTGAGACGGGTATAGAGAAAGTCCCCTTCGGTACCTGGGATTGGCTAATTCCCTATTCTTCGACCGAACGGGCATTTGTAGAACTGGCAAGTACCGTGACTACAGCTGAAGAGATACAATCTGCAGGATTGATGATGGAAGGGGCCGCAAATCTCAGACCTGAATTTATCCAATCACTGCTTGAAGAATGCCTTCAGGTGAAAGCAAAGCGATTGTTCCTCTTGCTGGCCAGAGAGCAAAATCATGCCTGGTATAATCGAATCGATAAAAGTAAGATAGACCTTGGTTCAGGCAAACGACAAATTATCAAGGACGGGACATTGGACGGGGAATATCTGATCACAGTTCCGCGGAAGGATATACATGGACAGGCAGAACCCATATTTTAAACAGGTAGAACTCCTGGTCCGCATATTGCCGTTAGTAGGTTCGGTAAAATGCTTCGCCCTCAAAGGCGGTACAGCCATCAATCTCTTTTACAGGGATATGCCAAGATTATCGGTGGACATCGATCTTGTATATATACCTATCAAGGACAGAGATTCATCTTTGGCTGAGATTTCCGAAGGACTTCTAGAGATAGGACGTTCGATTGAAAAACTCGTTCCTAATGTGAATATACGGTATTCTCAAATGGGCAAGACAGATTATATTATCAAGCTGTTTATTCAGGTTGACCGGTCAATTGTTAAGGTCGAATTGAGTCCTGTGCTTCGCGGAACGGTGCGCAACAGGGAAGATATGCGGATCAGGAGAGCGGCCGAAGAAACATTCGGTTTCGCTGAAGTCCCTGTGGTTTCTTTTGACGATTTGTTTGCAGGTAAGATAGTTGCAGCCCTTGATCGACAGCATCCTCGTGATCTATTTGATATAAAATTACTCCTTGAGAATGAAGGTATTACCCTTGCTTTGAAAGAAGCATTTCTGGTTTATCTCATCTCCCACAATAGGCGAATCCTGGAAGTGCTGAATCCAACTATCCTTGATATACAGCAACTTTTTGATACAGATTTTAAGGGTATGACAGTGGAACCAGTAACTGTTTCTAAATTGGAAAAAGCACGATTAGAATTAATCAATATCATTAACCAAAGCCTAACAGAGGCAGATAAAAGATTTCTAATTCAATTTAAGAAAGGAAATCCTAATTGGGACCATATCAATATTCCTCATATTAAGAACCTTCCTGCAGTAAAATGGAAGCTTTATAATCAGGATCGAATGAAACGGTCTGAAAGGTATACAATAATTAATCGTTTGAGCGAATTCTTTCAGATTTAGAAACCACGATATTTGCTTCGATCTTCGACCATAAATCATCCAGCGAGTACAATTTTTTCTACCAAATCACTTTGCATATTCGCACCCTATTTGTGTAAAAAGAGACCGGGCATTATACCTAGCACAGATTAAACCCGATCTCCCGCCAAAACGATAATTTCCTTCAGCAGGAAAGAAATTTACTCCCAGTCCAGCAGCCGGTGTTCGCCGGTGAGCTTCTGAATATCTGTAATGTCCTGGGAAACTTCAATAACCCCGCGGTAATCCTTGTTTTCATCAAAAATAGGGAAATATCGAATGTGGATGACCCTGCCTTGGAAATTCAGCCAGAATTCAGCTTTGTCACGCTCTCGGTTCTTAAAGGCGGTGACAATTTTTTCCACCACATGAACGCTCTTCGGCGGATGACATTTTTCTACATCCCTGCCGATAATTGATGGGGTTCGGGGAAAAACGCGGTCATCCGTGGCGGAATAGTAGCGCACTTTGTCGTTCTCATCCACATAGGTCACATCAAAGGGCAGGTTGCGCAGCAGCAGATCCAACTGCTCCTGGGTGAGAAATCCTTCATTCAAGGGAATCAGAATCGGTTTGTTATTCATAAGTCCTCCTTTTTTATGGGGCGCAGCTGATCTTCCTGATGCAACCGATGATCCCGCAGCACCCGCAGAAGCACCGTCAGACGAAGTAGCAGCACCCGCAGCAGCACCGGCACCCGCAGCAGCATCCGCAGACGGACGCATATAATCGGCTATATTGGGAAGGCCGGAAGAAGCCTGAGCTCCCGCCGCTCCCGCATCATCACCATGTTCTTCGGCATAACGTTTTATAGCTATGGAAGGGTCCCAGATACTTCCCGGGGCCACCCAGCTGTATCCGATCTCAGGCTCTTCCGCCCGAATTGCCGCCCAATCCAGGGGGGTGAGCTTTTTCAGCGAAGTGGGATAGAGAATCTTGCGCTCCATGAAAAACATCTTCTCCAGTTTTCCCTTCAGGGTCTTGTAGAGCTTTTTCAGCTCCTTCGGTGACTGCGGCTCAGGAGCGTTTAACGCATTTCTCAAAGCCTTCCACGCATCCCTGATCTCATCGTGTTTGCCCCACATAACCGTGGTGGGACCGGTAAAACCGGTGTTTTCCAGCTTCGGAAAGAGCTGATTCTCCTTGCGCTGGAAGTGTTTTTCAAAAATCATCAGATCCTGCAGTTTTTCCCTGAGGATATCGTAGAGCTCGCCCTGACTGCCGCTTTCCTCAGTGGTCGTATCCCCGCTCGCAGCATCGAGCTTACGGGTGGATTGCTTTTCGGGCTTCCTGCCGAACTTTTTGTCGGACTTTTTTTCCGACTTCTTAGCAGTTTCCTTACCGGATTTCCTGTCGGATTTCTTAAGCCCCTTGATGACCTCATCCATATCGGCAAGCCTGTTTTCAGCCTCCAGAATCTCCTGCCGATACGTATAGACAGGGTGTCCGTCCAGCTGCGCCTCATCCTTGTTGTTCATCAGGGACTCTTCGAAAACCTCGACATGGACCTCGCACAAATCCTGGATTGAGGAGACTGGAAAGCCCTCGTTTACCAGTGACTGCTCCATGGAAGCTATCTCTTCCGCCGACAAATCCTTCAGCAGATCGCCGAATTCCTGTTTCAGATCATGTACCGTTGACCCTGCATGCAGCTTTTTGATGATATCTTTCAGCTGCTCCTCTTTCTGCGTATCCTTGAAAGCCTGCGTATCCTGAAAAGCCGAGTTGTCCTTGCCGCCGTTCTGTAAAAATTCACTCATAATATTCCTCCGCCTATTTTAAAGGGTGTATGTTTTTCCGTTTTCTCCTTGAACATACAAAAAGCGCGAGAGAAAAACTGTAATCTATGTTACGAAACGTGGGAAAATTTCTTTTCGGACCTCCTCAGTCAGGTTTTCGAGAAGTGAGCCGCAGCGCGTAGGCATCATCATAATCGATCTCCAATGCGCCCTCGTTGACCAGATAGCTGATATAGGAGCGGATGCAGCTTTTCACCAGCACATACTGGTTGTGATTCATGCTGATGCTGAAGCGCCTGCAAAGATGCCCGTACAATTCCTCCAGTGTCTTCCCCTGCGGTGTAAGAGAGACCAGACTCAGAATCGTTTCAATTGTTGTTTCGATGGCGTTTCTGTTTATGCGGATGAGCTCGCCGATCTCCTGCTGCGGCTGTCCGTGGCTCGGGATAAAGCGTTCCATATGCTGGTTTTTTCCGGTTTTCTCCAGGCTGTCCAAGGTGCGGAGCTGTGCCGCGATGTCGTGGAGGTAGAAAAAGTGGTACTTTTCGATGATTTCCCGGGAGAAGAGGGCATCGGCGGTGAAAAAGACCTTGTCCGGCGTCATGATGCCGATCATGGCAAGGAAATGTCCCGGAAGGGGGACGGCGGTGAGGGGGGTGTCGGCGATCAGCTGCTGCTGGAAGGGGATGATGCGGTCCACTGATGAGGGTTTCGCGCACAGAAATTTGTTGCTGATGCCCTTGTGGGGAAAGCCGCCGTAGAGCATGGCGGCTTCCTGTTCCGGATGCTCTATGAAGCAGCGCTCTTTTTCGGTGGCGGCGATGGGGCAGCCGATTTTTCGCTGGAGAAACTGGTTTCCGCCGATGTGGTCCGCGTTGGAGTGGGTGTTGATGATCATGCTGAGTTCCCAGCCCCGTTCATTCAGCAGCTTATTGATCTGCCGGCCGGCTTCCTTATCGTTTCCCGAGTCGATGAGGAGGGCTTTTCCGTTTTCTACAAAGATGCCGATGTTTGTCGGGGCGGGGATGTAATAGGTCTGTGCTCCCAGCTGCTCAATCTGCAGTTTAGCCATAACTTTCTCCTGCTGTATGCTTGCATCTGTGCATGTTTTCACTTCCGCTCAATTTCACGATAGCTTACACTATTGCTTCCACTATAGCTTCCACTATAGCTTCCATTTTAGCACCTTTATGCCGAGTTGAGTATTGCTGGAGGGAAAAGCATCTTAATCTCAGAAGTCTGGATCATCGAACCAGATGAAAAGTTTCCTGCACAGAGGCGTGATGCGATACTCCTTGAATACCCGTTTCCCATCAGCAGTGAGAGTTCCCTGAGATAGATCTTTCCAGCTGCTCATATCTTCAGTATCGGAATCTGCGGTGTTGGGATCATTTTTGATTTCTCGCTCGCGTTCCTCAATCAGTCCTGCTTCAGCAGCGAAAAAATCAAGAAAAAGATTCAAGTAAGATATTTTGTACATATTCAAAATAGGGGCATCAGAAAACCTTATTTTTAAAGCGTTATCAGAGAACTCAGCATTCTGTATCGGATCATAATACGGAAAAGCTGTAATGAAGTAATCATAAATCTTCTGCTGAGAAATGAAATTGACGGCCTTCTTTTTCATCATAAACAGCGAAAACAGCGCACTGTCCTGAATAAACTCCAATTCCTCAATTTCAGCAAGCCGAGGCGGCAGAAAGAAACTCCATGATATATTATCAATCAGATGAAAAAGCATCAGAATATACAATAAGCTCCATTCGCCCTTATCTATGTAAGCCTGCGTTTTGTCGCTAAGTTCCATAAAGGTTACCCGCTTATTGATTAAGTCGAAATCAGTAAGAAAATCTTTGAGAAAAACCAGGTCTCTGACTTGATTCTCCTGCTTGACCCATGTGTGCATGGGGTCTTCACCATAAAAATGCTTATGATACTGCTTTACGTACACAGGCCGCAGGTAGCCGGACTGGGTAAGCGGCAGGCGTCCTCCGTTCTCTTTGAACATATCGAAGAGATACCGAAGCTTCTTCAGCATAGGAGCTTCGACGACATCACTTACCTGCAATTTCTCATTCAGTCTGACAAGATCACCCCCGAGGTCGACTAAGTCCGACTGCAGAAGTCTCTTCATCTGATTGGGGCTGAGCCCCAGGAAGCTATCCTGCGGCGAGCTGTTGTGCTCCTTATTAAACTGCTTGAGAAATGCATCAGCCTCCTCCTTGGAGGAGAACTCCATTTCTGAAAGGCGTCCGGATATTTCTTTCAGCGTCTCTGTGGCGAGGTTTGCTCCCCTGCCGCTGAATTCCGAAAATGAGGTTATGTTCTGTCCCTGCATATCAGGCTGTGACAACGTTTTTTCCGCCCACTCCTCGTAGTCTTTCAAGGAACGATCCATCTCCTCCTGGCTGCTGAAGCCGAACATGTCGAGCAGCTGCTGCATATCAGGATTGTCAGGAGCTCCCTGAGACGAGCCGTTCTGTCCATTTGTGCTGCCGCTGTTCGGGAACTGAAAAATATTTGAATTCTTTTTATCCTTATCCATGCAGCACTTCTTGTACTTTTTCCCGCTTCCGCAGGGGCACGGATCATTTCTTCCAATCTTTTTTGACATCAATTACTCCCGATTTCCGGCTCTCGGCCGGTCGCTTTCCCGCTTTTGATCTGCATATCCCTGAAGTTGTTTATGTAAAGCGCATCACAGCTGCTTCATATATGAATTATACTGGAAATCAGATCATACGTCACCCGGCGTTGGGCGGGCGCGGGAGATTTCGCAGCTGCGAACTATGAGGCAGAATTGAATCATGCGATATGTATTCGGCGAATCAGCGGAAGAGTCGATGGAAGAGGGGAGTGACCCTGTACTCTTTAGGAGTTATAGAGGATAAGAGATTGAGCATCCTCCGGATTGAATCGTCCTCTTCATCCGTTTCCTCAGCAGTTGGACTGTATTTCTTACTTTGAGGGCTGCTTATTGCTTCTGATTTGGGGGTGGAGGTTGTGGTGATTTGCTTGTATGGTTCGGGTTCCGAATCAACGGGTGTGGGGTAGGTGTTCAGTTCCGATTCTTTCATGATTTCTTCGAGGGCGACTTTATTTTGTTGCTCTAGGAGGCCGGCGTTGAAGGCGAAAAATTCAATGAAGATGTCGCGGTAGGCATAGTTACCGTTTGAGGATTCCTGCTCATTGGGAATCTGCTCTTCAGAGTTGTCAGGGTGGCTGGATTGGTCATCAGCGTTATCAAAAAGGGCGAACGGATCATCAATAGCAGCAGGATCCAGGTCAGCTTTGATTTCAGCATCGGCTTCAGCAGTATTATTCAAATCAATGCCGAAGTCCAGGGTGTAGTTCAGTTTCGATGAAAGCGTGGTTGCCGCTTTTGCGGCGTGGGTGGGATGCGGTGCCGGTTCTTTAGTTTTACGGTGATCGGTCGTATTGACGTCAGTGGGTTTGAGATGCTGGTCGAAGCGGGGGAATATAAGACAGAAATTGCGATAGAGTTCACTTGGGGAGATGAAATAAGCCGGCAGCTGCTTCAGCATCAGCAGAGATGCAGCTGCAGTTTTCTGGATAAAACGCAGTTTGTCTGTGTTTGTGGTCGGGTTGCGGATGCTGGAGATCCAGTCATATGAATCGAGGCAGTAGAACAGAAGCTCGCGGTAGACCCCCGCAAGGAAACCTTCTTCGGAGGGGCTCCATTTCTTCTCGTCGAGGCGGAGGATTGTTTTCATTTTTTTGACATAGTTTCTGTCAATGAGAAAATTCTTTAGGATGCTGATTTCAGGAGAACTGGATTCCTGATTAGAGTTTCCGCCGAAAAAGCTGCCGAAACTGCCGAATGGGTTGGGGCTGGAGAAGTGTTTTTTGATCTCATTAATGTATTTCGGACGCAGGTTGCCTGCCTGTGTAATCTCCAGACGGCCGTTGTTTTTACGGAACAGGTCCGTGAGAATGAGAAGCCTTTTGATGAATGGGGCCTCAATGACATCATTGTCGTTCAGGTCATCGGAGAGTTTGACAATTCCGTGGATTTCGCTGAAGTCACTTTCGATGATCTGCTTCATCTGAGCCTGAGAAAGGCCGAGGTTTGTGTTTTTGATGGTCGGTTTCAGATTGTGCTCGACAGCGAACTCTTCGTAGAAGCTGTTCAGCTCCTCCTGGGTGGAGATTCTACGGATTCTAAGCTCTCGTCGGAAAAATGTCAGGAGGCTGCGGGTTTCGTCCCGACCGAGACGGAGGTATTCTATGAAACTGGGGAGATCTTCTGTGATCAGTCCCGGCTGAGCTGTAATTGTTTCGACGTAGTCTCTGTATTCATTGTAGGCTTGGGAAAGCTCTTCCCGACTGCTTAAGCCGGCCATATTCAGGATGATGTGCAGGTCAAAATTGCTCAGCTCCCGAATGAATGAACCGTCTTCGTCTTCATATACCGGCTGCGTGTCATGTGCGTTTAAAGCATTAGCAGAGGAAGCATGAATGGAGGATGCCTGCACTGATGAAACCCGAAGTCCGTTTCCTGCGCCGCTTTCAGAACCGCTCCCTGAATAGTTGTATATTCCTGCTCCCTTTTTGTTCAGACAGCACTTCTTGTACTTCTTCCCGCTTCCGCAGGGGCACGGATCATTTCTTCCAATCTTTTTTGACATACCTGTTTCTGCTTCCTTCAGACTTTTTTTGCGCTGTACACGTTTTGTCGGCTGCATTAACGATGCTATTTACAGTTACGTAATAATATACGTAATAATAGCATGTCTTGGGCAGCAAATAAAGAAGATGAGTTACTGCCTGTTTCAAATTCTGATGCAGATGAGATATGCGCTGCAGCCAGGTTGTTTTGTGTCAAGAATACATCCAAAATATGATCACCAAAGCTTGTTCAAGTTTGCCGGTCGCTGCCGGGGGTTGCAGAATGGGATAGCTCATGGCACTATACCTAGAGGGTGCACTATCCCTAGAGAAGCTGGTGACATGCTGAAAAGGGACTGCAGAGAAAAGAGAACAAAAAAGAACAATGACAGGAAAAAGGAGAAAAAATTATGAAATCGTATAAGAAAGAGTTATGGATGCATACGAAAAAACGGCGCGAACTGATCAACATTACGAAAGATGTAGAGAAATGTCTGCGGGAGAGCGGCATCAAGGAGGGGCTTGTCCTGGTGAACGCCATGCATATTACCGCCAGTGTCTTTATCAATGATGATGAGCCCGGACTGCATCAGGATTATGAAGAGTGGCTGGAGCGGCTTGCGCCGGAAAAACCCCACAGCCAGTATCGCCATAACGGATTTGAGGATAATGCGGATGCCCATATGAAGCGCCAGATCATGGGACGGGAGATTGTGGCTGCTGTAACTGATGGCGTTCTTGATTTTGGTCCCTGGGAACAGATTTTCTACGGCGAATTTGATGGAAAGCGGCAAAAACGCCTTCTGATAAAGATTATTGGTGAATAAGGTAAGTGCAGAAGTTTAAATTTTTTATGAAAAGGATAAGAAACAAATAATCAAATTAAATTTTCTAATTTCTCTAATAGTTTTTTCTTATCTTTTTCTAATTTTATTTTATTAAAAAGTTCAATAATAGATTCTTCAATATCATAATCAAGTTTTTTCTTTATTTCATTTTTTAAAATATCAACCTTATTCGCTTCTTCTTTACTAAAAAAGGTTGGAACTTCTTCCAAATCTTTTAGAATTCCTTTGAGTGCTTGCTGCGAAAGTTGGTTTATGTCCGAAATAAAATAGTTTTTAAACCAATTATTCACTTTATTTTGTATGAATTTTGAATAATCAGGTAATAATTTATTAAATAATTGCTTTAATTTTAAATTTTCATCAAAACTATCATAATATTTATCAACGACCTTATTATTCACTCTATAATCTTTTTTTATTTGAACAATTCTGGATTCTGCAATTTCTGGTGATAACGGGTTTTTATACAAATCATTTATCCGTGATAATAAATTTGACATATTAGATGATATTTTTTCTAGCATTTTTTTATCTTTATTATTATCAGGTAAAGTATTAGTTGCAATATTAATTCTGTGAACGAATTCTTGCAATTCATCAACTTCTGAAAAGTTTTCACTATCAATAATAGCAAAAATATTTTCAACCTCAGAAGTATATTTGAGTTTCTTTTTTTCAAAGCCAATAGTTAAATCACTTAAAGTCTTTTCATAATCATTTATTAAGTTTTTCGGTAGGTCAAAATTTAATAATTCTTGTTTTTTTATCTCAATTTTTTTAATAATTTGATTACATTGTTCAATGTTTTGAATAGCATCTTTGTTAAGTATTATCTTTTCTGTATCTTTTTTAAATTGATTAAATTTATCATAGTTATTTTTTATAAATGTTAAATGGGATGTGAGTTTGTGAAATTCTTTTGTTAATGATAATTTTTGAAAAAGA
>JAIPFQ010000058.1:0-12332 GCA_021736605.1 Spirochaetales bacterium | reverse complement strand
GATAGGTGATCACCCGCGTTTTACCGGAGCCCGCACCGGCCAAGACGAGAAGCGGGCGCCCCTGGGAGGTCACAGCCTCTTTCTGCTGCGTATTCAAGGTGTCAAGACTGAAGCTCAGCATCATTTTTCACGTCCTCCCGCCTCTTCCGAGGTTTTAGTGCCCGTTTTTTCAGCGGATTTTGCGATATTTACGGTTTTTGTATCTTCGTTTTTCGGATTTTCTGCGTTTCCCGCGGTTTTTCCATGAGTTTCTGAATCAGCTTTCTCTGGATCAACTTTCTCTGGATCGACTTTCTCCGGATCGGCACCCGGGTGATCATTTACGGAGGCAATCCCCTGGATACCAGAATTCCCAGGGGCTTTCCGCAGGGGGCCGCCGAAATCCCTGGCCTCAAGATCGATGCCGTTCCTCCGGAAAACACGGCAGCGCAGTACATCCCCCGGCTCCACCCGATCCGTGTTGACCACGGTACAGCCATCCACCTCCGGCGCCTGCAGGAAGCTGCGCCCTATGGCCAGATCCTCGTCGGGGATGATCTCTTCGATGAGGACATCTATATCCTCGCCGATCCAGCGATCCATCCGGGCTTCGCTGATACTCTGCTGGAGCTCCTGTACTGCCGGGAGAAACTCCTCCGCCCGCTTGACCGCTTTTCTGTGGGCCTTTTCGGAGCGGTCGCTGAAGGCCGGGGTGTCCTCCTCCCGGGAGTAGATAAAAAAACCGACCCAGTCCAGCTGCGCTTCGGCAAGGAAGTCAGCCAGCTCCTGCTCCGGGGTCTTCCCGTCACCGGTGAATCCCAGCATAAAGGTGGAGCGGATGATGCTGTTCGGTACCTGGGCGCGAATGCTCCTGATCAGCTCAAGATAGGACTCGTAATCGCCCCGGCGCCCCATACCGCGAAGCACCGGTACGGAGACATGCTGCAGAGGAATGTCAAAGTAGGGGACAATTTTCGGGTGAGCGGCGACGAACTCCGGGAGCGCCCGAGGGAAGGCATCGGGATGGATGTAGAGCATGCGGATGATGAAGTCGCCGGGGATGTCGCAGAGGCGCTGCAGCAGGGACATAAACTCCGATGAGCCGCGTTCGTTCAGGCTGCCCTCCTCCGGGCTGCGGTCGGTGCCGAAGGCGGCTAGGTCCTGAGCAATCACGTTGATCTCGTAGATTCCGCGCCTCACCAAGTCCTCCGCCTCCCGTACCACGTCGTCCACGCTTCGGCTCCGCAGCCCGCCGCGGATAACGGGAATCGCACAGTAGCGGCAGCGGTGGTCGCAGCCCTCTGAAATCTTCAGGTACGCACTGGAAGGAAACGAAAAGAGCCGCTCCCGATACGGCTCATCCTGCCGGAACGAACGCGGCAGCTCCACCCGGCGCTCCCCCGCCGCCGCAGCCCTCACCACCTCAGTGATACGGGACAAATCACGGTTTCCCATGAAGCCGTCGGCCTCGTAGAGCTCCTCAGAGATGGTCTCCGCATAGCGCTCCGCCAAACAGCCGGTCATAATAACTTTCGTATCCGGATAGCTGCTGCGGAACTCCATCAGAGCCTGGATGGACTCCTCCCTGGCTGACTCAATGAAACCGCAGGTATTCACCAAAATAACTTCCGCCGCGGAGGCATCATCCGTATACACCCATTCTCCCGTATCCTGCAGGTACTGCAGCATGACTTCAGCATCAACCTGGTTCTTGGCGCAGCCCAAATTTTCTATATATACCCGATGGACCTGACGGCTAGGTTTTTCCCCTGTCTGCTTCTCTTCCATAATTACTCCCTTCCCCCACAGCTCTTCTACAACGCTTCTACAACGCTTCTACAACTCTTCTACAGCATCAAGTCTCTACAGCCCCGCAGAAATTGTCAAGTAAGGCCAGGCGGGAGAGGGACCTTTTTCCCGGTTTCAAAAATCACGCATCGATAAAAAATGTCCACCTGCACAGTACAATAAAATGTCCGGAATATTCCTCTTTTCCTTATATACAAAATAGGATATCCTGTTATAGTATTGCACCGTTATTCACTAGATTCATGTGATGTATTAATTATTTGATTATGTGATTTACAAGATTTACAAGATTCACTTGATTTCATCAAGAGAGGTTTCTATGTCGAAATACATTATCCGCAGACTGCTCGGCCTTATTCCTACGCTGCTCATCATCATAACGATCAGTTTTTTCATCATCCGCATTGCACCAGGAGGGCCTTTTGACGCAGAACGCGCCCTGCCGGAGCAGATTGTACAGAATATCGAGGAAAAATACCACTTGGATGAACCGCTGGTGGTTCAGTACGGACGCTATCTCTTCGATGTTGCCCGGGGAGATCTGGGGCCATCCTATAAATATCAGGACCATGATGTAAACTTCTATATCTCTCAAAGTCTGCCTAACTCTATGCTGCTGGGGGCTATCTCCCTTTCCATCGCCCTTCTTTTCGGCATCGGGTCGGGGATTGTTTCTGCGATCAAGCAGAACTCCTGGGTAGACTACTTCACAATGTCCGTAGCTGTCTTCGGGATATCCATCCCCCTCTTCGTCATAGGTCCTGTGCTGATGTATGTCTTCGCCATGCGTCTGCAGTGGCTTCCTACTTCAGGCTGGATCACCAGCGAGCATGGTCTTAAGACTCTGATCATGCCGGCGGTCACTCTCTCATTCCCCTACTTCGCTAACATTGCCCGTCTCAGCAGAGCCAGCATGCTGGAATCTCTGCGGAGCGATCATGTACGAACCGCGAAGGCCAAGGGGCTGAAAAACAGCGTCATCATCTTCAAGCATGTACTTAAAGGCGCTCTGCTGCCGGTGGTCAGTTATCTTGGTCCGGCGTTTGCCGGTATTATTACCGGCTCAGTGGTAGTGGAACAGATTTTCCGCGTTCCAGGGCTGGGAAAATTTTTCGTTCAGTCCTCTTTCAATCGTGACTACACTCTTATCATGGGAGTTGTTATCGTCTACTCGGTCATCCTCATTGTGATGAATTTTCTGGTGGACATTATTTATTCGATGCTGGATCCGCGAATCACCTATTCATGATTCATGAATTCAGGAACAGGATTCATGATTTTTTAGTTCAGAGCCATGTTAATTTTTTTTGATTCAGAGGCCTGGTTCAGATGTTTCATGGTTCAGGCTTTTGATTCAGAGGCAGTTCAGATTTTCGGTAAGCCGTCCAGCAAAAGAGCAGGGAAAAAGTAGAAAGAAAGGAGCATCTTGTATGGCAGATGATAAACATAAAGAAGACATTACCCCCCGGAATACCGCAAAGGAACCAATGCATACCCCGGTACCCGATACGGAACCAATCAAGCCGGAACCCTCGGAAAAGGAAATCCCGGAAAAAGAGGAGCAGGCGGGGCAATTTAACGAATTCCAGCAGGAAATAAAGGGGAACAGCCTGACATCAGATGCCTGGAGGCGGCTGAAAAAGAATAAGATGGCAGTCGCTAGTCTGATTGTCGTCATTGTGTATGCTTTTCTCTCACTTTTTGCGCCGTTCCTTCCCATCTATTCTCATACCAAGATTATCCTTGAGCATCAGAACCTCCGACCTTCATTAACACAGACTGCCGGAGAGCTGATGTACGAGAAGAAGGAGAAGGAGCTCTACGCCATAGCTGCAAAACGGGCGGATCTGGGACTTTCAGAGGAGGAGGAAGAGCGAGTTGAACGGCTGCCGGTGAATCAGCAGTTTGACTACTATTATGATCTGGGTAAAAACCAGGGCAAGGTCACCCTGAGCGACCGTGATCAGCGCAGTCTGGATCGTTTGAAAGAGGACATAGAGACGGAGCTGCTCTTTGACATCAAAAATATCGAGTATATTCGCAGTGACGATTCTACGGTAAAAATTGACAAAATGGGTGTAGAAGAGGTTCTGCAGGCTTATGCAGATCTCACGGGTCTTGAAGCTTCAGTCCTCATGGATCAGGCGGATAAAGAGGTGAAGGAGCAGATCAGAAAAGAGGTACAGATCAAGAACCCGGGAGTTACGGATGAGGAGCTGGAGATCTTCTATCAGAAAACCCTTGATGGTATGTCTGAAAGTGATATGAACAACTACTACGAAGAGAACCTGGAGGCCAAGATCATCGGATTTGCCACGAGAGATGCAAACCGCCAGCTGAAGGAAGTTGTGGAGTCCGGTTCGGCTGAATTTCCCCTGACGGAAATCTTCACCATGGATAATCTCTTTGAGTATGAGGTTGAAGCCTCCAAGAAACACGACCGCATATATGTTTTCGGAACGGATTACGTCGGTCGGGATATGCTGGCCAGGATCATCTACGGCGGGCAGATATCCATTATGATCGGACTTATCGGAACGATTACCAGCGTCATCATCGGGACGATTCTGGGAGCTCTGGCGGGCTATATCGGAGGCAAAACGGACTACATTATTATGCGCGTGGTAGATGTCATGTACGGACTGCCCTATATGCTCATGGTCATCATTTTCATGGCAGTCTTCGGGAGAAATATCCTGAACCTCTTCTTTGCCTTGGCCATCGTCAGCTGGCTTACCGTAGCCAGGGTGGTGCGGGGGCAGATCATCTCCCTGAAGAACTCAGAGTTCGTCGAGGCGGCTATGTCCATGGGGGCATCCACGCGAAGGATCGTCTTCAAACACCTGGTGCCCAATTCGCTGGGGGTCATCATCGTCTTCTCCACCCTGAGGATTCCGGCTTTCATCATGCTTGAATCATTCCTCTCTTTTCTGGGGCTCGGTGTTTCCGCACCTATGGCCTCCTGGGGTTCACTCATCGGTGATTCCGTGGAAGGGATGAATCTCTACCCCTGGAGAATGTTCTTTCCGGCTGCGGCTATGTCGGTTTTTCTCTTTGCGATGAACTTCATGGGCGACGGGCTGCGGGACGCTTTCGATCCCCAGAGTAAAAACCAGCTCTAGCTGCTGGCTCTAGCTGCTGGCTCTAGCTGCTGGCTCTAGCTGCTGAGCAATTTCAGTATTAATTCAGAGAATGTAAGGGCAATTTTCAGAGAAATGCAAGGGCAGTTTTTTTGGATTTTTTCAGGAAGCAATTTTAGGAGGATTTACTGCATGGCAGATAAAAGCAAGAAAGAGACAGTTCTACAGGTAAAGAACCTGAAAACATATTTCAAGACCGACGATGGTATCGTAAAGGCCGTAGACGGCGTCTCCTTTGATTTACGCCGGGGTGAAACCCTGGGGATCGTCGGAGAGTCGGGTTCCGGCAAATCGGTGACAAACCTCTCCTTGATGAAGCTGATCCCCTCGCCTCCCGGCAGGATTGTAGACGGTCAGGTTATTTTTAACGACAAGGATATCCTCACCTATCCTGAATCATCCATGCGGAAAATTCGGGGAAACAGCATCTCCATGATTTTCCAGGATCCCATGACAAGCCTGAATCCCTTTCTCCGGATTTCCACCCAGATGGTAGAGACTCTGGTGCTGCATCAGCACATGACTAAAGCTCAGGCCAAAAAGAAAGCCATAGAGATGCTTGAGCTGGTGGGCATTCCTGCTCCTGAAAAACGGATAAACAGCTACCCTCACCAGTTTTCCGGGGGGATGCGTCAGCGCGTGATGATCGCCATGGCTCTGAGCTGTAATGCTGAAGTTCTTATAGCCGATGAGCCTACCACCGCCCTGGACGTGACCATTCAGGCGCAGATTCTCGAAATCATCAAGGATTTGGCGGACAAATTCGGCACGTCAGTCATCATGATAACCCATGATTTGGGGGTTGTTGCGGGAATGTGCGATAACGTCTGCGTTATGTATGCAGGCCGAATTGTTGAAAAGGGAGCTACGGAGAGGCTGTTTGCTAATCCGCATCACCCGTATACGGTGGGTTTAATCAACTCTGTGCCGCGAATGGACAAGAGCGGTGAACGACAGCGTCTTTTTTCCATCGAGGGGCAGCCTCCCAACTTAATTGATCTGCCTGACTGCTGCCCCTTCCACCCCCGCTGTGACAAAGCCATGGATATCTGCAGAAGAAAATATCCCGGTTTAAAGGATATGGGAGACGGTACAAGTGTTGCCTGCTGGCTCTACAAAGAGCATGATGAGGGGCAGGATGGACAGCATGGTAAAGATGGCGGGCAAGATGGAGTTGATGGACGGCAAGATCCTGAACTTGAGAAAAATGGCGGACATGATGGACTTGATGGACGGCATGATGGACGGCATGATGGACGGCATGATGAGGGGCATGAGAAATTGAAAGCTGCTGGTGCCGAAGCTGCTGCTGATGCCGAAGGGGAGGAGAAATAAGATGAACCAGACTGATACTGCAGCCCAGAATAAACAGAATAAAAAGAGCAAGCAGAATAAACCGAGCAAGCCGAGCAAACAGAATAAAGCAAGCAGAAAAATAGATAATTCCTCTTCAGAAAGAGCGGGAAAAACCCTGCTGGAGCTGAAAGATGTACGTCTCCACTTTCCCATTGAGGACGGGATTATTTTCAAACGCCAAGTAGGCGCTATCCGCGCTGTCGACGGTATTTCGTTTACGGTGAAGGAAGGTGAAACTCTGGGTATCGTAGGAGAATCAGGCTGCGGAAAATCGACTACCGCCAGGGCTATCGCCCAGCTCTACCCCGTTACCTCCGGAGAGGTGCTGTTCGAGGGGAAGGATCTGACGAAAATGGGGACAAAGGAGCTGCTGAAGGCCAGAAAAAATATTCAGATGGTTTTTCAGGATCCCTACGCTTCCCTGAATCCCCGTATGACCGTCCGGACTATCATCGCAGAGCCGATGGAGATTTATACCCGCCGCGGACTGCTTGACTATACGCCTCAACAGATTGAAAAGCGTGTGGAAGAGCTGATGGAGCGTGTCGGTCTTGCCCGCTTTTTCAAGAACCGCTATCCCCACGAATTTTCCGGCGGCCAGCGTCAGCGCATCGGCATCGCCCGCGCCTTGGCACTGAACCCGAAAATTATTCTTGCTGATGAGCCCGTGAGCGCTTTAGATGTCTCGATTCAGTCGCAGATCCTCAACCTGCTGGTAGACCTGCAGAAGGAGTTCGGCCTCACCTTTGTCTTCATCGCTCATGACTTATCGGTGATCGAATATATCAGCACCCGAGTGGCGGTCATGTACCTGGGAAAGATTGTTGAGATTGCTGATTCGAAACTGCTCTACGAGACCCCGCTGCATCCATATACGCAGGCTCTGCTCTCCGCTGCGCCTATTCCCGATCCCAGAGTGGAAAAGGAGCGGAAACGGATTATTTTGACGGGCGATGTGCCGTCTCCGGATACGGAGCGGACTGGCTGCTACTTCTACGACCGCTGCCCCAAAAAGATGGACTACTGCCGGGATCACATTCCCCCTATGAAGGAAATCCACCCGAATCATCATGCGGCATGCTGGCTGCATATCGATCACTAAAACTGCGGTAAGATCGAGTGCATCGCTTGTTTGTTGGTTGGTTTGTTGGTTTGTTGGTTGGTTGGTTGGTGGATTCTTTCTCCGAGACGATTTGCAAACCGTGTGGATTTTTTCTCCGAGACCAAATCCAAATTTTTAACTCTTGTTTATTGACACCCTAGCAAATAGGGTAGTATAATGTGTACATGACTCGAGAATTCATTTACATGCCATCATTTGAAAAGCATTGGATCAATGGGAAATTGACTGATGAGCATCTAAAGGAATTAGAAGTGCTTCTTTGCGAACATCCAGATATGGGCGCGTTGATTGCTGGTACAGGCGGTTTAAGAAAACTTCGATGGGCTTTACCTGGCAAAGGAAAAAGCGGAAGCATTAGAGTGCTATATATTGATTTTGCACATTATGAGCAGATTTACATGGTTACCTGCTTTAAAAAGAAAAACAAAGAAAATTTGACACAAGATGAAAAAAATCAGATCAAGTCCATGATTAATAAGATAAAAGCGAACCTTCGTCAATTTGGACATAATCAAGCCAACAGAAAAAAGGGGGATGAACATGGAAGATGAAGCATATTTCGATACAATAATTACGGGATTACATGAAGCTGTAGAAGTCAGCAAAGGAAATCTTAAAAATATAAAGAGACGCAAAGTTACAGTCTCTCCTTATCCAAAGTATGATGCTCACAAGATAAAAAGCATAAGAGAGTCTCTGAATCTTTCCCAAGTGATTTTTGCTAAAACGATTGGGGTCTCAGTGAAAACTATTGAGGCATGGGAATCAGGACGGTATACCCCGCAAGGCCCAGCTTCAAGACTGCTCCAGCTTCTTGAGCAGGATAAACATTTTCTAGAAGAACATAAGATCCTCTGTTTATAAAAACATTCTCCGAGAAAAATTTCAAACCGTGTGGATTCTTTCTCCGAGACGATTTGCAAACCGTGTGGATTTTTTCTCCGAGACCAAATCCAAATCAAATATCAATGGTATTCAGAGTGATGCCGCAGTAATCGGCAATTTGCCGCGCCGCCTGCTCCGTTTTGCCATCGGATCGTTTTTGGGGAATTATCTCCACTACCTCTGCATTATCAGAATATCTTGCGATGGTCAGCTTGAGGTAGGTTTTCATAAAACGCCGTTTCAGGCTGCTGCCGCTGGACTTCCCTTTTACAAATGTTTCGAGCTGGAGATGATCCACATCATCAAAGGAGATGATTTTCCGTTTAAAGAGAAAAATCAGGCCGTAGCGCAAGGTAATCTGCCGAAGATTCCGATCAAATATCCAGCGTTCCTCATAGCAGCCGGCGGCAAGCAGAAAGACTGCGGCAGCTGCGGGAAAGCTGAACCAGCTGAACCACTCCTCGTTTCGTGAAGCAATGGCTCCCACCATGAGCATGGCACCGAAAAAAAGGTAGATGCCCCGGAACCACCCGCCGATGGTATAGTGCAGCGTTCCCTTTGCTCTGTAATACAGTTTTAACTTCATCATAATCGATATTTACCCTACTTAACAAAAAATTCTTCTCTTTTACCTTGCGTATTTTTACTATATATCATAATCTATATTTTGAGGAAATTCAAAATACTATAAGGAGACAAGCGCATGAAAAAACTTATAACTGTTCTTTTAGCGATCATGCTTGTTACAGGTCTAATGATGTCCTGTGGCGGTAAAGAAGAAGAAGCTGCTCCAGAACCAGCACCAGCTGCTGAAGAGCCTGCTCCAGAACCTGAAGTAGAAGAAGCTGCTCCGGAACCCGAGCCGGAACCTGAGCCCGAACCGGAACCCGAACCGGAGCCGGAAGCTGTAGAGGAACCGGAGGCTGAAGAAGCTGTGGCACCAGAACCGGAACCAGAACCAGAAATTGTGACCCGTGAAAAAACAGTGGATCCCGATCGGCCTGATGAACGGACTGGCGGAATCTTCGTTGTCAATAACGGCGCAGAACCGGAATCTCTGGATCCGCACCTGATTGAAGGCGTTCCCGAGCATAGAATTTATATGTCCCTCTTTGAAGGTCTTCTGACCTATGATCCGCAGACTGCAAATGCAGTTCCCGGTCTGGCAAAAGAGTGGAAAGTCAGCAATGACGGTACCGAGTACACCTTCTATCTCCGTGAAACGGAATGGAGCGACGGCACACCGATCACTGCTCAGACGGTTGTTGATTCCTGGCTGAGAGAGCTGAATCCTGAAACCGGTGCCCCCTATGCATGGTTCCCCAATATGTTCATCAAGGGTGCTGCGGACTACAACAGCGGCGAAGCCGGTGCTGATGCAGTTCAGATTCGAGCTCTGGATGACTATACCTTCCAGATGGAAACCATCGGACCCCTGCCCTACGTACTTGAGGCTCTGCCCCACTACGCATTCGGCGTTGTTCCGACCCATGCCATTGAAGAACATGGTTCATCCTGGACCAATCCTGAAAACTTTGTCGGAAATGGTCCTTTTACCCTGGATCAATGGGCTCCGCAGGAATTCATGTCAGTTGTTCCCAATGAAACCTACTGGGATGCTGAAAATGTCTACCTGGACAGCGTTATCTACCTGCCCATCGATGATAACAACACAGCTCACAACATGTACCTGAATGGTGAGGCAAGCTGGAACAACACAGTTCCGACAGATCAGATGGATGCGGTTAAGCTGCGGGACGATTATCACAATGCTCCGTACCTGGGAACCTACTACTATCTGTTTGAAACCACGACACCGCCGATTGACGATGTTCGTGTACGGAAAGCACTCTCCATGGCTATTGACCGACAGGCGCTGGTTGACTTGATTACCAAGGGCGGACAGATTCCTGCTTACGCTATGGTACCGGAAATGGCCGGCTATCCCCAGAACTACTTCTTTGAAGAGGATGTTATGGAAGCGCAGGACCTTCTGGCTGATGCGGGATATCCCAACGGCGTAGGCTGGCCGGAAGATGTAGAAGTTCTCTACAACACCTCTGAATCTCACAGAAAGATCGGTGAGTTCATTCAGCAGCAGTGGAAAGAGAACCTTGGTATTGATGTAAAACTGACAAACCAGGAATGGGGTACCTACCTGAAGACCAGACGTCAGCATGAGTTTGAAATTGCCCGTGCCGGCTGGATTGGCGACTATCCTGATCCTAACACCTTCCTGGATATGTTCATCTCCGGCGGAGCTGGAAATGACGGTCAGTACAGCAACCCTGAATTTGATAAGAGAATACGGCAGGCTGCAACAATGGAACCTGGTGAAGAACGTTTTGAGGTCCTGAGAGAGGCTGAGGAATACTTCATCGGTGAAGACCAGGCTGTTATGCCGATCTACTTCTATACATCAAATAATATGATTGACTTGGATACATGGGGCGGATGGTTCTCCAATGTTATGGACTATCACCCAACCAAGGATCTTTATATGAAGGACTGATTGGAAAATTGGCCTTTTCGGCTATCATGACTCTGTAAAATTAATTTGTAATAGTTCATATCTATTAAAATGAAATACAGGAAATCTTATCCATTAAAATTTTGCTTTACTTAAATTGGTTACTCAAAGATTTTCATATTTGCTGAGTTATTAGAGTTTAGAAACTCTTTTAGCCCTGGATAATTGGTTTCTGCATATTTATCAAAAAAGTCATTAAAGATAGGTGCAATCCAATACTGACTGCTCTCCTTTGGGGCAATGCCAGCTTCTAAAGCATCCACATAGTCACTGGATGATAATAATGAAGCTTTAATTATTGTGACATAGACCATAAGGATAGTAACAAGAACAGTTGAGTCTCTTTCAATCATTTTATGTATTTTGTGATTACCCAACACTTGGTTATAATAAACCATCTTGTTTCCATGAGTGAAGTCATCCATTTTGCGTAAAAGTCTTTCGGTAACTTCTGGCAAAAACTTATTCATACATTCAGAAAGTCTCGAATTTTCCTTTTTGAGAAAATTTATATATTTTTGAATGGTGATAGTTTTCCTTCGCGATTTTCGTTTCTTTTCATCAAGAGGAGTTCCAGTTGCCCAATAATCCATTTTACTTTTATCAGTAGCGTAAGCATCATTAAAAAGATAAGTATCAAACAACTGATTCACATTCTCATCGTTTAATTCCAGGCTTGCTGCCTGTGTTTTTTCTCGGATGACATGAAAGAATAAATGCTGAAGTAATGATTCAAATATTTTTCTTAACAATATATATACATCAGCAATATCTCCCAGGAAGAATGCATATTCAACTAATTTTATTGTATTTGTTGCTGCATGAAAATTACACCCAAAGTCATTCACAGCTTGCCCGTCTTTTATTGTCCATACATTTACTTGCGAAAAAGCATTATCACTTAGTATTTCTAGTAC
This sequence comes from Spirochaetales bacterium, assembly GCA_021736605.1. Taxonomy (GTDB): domain Bacteria; phylum Spirochaetota; class Spirochaetia; order PWKH01; family PWKH01; genus JAIPFS01. Next base: position 593 of record JAIPFQ010000058.1, on the reverse strand, counting down.
AAACTTTATATCTTCCAGCCAAGGAATTGAAATCAATTCCTTCTCATTTTGAATAGCTTCACATGATATTCTTCCACAGTGCTTCTGATAGGCATTAATAGTACTCAAAAGATCGAATATATTTAAATCAGGCAAATAAAAACTCCTTTTTCATTATCTTAAATAAGTATTTGAACATCAAGAGTTCCTTGAAAAGTAAATATGATGTTCACATAAGGATTTGATTTACAAATCCTAACCTAATGTCTCATTTCTTTTCTCAGATCCATGTTTTTTGCAATACAAAAATCCTCAAAGTTGCAAAGAAAATTCCCCACCCCTACAAGTGGGGAAAAAAATATCAACCGGTTAGTTGTATAAGGGAGTGTTTCCCTCTAAAACTTTCCTGATTAAAAATTAATAAATGACTATGATGAATCAAACGATCAGTCATAGCTGTAGTCATCGCTTCATCATAAAAGATGTTTACCCACTTACTGAATTCTAAGTTTGTGGTAATCATGATGCTGCGTTTTTCATAGCATAGAGAAATAACCTGAAACATGAGCTTTGCACCATCCTGCTGGAGGGGAACATATCCCCACTCATCGAGG
>JAIPFQ010000057.1:0-12730 GCA_021736605.1 Spirochaetales bacterium | reverse complement strand
GGAAAACAGAAAGGAAAATAGAAAGGAAAATAGAAAGGATAAACGGAAACTGCGTGTGAGAAACATAACAAAAATACTTGCTGTGCTCTTTGGAGTACTCTTTTTTGCAGCACTTTATTTCTCAATACTCACTATCATCTCCCTCTCTCAGGCGGCAGAAACAGGTGAAGGAGATCTGCATAGCAGTCAGGATGCACCGGAACACCACGTAGCCGTTTTTCTCCCGGACAACTCCTATACCTTCTTTCAGGATATCATTGAAGGAGCCCGGCAGGCGGCGGCGGAAGAGCGCTGCGGGCTCTCGTTCCATCCCATCGGGAACGGCAGCCTGGATTTCGAAATGGCCCTCTATTCCGGTATTGATGGAACGGTGATTTATCCCAGTATCGATGAAGAGGAGGCTAAAAAAGCCCTCAAAGAGTTCAATGAGGCCGGCATCCCCGCCGTTCTTATAGAACACACTCTGGCTGATAAATCCCCATGGCCCTTTGTGGGAACTAATAATTTTGACTTCGGTAAGAAAATCGGTGAACTTGCGGCAGAAGAAGATCGGGAAAAGCTCAGCATCGCACTAGTCTACAGTGAGAAATCCCCGGGGATTCTGGCGGAGAAGGAACTCGTAGAAATGGGCATTCATACCGCTTTGGGCAAACAAGCAGAAGTGCAGGGGCAAAGCAGGGAAGTATCCCTCACCACCATGAAAACGGACTTGAATCCGCTGGATGCGGAAAATCTTACCTATCAGATTCTCCGGGAGCGGCCTGAAATTAATACCATAGTCTTTACTGACACCAATGATACTCTCGCCGCTGCCCAGGTTCTTATCGACATGAACCTCGTTGGAACTGTGCAGATACTCGGATTTGGAACGGACGAACCGATACTCGAATACATTGAGAATGGAATATTTGCTGGAACAATAGCAGTAAACCCGTTCCGAATCGGCTATGATGCAGTCCACGTCATAAAGGGGCTCATGGTGGACGGACACTCTCCGGGATACGTCGATACCGGGGTGGACATCATCAACAGTGAAAACTTGGATGAGTACCGGAACGAACGTCGTGAACGCGTTGAAGGACAAACATAATGGAAGGGCAAACATAATGGAGGCACAGACGTAATGGAAGGACAAACGTAATGGAAGGGCAAGCATGAGAACTGTTAAAAAGTCCCTGCAGGCGCAGATATTTCTCTACGTATTCATCAGCCTGATAGTAATCGTTATTTCCATGTCCTATATCCTCTTTACCACCATGCGGCTCCAGCAGATTGTTGACAGACAGTTCCAGACCGAACGCTTCTACCAGGACCTGCAGCGGGAAATTGAGGAGATCCAGGTGCCTTTTCTTGATTACCTCTCCAGCAAGTCATCCAAAGCTCTGGCCGAACTCCTCATGAAGGAGCAGAATCTGCGCGGAATGATCCCGGAGAACATACCCATATCCCACGACCCCATTCAATTGGCAAAACGTGAAGTCTACTCGCTGCTGGAGTCGTATCTGGATATGGTGGAGCAGGCGGTGCAGGAGAAGCGGGGGAGGGCTATCAGCGAATATACCAGCCTTTACGAGAATATGGAGCAGCTCAACTCCTACATCGTCTCCCGAATTGACTACATCAGCCTTCACGGCTTCCGCGAACAGCTGACGGGCTATGAAAAAGTTATCCAGACATCCCGTTCCCTCCAATTCTGGAACCTGCTGGTCATCATATTTGCCTTTCTCTGGGCAATCAGCTGGATGCTCTACTCCCTTAATCGAGTTACGGATCCCATGCATAAACTTGCACAGACCGCCGGCGAGCTGGCTCAGGGGAATTTTGATGTACCCGATATCCATGTTGAAGCCGTATCGGAGGTGAGCAGCGTGGTGGAGGCCTTCAATCAGATGAAAAGCGACATCCGCCAGTATATCCAGGAGATTCAGAAACAGAAAACCATTGAACAGGGCTATCTTTCGGAGAAACTCAGAAACATGAAGATGGAGCAGCTGCTGAAACGCATGGAGTTCTACACGATGCAGGCGCAGATGAACCCGCACTTTCTCTTCAACACGATTAACACCGGCGTCCAGCTGGCCATAGTGGAAGAGGCGGATAAAACAGCAGAATTCATGGAGAATTTAGCGGAATTCTTCCGGAACAATATTCGCGAACGAAAACTCTTTGTTCCGCTGAAACAGGAAATCAAAGGCCTGCGCTCATATTTCTACATTCTCAATATCCGATTCCCCCGATCGCTGAACATCGAGCTGAACGTGCAGGAATCTATTGATGAAGGCTGTGAGGTTCCCGCGATGATTCTGCAGCCCCTGGTGGAAAACTCGGTAATTCATGCCTTTAAGGGCGTTGACCGGAAGGGCTGCATCACCGTAAACATCTGGAAAGAGGAAGCGTATATTAACCTCTCTGTAAAAGACAATGGTATCGGCATACCCAGTGAAATGGCTGAATCACTTCTTAAGCATCTGGATCGAAGCACTGAGTACGGATCAAAGGTGATGGGGCTGGAAAACGTCATCCAGCGGCTCTATTTTTTCTTTCCCCAGAATGACGAGATTATCACCATCCAGACAGCTCCGAATGAGGGGACGGAAGTGCTGATACGCATAGATACAAGGGAAGAGCCATGTATAACGTTATGATCGTTGATGATGAAGAACCAGTATTGGACAGTTTTGCCTTTATGCTGGAGAAAGGGACAGAAGATTTTACGCTCTGCGGAAAAGCGCGCTCAGGGAAGGAGGCCATAGCCCTGACGGCGGAAACTCACCCGGATGTAATCTTCATGGATATCGGTATGCCCGGAATTGACGGTCTCGAGACGATTCGGGAGCTGCAGAAACGTTATCCGGAGATCCTCTTCATCCTATCAACGGCCTACGAACGCTTTGATATCGCAAAAAAAGCTATTCCCCTGGGAGTATTCAGTTATCTGGTCAAGCCCATATCCCGAAAACGATTCCTGGAAACACTGGAGAAGGTGAAAATCTATTTAGATGAGAAACGGATCAACATGCTGAATCAGCTCAAACAGGCGCAGCAGATGGTCCATCACACCAACTGGGAGATCAAGAACTTTCTCTCCTCAATCCCCTGGAAGCATCTGGATCAGGATGAATGGGAACGATACAAAGAGATGTTTTCCATAAGCGGCGGCAGCGCGGCAATCTATCTTATTTCCATAAGCCGGGATTGTTCTGAGGAAATTGATGCCGATTACCTGGACAGTGATGTCGATTCCGTGAAGAGTTCCATGTACAGCGATATAATTTCACGGCTCTCCTATAAATATCAGCTTTTTTCCATGGAGTATCTTGGGAAATTGATGCTGATGATTATGCAGGACCGGAATTCGGCCAGGCTGCTGAAGACGGTGGAGCATACCATTCGGGAAGTAATTCCTGAAAACTGCAGTTTTATCTGCGGAGCCGGAAGTTTCCGACCCTTCAATGAATTTTATCTCTCCTTCAATGAGGCCCTGAAACCCTTTGCTGAGCAGGAGGGGAATTCTGCCCGCAGCTTCCAAGAGGAGCGGATGGCAGCGGAGATCCGCAAGGCCGTGGGGAGTCTGAAAAGCTTTCAGGAAGTTCTCGAATTGTTTACTCGCTACATGGACCTGTTTATTCGTGACAGCTCCCTTGAGCTGTTCAAGGGGAAACTGATAGCCCTCTTTACCCTTCTGGAAGATGATTTAACGCATTCATTAGGGGACAGCGGCCAGCTGATCGACTATGTACGGGAGCTGGAGGCCTTGAGGACCGCAGATGACTGTAAAAAATGGGCTGTTCGGAGTCTGCGGGTTATTGTGGATAAATCGGCGATTTATCGGCAGGAGCATCGGCCTGCTCCGCTGCGGAAGGCTATGGCCTGCATTGATGCTCAGTTTGCCGACTCCCTGCAGCTTACGGAAGTTGCTGATACCTGCGATGTGTCTCCTGCATACCTGAGCCGTCTGTTCTCTGAACATGTCAAGATGAGTTTTGTCGATTATGTCACCTCCGTGCGTATACATAAAGCTGAGGAGCTGCTGAAGCAGCAGAGTAAATCAATAAAGGAGATCTCCTTTGCGGTGGGGTATCAGGACCCCAACTATTTCAGCAGGATTTTTAAGAGATATACCGGGAAAACTCCCTCAGCGTATGCTGAAAATTCCGGTAGAGGTAAGGGTATATGAATATGAAAAAGAAGATCTGCAGATGCTTGAAATTGACGGTTTTCATGCTGCTGCTGGGTTTATTAATTACTGCCTGCAGCAATGAAAACGACGCAGCTTCAGGAGCAGGGAGACCAAGCAGAGCGGCAGGAAGCGGAGAAGCGGAAACCGATGGCGGAAGCATCACCATAGGTTTCTCTATAGCCACAGATACCTTCATTATTGAGCGCTGGAATAAGGATATTAAAATATTTACTGAGGCGGCGAAGAAGTTGGGCGCAGAGGTGATTATGCAGCTTTCGGCAGGCGGAACCCAGGCGCAGATTGACCAGATTGAGTACCTGCTGAATAGGGATATTGATGTACTGGTAGTCTTGGCCCATGATACGGACTTGCTCTCCGGGGTTGTGAAGCGGGTTAACGATAAAAAAATTCCGGTAATTGCCTATGATCGTCTGGTACAGGGGGTGCCGATTCCCGCTTACATCTCCTTCGATAATCAGGAGGTGGGCAGGCTTTTCGGAAAGGCGCTGCTGGGAAAAGTGCCGAAGGGGAATTATCTGATTGTGAATGGTTCAATCCGAGATAATAACAGTTATGAAGTTAATGACGGGCTGCACGAGGTGCTGGATCCGGCTATTGAGCGGGGTGATGTCAAAGTGGTGGAGGAGCTCTGGCTGGAAGAGTGGAGTTCAGACGAAGCGACTGAAAAAGTTCGGGCGGTGCTGGAGCGCACTACGGATATTGATGCCATTTCGGCGGGGAATGATCAGCTTGCGAATGCGGCTATTCGGCTCCTGGCCGAGCGGCGTATGGCGGGAGATGTGGCTGTGGTTGGTCAGGATGCGGATCTTCTCTCCTGCCAGAGAGTTGTTGAGGGTATCCAGCTTATGACGGTTTACAAACCCATCGGGACTCTTGCAGTGCGCGCGGCTTCCCTCGCTGTGTCTTTAGCCCGGGGAGAGGAGCCGGTTCCGGACAGGTATGTTGAAAATGGCAGCGGCGAGCCGGTTCCGTATTTTGTAGAGGCGCCGATTGCTGTCTTCAAACATAATATGGATAATACGGTCATAAAGGATGGGTTCCACTCCTCCTCAGATGTTTACAGAAATGTGCTGGATACTTCTGAAACAGAACATAACAACTATGATCTTGCAGAAGGAGAAGGAGAAGAGGAAGAAGAGAAAGGAGAGGAAGACCAGAGTACAGATGGAAATATCAAGGATGAGTAAGCAATAGGGTATTTTGAGAGCTTGAGGGCTTGTTTCGAGAGCTTGAGGGGTGGATGCTATGGAGTAAGACAATATTGACATCAAAATAATACTTATATCTGCTCAGAGTTTTCTCATGTGGTAAAGATTGTGCGACAACTCATAAAATCCTCTTCTTTCGGTGATGTGAATACGGATCCTATAATGTGAATACAATAAATCACATTATCAAAAGGAGAAATTATGAAAAAATTAGTAGTGACCTGCCTTGTCATGGCTGTAGTCATGGGATCGCTTTTTGCTCAGGCACAGAGCGAACAGCTGGATATCGGATTGGCTATGCCCGAAACTCATGTGGAAAGATGGCAGAGAGATGGAGCAGCCCTGCTTCAGGATGCTCAAGACATGGGATATAATGCCGAAGTTACCTATGGTGACGCTGATCAGAGTAAGCAGAACCGTCAGATTGAAGATTTCATTACCAAGGGTGCTGATCTTCTGATAGTCGGATCCATCAATGAAGGTGTTGTCTCCGTAGTAAGTGATGCCGCTGAAGAGGGTGTAATCGTAATTGCGTATGACCGCCTGATTACCGGCTCAGATGATTATGACTACTACATCACTTTTGACAACTTCAAGGTTGGACAGTTTCAGGGAAAGGCAATCGAAGAAGCTCTGAACCTCCCCGAAGCATCTTCCTCAGATCCCAAGGTTATAACCCTTTTTGCAGGATCTCCCACTGACAACAATGCTAACTTCTTTTTTGACGGCGCTATGTCAGTTCTGAGACCATACGCGCAAAAAGGCGTACTGAAAATCGTAGGCCCGGCACCTCTTGAATCTTCCAGCGCTGATTTTACTAAAATTGCCACGGAAAACTGGAGAGCAGATCTTGCAAAAGCACGGATGGAAAATCTCTTGAACAATGATGCAAAGAATGTTGTTTTGGATGCAGTTCTGGCTCCTAATGACACTTTAGCACGTGCAATCATCGAAGCACTTTCTACGGATGCAAAGTATAACACCGTTGCTAAGCTGCCTGTAGTTACAGGTCAGGATGGTGAGGTTGCTTCAATTCAGTTTATCCGGGATGGAAAACAGCACATGACGGTTTTCAAGGATACCCGTAATTTAGCTGCAGCAGCAATTAAGCTGGCTGATGCATTATTAAAGGGTGAAGATCCTCAGATTTCCGGTGCCAGACTTGATGATGAGACCTATGATACGGGCAAGAAAGTTGTTAAATCATATCTTCTTGAACCGGTTAATGTCACTAAAGACAACTACAAAGAAATTATGCTGGACAGCGGATATTACTCAGAGGACGATCTGAAGTAAAAAAAATTACTGATTCAGCTGATTCAGCTGATTAAGCTGATTCGGCTGATTTGTAAGTAAGACGTAACTTGTGGATGGGAGAGATCTTAATAACATCTTTCCCATCCTATTTCAGTGTAATAGAAAGAAAAACCTTGTTGCAGGCGTATCAAGATAATAGGATGAAACAGTGAGTGAATATATTCTTGAAGTACAGAAAATCACAAAGGACTTTCCCGGTGTACGGGCACTTCATAATGTGGATTTTAAAGTGAGAAAAGGGGAAATTCATTGTCTCTGCGGGGAAAACGGTGCTGGTAAATCAACCCTTGTAGGAGTTATCAGCGGGGTCTACCCAAAGGGAGATTATGAAGGCAAAGTTCTGGTGCATGGGAAGGAGACCCACTATAAAAGCATTCGGGACAGTGAAAAAGACGGTCTTACGGTGATACACCAGGAACTTGCCCTCAGTCCCTATCTTTCAATCTATGAAAATCTCTTTTTAGGGCATAAGAAACCTCGTTTTGGAGTATTCAACTGGGATGAACTTCGAAAAGAATCTCTGCCGTATCTCAAGCGCGTCGGTCTGCTGGAAAACCCTAAAACCATTGTGAGTAAAATGGGAGTCGGTAAGCAGCAGCTTGTTGAAATTGCCCGGGCTTTGTCAAAAAAGGCCGAGCTCCTTATTCTCGATGAGCCGACATCATCCCTGAATGATGATGAGAGTGAAAAGCTTCTGGATCTCATCCTCGAACTCAAAAAAGAGGGGCTTACCTGCATTATGATCTCCCACAAATTGGATGAAGTACTGAAAATTGGGGATTCCATAACGGTTCTCAGGGATGGGGAGTCCATCATTTCATATGATACCCGTGAGGAAAAAGTGACGAAGGCTATGATCATTAAGGGGATGGTCGGGCGGGACATGAAACACATGTATCCTGAGAAAACTCCCAAGATTGGAGAAAAAGTTTTTGAGGTAAAAAACTGGAATGTCTATCACCCGGAGTACCACAGCTTGAAAGTAGTTGACAATGCATCCTTTTTCCTCAAGAAAGGGGAGATCCTGGCTTTCTGCGGACCCATGGGTGCCGGTCGCACAGAACTCATGATGAGTATTTTCGGAAAATCCTATGGATCCTTGTCTGAAGGGGAGATCTATGTGAAAGGGGAAAAAATAAGCTTCAGCTCCCCACGGGATGCTATACGTAAAGGACTTGGGTATGTCTCGGAGGATAGGAAGGAACTCGGACTCATCCTCATCCAGGATGTAAAAACGAATATCACAAATTCAAGTCTCAACCAGCTATCCCATTTAGGGGTGCTCGACTCCTACAAAGAAATTCGAGCGGCAGAAGAGTATCGGAAATCCCTCAATATAAAAACACCTTCAATAAACCAGCTTGTGCAGAACTTAAGCGGCGGGAATCAGCAGAAAGTGGTTCTCAGCAGGTGCCTTCTGGCGAGCCCGGAAATATTTGTTGTTGATGAGCCAACTAGAGGGATAGATGTCGGAGCCAAGTATGAAATTTATACAATACTGAATGAGCTAGCCAGTCAAGGAAAGAGCATTATCATGGTCTCTTCTGAACTGCCTGAGGCAATCGGTATGGCAGACAGGATTTATGTAATGAATGAGGGTAGAGTAAAAGGTGTACTGGAACAGAAGGAAGCAACTCAGGAAAAAATTATGCATATGGCATTAATCTGAATCACCGGTACAGTTTTGTACAGAACTGCACACATTGAGGTGGTGAATGTATTATTCGGATGAACAGCAGGAGTATCATGGATGATTGACACAAAGAAAGAAAATCAGAATGAATCTATTTTTCAAGTAGCCAAGGCGAACACAAGAAAATATTCGATGTTCATAATGCTGGCGCTTATTTTTATTGTCTTCTCAATTCTAACCGGGGGAGTGAATTTTTCATCCCGGAATATTACGAACATTTTTATTCAGAACAGTTATATTCTCATTCTAGCAGTGGGAATGGTGCTGATTATCATTATTGGGAATATTGACCTATCAGTCGGTTCCCTCTGTGCGTTCACTGGGGCAATCAGCGCTATGCTGTATAACACCGGTATGGGCTTGGTTCTTACCTTGATCCTTACGGTGATAGCCGGGCTGCTGATTGGGGTATACCAGGGATTTTGGGTTGCTTATGCCCATATCCCTGCATTTATTGTTACTCTGGCGGGGATGCTGCTGTTCCGCGGACTGACGTATATCATCACCAATGTCAGTCCAATCTCCCTTGCCGATGACAAATTCAAGCAGATCACTTCTGGTTCAATAACAATGGAATCCCTCGAAATTGGGGGAATTCATGTACTTGCCCTGCTTGTAGGGGCGATAATTATTGTTCTCTATATTCTTTTTTCTCTGAGGATACGACGGAACAAGCGAAAAAACGCCTTTGATTTACTGCCTATACCGTTCTTTATCCTTAAAATCAGTATGGTGACTCTGCTTATTGCACTGCTGTCCTGGAAGTTTGCAGATTATCGCGGTATTCCTACGGTTGTAGTTGTTTTAGGCGTTGTGGTTGCTATATTTGTATTCATCACCAACAAAACAGTCATCGGCAGATATATTTATGCTGTCGGTGGAAATGCAAAGTCAGCTAAACTTTCGGGAATTGATTCAGAACGGGTGATATTTATTGTGCACGTGATTATGGGCGGTTTAAGCGGTCTTGCGGGATTGGTTTTTACCGGTTATATGAATTCAGCACTTCCGCAGGCGGGAAACCTTTTTGAACTTGATGCCATTGCGGCCTGTTTTATCGGCGGGGCTTCAGCTTCCGGGGGTATTGGTACGATTATTGGCGCCATAACCGGCGGACTGGTTATGGGAGTTATCAATAATGGTATGTCTCTGATGAATATTGGTGCAGACTGGCAGTATGTGGTAAAAGCACTGGTTCTGCTGTTTGCTGTACTGTATGATATTTATACACGCAGAAAAGCAGGGCTCGGTATTTAAGTCTTAAGTCGGTATTTTATTCTTAATTTTATTCTTATTTGGTATGTAAGGAAGAGTAAGAATTGTGAATAAGAGTAAGGAAAACAAGAAAAACTGCTGAAAGTAAAATAGAATAAGCAATAATGAGGGATTTTTGGATCAGATAGATATTCAGATAGATATACAGTTATCAATAGAGTCTAAAATAGTGTAAAAGGTTTTGTTACTGCAATTCAGAACCATTGCCCTAACCATGTACATGTTTATTGTTTCATGCGGCAGAACTATCTCTGCTTCAGAATTTGAAGGTATGTTTCCGATAACTTCATTATGAAACTCATGTACATGGTTTTTTTCTGCTGCGTTTCGGCAGCCCGCCCGAGCAGTGCAGCAATATCCAGATACGCCTGATTTACTTGAGTCGGGGACACTGCTGCCTGCGGGTATTCTCTCTAAACGAGAGCTTAGAGAGCTAAGGGCTGATGAACATGCATTGTGTTGAACTTTACATTGCATGCTCACAGATTCAGACCTAGATTTGAAATGAAAAAGATCTCCTCTCCGTCGACATGGTTCCATTCGTTTTGCAGCTCGTACGGAGCTTAGCATCTTATTTAGCGTCTCATTTAGCGTCTCATGGCAACCGCTAAATCGCCACGAGAACACCATATGAGAATCCGATCTGTTCGATCAGTTCAAACTTCTCCTTGTTCAGGTTGATGCATTTTTTCTAGTCTCTTACAATGGCTTGTACCACTTGCGTATCATCGAATTCGGAGAGACCTTCAGTAACAACCGATTTGGTATTAGGTTTGAAGTCGGATGCAGGTTCTCGAACATCTGCCTGCAAAGCCTTCTCCATCGCTGAATTGGCGGAGCTTACACCGACCAGGACACGATCGCTGGAAACATTATCTTGATGGGTTAAGCTGGTCGAATAGATGTTTTTTCCATCGGAGGTGCGCACTACATCAACGTCATAGTTGACAGAAACCGTTGCAGTGAAGTTCTGGTAGGTATTAGTGACATCAACGTCATACCAGATTTTGGATATGCCAGCCTCTTCCATTTGTCTTTTGTACTCTGCAGCAGCCGCATCAATGGCACCTTGATCATAATCTGTGGCTTCAATCATCTTTTGAATAATCTTATCCTGAGTACGCCATTTTTCCAGCAGGGATTTGGAGAAATGAACACTGCCATCTTGTTTCTGGTAGGCCGACACCTGCTGCAGCTCATCTCTCTGTGATGACTCAGGAGTAGTCGTTGAGACTTTTGCATCGATACGCACAAGATAGTCGATGTTGAAGGCACGAGCATCTACCAAACTACTTTCGGTTGTCAGCTTATTCACTTCATTCAGGAAAGCCGTACTGCTGTCAGGGTAGATAAGTCTGTCTGCAAGTTCTTGGTTATCCAAGTACCAACGGCGACCCTCTCCCCGAAAATAGCGTGCTCTCTGGTCCGCAATTTCCTGATTTTTTTCAGAGTAAATCCACATGACTGAACCTTCATGATCAGAGAGAGCTTGTTCCACATTGGCCGAGATTCGATCTCGCGTGGCGGTGTATCCCGGATTCAGAACAACATGCACTACGGTTCTTGTCGATTCGATATAATCAGCAAAGTTTTCGATGACTTGCTCATGTCCGGTCACATCCGGCCACTCATAGATGACGAACTCCACATACTGGACATACTGATTCTCAATGTCCCATTTGTTATCACGTGTGCCGTCAGATGCGTGTATCGAAGCATCGAGCTCACTTTTGTACAAATCTGCAAGTTTTTGTGCATACGGATAGATTCTCCGATTCACCTCTGCTGAATCTTCAACATACTCCCTTGCACGCTCAGCCATGCGTAAAGCACGTTCCATTCCCTCTACAGACCCATCCTGATCCAGCAGCTTGGCAGCTTCATCGAACACAACGTTTACAGCCTTGGTGTTCAGCTCTTCAAGAAGTGCTGCATTTCTGTCCGTCTCAGCGAACTCCCTCGCCGCAGTGATGAGCGCTGCAGCATCCTCAAGGTTTGTGATTGTGAGATTTTCCACCATGGGAGCAGCGTTCTCAGCAAGGAATTCTGCAATTTCGGCTCCCGCTGCACGTCTATCTTCGGTATAATTCGGGACAAAGTGACGGGGGATGATATCAAGAGAGGCCAATGCCGCTTCATAGTCTCCTCCATCTATTTGATTGGCAGCTTCAGTGAAGGCCAACTCATATCCTTGAGCCCTTGCCTCCGAAAGCAGCACCTCGTAGTCGGTGAGGGGAATCGTCAGTGAATCCTTCTTGTATGATACTATCTTTGGATTCGTTTCTTCCCCTGGGAATCCCTCGACATAATAGTTGAAATATTTCATAGATTGGAGGGTTTCCACTTTCTCTACAGTGGAATCGATGGTCGGGTTTTGTGCATCGAGTGAAGCCAATTTTGCGTCCACCTGCTCCATTGCATCCCCATAGATTTCGAACAGGAACTTATACGCTCCCCAGTGTTTTTCATCATCATTAATCGCTTTAGTGACGTATTCAAGTGCTTCAGCGGGATTCCCGTCTTCCCACGCTCCCTTGGCACGTTTAAAATCATCCTGTCCGCTGCTGAAGGGGTTTGCCATCCCCAACATCTGACACCCGGACAGAACAGCTAGCAGAACAGCTAGCAGAACCAAAATTCCAACAAATCCATTCATTGACCTAAATTTCAAAACACGTTTCTCCTTCCCCATATTCATGGATACAAAAATTGCTTTCACGCCAAATTTACTATGATTGTAAAGAGGTGATGACGAGAAACCTATGATTCTCATGCGACATACCAAGTAAGGCTGTCCGATAATACTTTACACACAAGTGTAAAGCGAACTCTATGACCCGTCAAGATAAATTAATCACTATATTTTTACAGAGAACCCACTATTATTTACAGGAAACATTCTATTTATTTACAAGTAGCCCACTATATCTTTACAGAAAGCACTATTTATTTGACGGTTTTATTGTAAAAAAGAAATATTCACGTAATTATAGCTTAGCTTTTGCCGCTAGAAAGGCTTCAATAGCCTCCAATAGG
>JAIPFQ010000056.1:0-12862 GCA_021736605.1 Spirochaetales bacterium | reverse complement strand
TATTTCAGAAGATTCCCAGCAGAATTATATATCGAAAGGCGGTATACGTTTAAAAACACCAGGATATTTTTTTTCCATGAAAGATCTGGAGCTCAGTCGTGAAATTGCAGAGCTTCGCCGTATCGGCATAGACAGCATTAAAATTGAAGGAAGAATGAAAAGTCCTGAATACAGCAGCACTGTTTCCAGGTATTACCGAAACATCATTGATAAGCTAGAGTTATCTACACTAGAATTGTCTACAGCAGATCAGAAAAAGGCTGCTGCCAGTTATGAAAAGCTTGATTCTGACATTGAAAATGACAAAAAGAAACTGCGGATGCTCTACTCCCGCAGCACCACTACAGGCTGGCTATTTCAAAAACAGACACTGCATACTGAACAAAAAAAACACACTGCAAGCGACCGTTTAGTCACATCAGAATATCCTTCACATAGAGGCGTCCCGCTGGGAAAAATCAACTCAATCAAAGGGAGAATAATAACAATCCATCTGGCTGTCAAACTCTCCTTGCGTGACGGCATTCACTATTTTAAAGAAAAATTCCCCAAGGATACACAATTCAAATCCCAACCCGAAAAAAAGGCTCAGGATTCCACAGTTCAGCCAGTTAAGCCGGAAATCTTGGAAGCCCGCCCCTTTGCAGTAACTCAAATTCGAAACAAAAATGACCTTTCAGTCACTTCTGCTGATCCAGGGGACACTGTATCCATTATAAGTCCTGAGCCAATACCAAAGGATGCACGCTTGTTTAAAATTTCGGATCATGCTTACCATTTGCCGCAAATAAAGCCAACAGCTTTTCCTCTATATAAACATCCATTGAAGACTAAATTTTATTTTACCAAGGAAGGCATGAGAATAGTTTCAAATTTTTCTTGGACTGAGAAGCCAAAGCATTTAGAACAGACGTATACAGCTGATATACAAAATGCTAAAGTCAAGGGAAAATTGAAAGGCTCGCTCGAAAAAACTTTTCGGTCATCCGGTGAAAGTCTTTTTAAAATGAGTGACTGTTTAGTCATATTACAAACATCAACTGACCCGAAGGGTGACACTAAAGAAATATTTATACCCCCTTCACAGCTGAAAACAATCCGCAGGAAGTGGTATCACTATCTAGATTCCTATTTTGAGGAGCAAAAAACTGCCAAGGCATATTGGAACTTACCTCCCAGCACTGTTTCTGAAAAAATATCTTCAGAAAAAAGTGAAGAGCTTCAGATACCATCCTTTGAGATTCCATTAAGAAGCAGCATGCAGTTTGCTCTCAGGATTGCTGATGAGAAAGCTAGTGAAAATAGTTCAGAGTTCACTTCCGGAACAACTGCCAAGCTGCCTTTTCTGACAAAGCCTGAAGCCGCCTCAGCAGACAGTATTCCGACATTCAAGGATTACTACTATATTCCTTTAGCACCGGTTCTTTTCCATCCGGAAGAATACAAAGAGGCTCTTTTCTCGCTTATCAAGAGGCTTATCGTTACTCATCACATAGGGGGAGAACATATTTACCTTGGGATAAATAATATTGGCCATATTCCTATTGTCAAAGAAGCACACAAACTGTTTTATACACGAACGTTTGTTGATATTTATTGTTATACTGCCAATCATTTCACTATTTTGGAACTCTCTCATCACGCAGAAACAGCATTTGCTTACTACTGGATAGAGGATCCTCATCCGCCTTTACCTGAATCTCTCCGATCATGGGCTGCGGAAATGGTTTTTACCGATAAAGCATTCAATCCACCGCTTTTTATCAGCAGGAGCTGCTTTAAAGGTGATAGTCTCGGAATGTCATGCAGAAACTGCACGGCGAAAACATCAAAATATCGCCTTGAGCAAAACGGTAATTCATATACAGTTTATACTGAAGATTGTATGTCTTATATGTTTGCTGATAAGTAACTGTTTTATTGCAAAAGGGTAAAAAACATATCATCAGAGCTATAAAGGGAACAAGGATAAGCATTAGCTCCAGGCATCTATCTTTAATCCAGCTTTAGTCTATCTCTAATCTACCTTTAAGCATTTTTATTCTTGTTCTTCTCTTCTTCTTTCTTTGCTTTCTTTTTCTTGTTAATAGATTTTGTAACCTTGTTGAATTCGCTATCAGAAAGTATGGGATTTGCTGGAAACTGTTCAGCCTGCATCAAATCAGAAACCCTCTGAAGGGAAGAAAGGATTAATGTCTGTTCCCAAGGCTGAAGCTCTTCAAATTTATTTATAAATTCTTCCATAAGGAGAGAAGGATTTGATTTTAAAATCTCTTTGCCGGGATCGAGAAGAATAATCTTCACTTTTCGTCTGTCAAATTTATCCCTCTGACGTTTTACAAAACCCTTTGCTTCCAGGCGATCTATCATACTAGTTATTGTGGCTTGACTGATTGACATATATTTGGCAAGCATACCGGGGGTAAGACTTTCGTTTAAAGCAAGTTCTTTAATAATTATCAGCTGCGGGCCCGTAAGTCCAATTCTCTTAACCAAGCTTTGCGAGTAAAGATCAAGAGCCCTGGCAATTTGACGTAATGTAACTAAAACTTCATTTGCGACATCCAATGATTCTCTCCTATTAATCAACATCAATGTACAAATACCATTCTCTTATCAAGAATAACTACACACTGGAGATCTTACTTACTGGATCACATGAAATTATTAGAATGGATTCTTACGAATGGATTCTTTCTTCTCTGCACGAACCAGCACCACATCGATCCTATATACTATCTATCATAGTTTGACTATATATTCAAGAAAAGAAAGCTGAATTATCGATATTTTCTTTTTGATTACAAATGATAAGCATGCTAATGGTATTGCATTGAGAAACACCTATTATATGTGCCAAACAGGGTAAAAGAGCTTATTATATGAAAACCATGACTAAAAATCATTATATTTATTTTTAATTTTTACTTAGCTTACTAAAATAAGCAAAGGAGGGGCTGAGAGAAAAATGATACCTGAAGGGTCTTTTGTAATAAAACGCCTTATATAAACTCTTTGCATTCACAGGGGGCATGAATCACCCGAAAAACATCACAAAATAATTGGAAACCGCATGCTTAATTAAAAAATGCCATAAATTGAAGCTCCGCAGTTCAGGCATTCCCCCATGAGAATATGATCATGCACTTCCCTTTCGGCCTTTACAAAATACCCGCGATGTCCAATAAGCTCCATGCCGCAGCTTGGGCATTTTGTTTTACTGAAACGATCGTTTGTACTGTTTCCTGCATATATATATGGAATAGACAGCTCTCGTACCCTGTCAAGAACTTTATTAAGAAAGCTTTCGGAAGTAGGATCAAGATGCTCCATTTTATAATGGGGAAAAAAACGAGATAAATGCCAGACCTGAACTCCCAGGGCTTCAAGTTTTTTTCCAATCCAGACAATGTCTTCAATATCATGAAGCTCTTCAATGACAAGGCTTGTAACCTCAACAATTCTATTTCTACTGATTATATAATCCAAGGTGTCTAAAACCGGAGCAAGACGGCCATTACAGTATTTTTTATAAAAATCATCATCACCCTTAAGATCAATATTGAAAGCATCAATCTCAGGTACTATACGTTCACGAGCTTCAGCAGAGAAACTGCCGTTCGTCACCATGCAGTTCAACCCCCCGGCTTCATGCACAAGCTTTGCTGTATCCAGCATATAATCCTGCCATACAATAGGATCTGAATATGTATAGGCCATAATAGAAACACCGCACTCTTTCATGTTCTTTACTAGATCCCGGGGTGGAGTTCGATTATTTTTCATCTCCTTCCAGGGTGCGGGAAAAAGCGGGCTGTCTTTTTGGGATATATCATGATTCTGACAGAATTTACACTGCAGATTGCAGCCGAAAAGGGCGAATGAAAGAGTTTTTGCTCCTGGTCTCACATGATAGAAAGGTTTTTTTTCAATTGGGTCTACAGCGGAAGATAAGACATTCCCGTAATTTACCGTTACAATAGTTCCCTCACGGTTTTCCCGTACACCGCAGACTCCCCGTTCTCCTTCCTCTATACTGCAGTATCGGTAACAGAAATCACATCGTGTTCTCATGAGTACTCTCCCCGAAAACTTCCGCTTGAAAAACCTGAAAAACAGTCTCCTCATCACTCCAGGCAGATATTGGCAAACCGGCCTTCATAGAGAGATGGTTCAATGTCTCTTCCAGACTCCAATTCTGTTCTACAGCCACTTGAGGAAGAAATACTGCTGACCTGTAGCCGTTTTTCAAAAGGATACCATCTTGCCCGATCATAATATCATGATATGAATTTACCGGTTTCAAGGGAGTCAGCACTGAGACTTCAATCTCAACTTCATTAAACTCATCTGCCTGCAGAGGGTAAAAGCGGGGATCATGAAAAGCCGCCTCCTTTGCATAGTGCCGTACCCCTTTGTAAATAGGCTCCCTTCCAACTATACTGCCGATACACCCGCGGAGATGTGAGTCCCCGGTTGAATCAATAGTTTTCAGAGTAACAAAAACTCCCTGTTCTTCCTGAAAAAAAGATACTTCGGCTGCTTTCCTGAAGTTCTTTCTCGTCTGTCCGGACATAGTAGCCCGGCGGGCATCTATTGTGCTTAACTCTTCAAAAATCGCTTCCCTAGCCACTTCAATAAGAAGCTTTTTATACTCTTCCTTGAACATATGACTACCTCCAGAGAATTGAACAGTAGGAGACAAAGTTTGTATCCGGTTCTATGTACCTATTTGATGTATAACAGTCAGCAATCTCCCCTGCCGCTCCAATTGATTCCATCATTTTTGCAGTAATTAGCGCTGGAGCTATACCGCAAATTGTCGGTCGGTTCAACGAAAGCTCTGTAAATATTTCATCATATTTATGTTCAATAATTCTTTCGGCTATCCCGCGATCATATGTATCCACATGTTTTTCAACTTCTTTCACGGAAGCCATTCCAAACGGCGTATACTGAAAACGTTCACCATAATGGGTGAAATCAGAGCTTGCTATGACAGCAGTTTTTTTGTTGTTCAGGGAATCAATCCCAATCCACTCAAGTAAAGCTGAACTGAGTTTTTCAAGAATTTCTCTTCCCGTCACCTGTGAGATAAGAAGAGGCAAAACTGTTGTTTTTCTCTTATTCAAATTCTTCTTATTCAGAACATTAAAGTGGGCAATAAAAGGAAGGAACATCTCCACAGCATGCTCCATCTCCACAGCCCTCTGCTGGGGAGCAGTATATTCGAGAGAGGCAAGACTTTCGGCCGGTGATCCGGGGATTTCTCCCAGAGGAGTATCAAAACTGTCAAAATTGCCAAAAGAAAACAGATCAGGGGACAATGCAGCATAATGGGAAGGAGCAATTATTATAATCCGCTCTGTTTCTGAATCCAGGTTGTTAAAAAAATGAGCGATTCCGCGTCCTGAAAAATAGAGACCCGCGTGAGGAAGAACAGCCGCTGCGGCATTTTTTTGTTTCTCTTCATTTTTCCTGTGCAGGCTTCGATAGGTTTCAGCTGAGGTTTCCAGAAATTCATCAATCTCCGCCCGAAGCGCCATGGGATCACCGGAGTACCAGCTTCCTGCAAAACGTGCTTTTCTGATATTCATGAATATCACCTCTACCTTCATTCTGCCATGTATTAGCATTTCCGTTAAGGCTTAGAATATGAAATTCATGAGAAAACAAAAAAATGCATCGTACGTTTTGTACAAGCATACATACGTAAACAGTAAAATGCAGTACTGGGAGTATTAATGAGATAGCTCAGTTAAGCTCTATAACCTTCACATCTTCAGGGAAGAGAAGCAAATCGTCATGCAGAGTAAGGTTTTCTCCAGAAAGAAGATCCTTGCCAGCATAATGCGTATTTCTGATATGCTGCTCCTGGTTTGTTGTGTTGATGATAAAGAGCCAGCTCTTTGAATCCCGGCTGCGAATCGTAACCTCAACCCCCTCCGGCGTCTCTAAAAGCGGGAATATACCGGAACTGCTGCAGACCCCCGTGAGCATAGCATCTAATATCGCTTTTTCTGGTCTTGTCGCAACGTAATAGGAAGATCCTTTTCCGATATTAAATTTGGTTACCGCAGGTCTGCCGGAAACAAAGTCAGAAGCAAATTCACCGATTACTTGAACATCATCATAAAGCGGATGTACATGTTCGCACCAGTCTTGCCCTCTGCCTTCTATTTTCAACTTCCCGGGTTTCTCTTGGTCTGAGCAATTTCTCTTGTCCGATACAGAAAGTTCATGAAAAACAAGATCAACAAATTCATCTTTCTGCAGGGGTACAATTTCTTCAACTTCCAAGCCGAGGATGCTTCTCAGCGGTCCTGGATAGCCTTCAGGAAAAATACCATCTGACTCATCAGCGTAAGCGCTGAAGAAAGTACAGAGAAAAATCCCCCCTTCACGGACAAAGTGCTCAATTTTAGGAGTAAATGATTCTTTAAGCATATAAAGATAGGGTGCTATAACAAAATCAAATCCTTCAAGGGAAGCCTCCTGAGACACAAATTGTACCGGAATATTATGGGAAAAAAAGTATCGGTAATAATCGCTGATCATGTCCCGGTATCCGATATTTCCATTCGGCCGGGGCTCATATTCAGCCGCCCACCAGGCTTCATAATCATAGACGATGCCAACTTGTGCAGGCGTACGGGCACCGGAAATGCTCTTCAGCTGCTTCATTTCAGTACCTATTCGAGCAACTTCTTCATACACTCGAGATCGTGAACGGGTCAGGGCTGGTGATTTCGCATCGGCTCCGTGGTTTATGCAGGCAGAGTGAAACTTTTCAGCTCCCCTGAGGGACTGTCGCCATTGGAAATACATAATTCCGTCAGCACCGCGGCTTATGGCTTGGTAACTGTACAGCCGATTCTGTCCGGGGCGTTTGGGACTGTTCACATGTCGCCAATTCACCTGACTTGGAGCCTGCTCCATCAGAAGGAAGGGGCTGCCGCCCTTCAGGCTTCTCATAAGATCATGATCCAAAGCATTCGGCAGTCTTGAATTATCGGTACTTGGATCAGGGTAGGCATCCCAGGATACTATATCAATGGATTTTGCCCATTTATGCAGATCCAAGGGTTTCCAATGTCCCATAAAGTTTGTTGTTATAGGGATTTGCGGTGTTAAACGCTTCAGAATGTCTCTTTCATGCAGATAACAGTCCAGAATGCTGTCGGACATGAATCTCTGATAATCAAGCACATGAGATGGATTCCGAAGCGTCGGTGTTTTTCTCGGCGGAATAATCTCTTCCCAGTCATGGTAGCGCTGGCTCCAGAAAGTCGTTCCCCAATGACTGTTCAGTTCCTGCAGGGAAGTATATCGACGCTGCAGCCATTTTCTGAACGCTTTTGCACACGTATCACAGTAGCAGGCATGCACATGGCAGCTGTATTCATTATTTACATGCCACATAGCCAGCGCAGGATGATCTTTATATCTTTCAGCTATAGCCGCTGCAAGATTTCCAGCTAGACGTCGATAATTCGGACTGTTCGGACAGTAGCTCTGCCTTGACCCGTACCAGATTCTGCTGCCTTCGGCATCTACTGGATATACATCTTCATAGCGCTGATACACCCAAGGAGGGACAGAGGCGGTTGCCGTAGCCAAATCAACAGAAATCCCGTTTTTATGAAGAAGATCCATAATCTTATCCATCCAGGAGAAATCATAGACATTTTCATCTGACTGGATCATCGCCCAGCTGAATATTCCCAGAGAGATAAAATTCACCCCAGCTTCCTTCATGAGCTCCATATCCTCCAGCCAGACATCTTCTGTCCACTGCTCAGGGTTATAGTCCCCCCCATAGCAGAGAAAAGGCAGCTTTTCCAGTTTTTCAGCTCTTTTATGCTCAGTATAGGAATCCAAGGTGTTCCTCCTTTTTAGTTCATCCTGTATTAGTGCATTCCGCTTAAGTTCATCACGCTTAAGCTCATCTTTTTCAGTTTCATGTTTTATCTGTTTTCAGTCATTTTTCTCTGTTCAAGCTATACTTTTCCTCAGCGGAAAAATCATTTATTGGATCCCATAGTCAATCCCCTAATGAAATACTTCTGCAGAAACATAAAGACAATAATCGTCGGCACCGCCGCAATCAATGCTCCGGATGTTATAACCGTCCAATCCATCACATACTGTCCCTGCAGCCGTGCAAGACCTGCCGTAATCGGCATATGATCCTCACTCCTCAATAAAATCAGAGCCCAAATATAGTCATTAAAAATCCAGGTAAATTCAAGTGTAGCGATAGCCGCCATAGCAGGAAGTACAAGAGGCATGATGATCTTGGAATAGATGGTAAAATCCTTACATCCGTCAATACGAGCTGCCTCAGATACGGAATCAGGAATGGTGACCATATAATTCCGCAGAACAAAGGTGCAGAATCCCATCTGGAAAGCCGTATGAATAGCAATCAAAGCCCAATAGGTATCATAGATTCCCAAAGCTTCAGAAATACGGAAAACAGGAAGCAGGAGGATCTGAAAAGGAAGCATCATGCCGCCGACAAAAATGGACAAGAGAAGCTTCTGACCGCGGAATTTATATTTTGAAAGCGCAAAAGCTGATAATGACGAAAGGAAAAGGGTCATAACCAGCGACGGCATGGTAATAATAAAACTATTCGGCAGAAAAGTTTTCAGGTCACCGCGAGTCCATGCTGCTGCATAGTTTTTGAAGCTGAATTCTTCAGGCATGGAGAAAGCTCCGTTCATGATAATCTGGTCATTTGAACGGAAGGAAGTAAGAACTGCCACAGCTATCGGCACCATCCAAAGAATCACCCCCGTAACCAGAACAATATAGAGCAGGATTTTGCCGATACTCATCTTTTTTGTTACAGTACTCACAAAACCCCCTTAGTTACTCTCTTCTTTCATGATATGTGAAAGATAGAACATGATGAAAATCAAACTGATAATGAACAGGATTACAGATATTGATGCACCGTAACCCATTTTATAGTTGTTGAAAGATTCAATATACATAAAATTTGCCAGCACGCTGGTCTGATTATACGGACCGCCCCTAGTCATGATTTGAACGAGGTCAAATGCCCGCAGTGAATCAATTATGCTGATGACTACGACTACCACTGTAATCGGTCGGAGCTGCGGAAGGATAACATGCCTGAAGGATTGCCACTTTGATGCCCCGTCAATGAGGGAAGCTTCCACGAGAAAAGGATCCACACTCTGCAGCCCCGCAAGGTACAGAACCATAACATAGCCGACCTGCCGCCAAATCGCTACTGCTATGATGGATCCAAGAGCATAATTGGGATCACTCAGCCAGCCGACAGCAAAACTTTCTAAGCCGACAGCCCGAAAAAAGCCGTTAATAAGGCCTTGGGCTGGATTGTACATCCAGGACCAGATAAGCCCGCAGACAACCAGAGACAAAACCATGGGGGAATAGAAGAAGGCTTTGAACACTCGTGCCCCCGGTATCTCTCTGTTCAGAGCCATGGCCAGAGCCAAGCCCGCTACTATTGGCACGGTAATGAAGAAAACTATCCATACAGCATTATTTCTCAGGGAGATAAAAAACACTCTGTCGACAAATAATTTTGTATAGTTCCCGAATCCGATGAATTCAGGGCTGGTAAGGCCGTCCCAGGAGGTCAGGCTGAGATAGAAGGTATACAGCATCGGGCCGATAACCCAGATTAGATAGATAATCAGGGGAACAGCCAGGAACATCCACGGCGCCCATGGATTATAAAGCTGGCGCTGTCTCTGACGTTTATTCATAGTAAGAAGCCTCTCTCTTCATACCCTGCAAGTATATTTTACGGCATACAGACAAAGTAAAAGTATGGTGAGGAGACCGCTCCATTGAAACAGTCATAGAGCGACCTCTCTCACCAATTGTATTTTTGTTCTTTTCTAAGTTATTCGAAAATTTCCTGTCTTGATTTTTCCAGACGGTCACAAATCTTTTTGATATCTGCTTCGGAATGGTTTTCCCAGAATTCCATGAAGGCATTCATACCATCATCAGCCATCTCAGGAGTTGTATCTCTGTCATAGAACTGGGCAACAAAATCTGAGCTGTTGATCATGTTGATTCCTTTCTCCTGCGGTGTGCCTTCAAAGATGGTCATATCCACATCACCGTTTGTCGGAAGTCGTCCAATCTCTTCAGCTGTGTACTCCTGAACTTCCTTTGATCCGAAGAAAGCAAGAAGTTCCTTAGCTGCTTCAGGATGCTTTGAGTTCTTGGGGATGAAATACCCATCCGTGGGAGCATCCTCTCCTACTGGGATGGAAGGATCAATAATCGGGAACCTGAAAAAGTCCAGGTCGTCTTCCACAGCGTCGGGGTATGAATCTCTGATAAAATCTCCCATGAGATACATTGCCGCATCACCATTGGTCATGAAACTGATTGCTTCCGACCAGGAATAAGCTGCAGGAGATTGGATGAAGTATCCCTTGTCTATCAGCTCAGCCCATTTTCTGAATACATCCTTAACTCGGGGGTCATTGTACTTTTCCTTGCCCAGCATAAGGTTTACATGAAATTCAGGTCCGTTCAGACGCATATTCAGGTAGTCAAACCATGCAGCTGCTGTCCAACGATATTTTGTACCGATAGTAATCGGGGTAACTCCGTTACTTTTCAGGGTTTCACAGACATTCATGAATTCGTCCCAAGTTTCCGGTTCTTCCAATCCGTAGTTTTCAAATATTGATGGTCGATAGTATACAGCCCACCAGTACCAGCTCGTCGGCAGAAAGTATTTGTTCCCATCCACGGAGCTCATATTTTTCCAGCCCTCAGCATAGGATTCGTTCCATCCTTCATTTTCCCAGACATCACTGATATCCATAATCAAACCACGGTCAATAAAAAATCGCGCCCTGTTTCCGGCAAACCAAGTCAGCAGGTCCGGCGGAGTCGAAGCAGAAAGATAGGCTCTAATTGCCTGCTTGAAGTCCTCATGAGCAACGATACTGTGCACAACTTCAATTCCGGTCTCCTCCTGAAACCTTTCAACCAAATTTTCGTCAATCCGCCGAGGTTCGGGATCGCCCATATTGGAATTATAAATAACCATTTCCTTTTCTGCCCCAGCAGCTTCTTCCTGAGCCTGGGCAAAAATCCCCTGTGCCCCTGCTGCCAGCAGAGCCAAGATAACCAGTCCTAATGTGAACTTTTTCATCACATTTCCTCCTTTTAATTTGTTTCTTTCTGTGTCATTTTCACTTCACTAACCGTTTCAATACAGTCACCCAATTCTGCCGCTGCCAACCGTCATCACTGACAGTCATTTCGCCTCGTTTTACGCTGCAGCAGCAAGTCATGTAACTATATTCTTAGTATATAAGGGACCTGCCATCAGTCAATCGCAAAATATGCAAGGGATTTTATATATATTCATATTTTTTTATAATACCATATAAATAATTTCATGATCGCCCTCTTCAGCTCTTTTTCAAGCTTCTGATGGATTTATTCCTGAATTTATACAAATATGCTATATGAATTTTTTGATAATAATAAAGATACGCTCATAAAAAGCTAGAACACAGGCAAAAAAAATTGCAGAATTTTCATATCCATTGTAATATATTAATCAGTATGAAGCCCCATGCATTCTCTGTTCTCACAGAATTTGAAAAACAACTCCCCTATTTTCTTATTGGAGCTGGGCATAATTATGAGCAGGAGCCGATTGACCGACCCTTCGGCTATCCCTACTACCAGTGGATTCAATTTCTTCGAGGAGAGGGAACAGTGCACATAGGGAAAACGGAAACACGGGTGGTTCCGGGGCAGGCTCTCTTCCTTCGGCCGAATGAAGAGCACTTCTACCATGCCTTCGGGGAAGAGCCATGGATTGTCTCCTGGTTCACCTTCGGAGGCAGTAATGTGGAACGGATGCTTCATACCCTCGGTTTACGGGAATCCGGGGTTTATACCGTAACAGATCCGCCTGTGCTGGAACTGCATATAGAAAAAAGCCTGCATGTTCTGAAATCAAAGGATCCTTCCAAGGGAATTGTCGGATCAGGTCTCGTCTATACCTTCATTCTGCATCTCTATCGCTTTGTGAGCCTCTCAAACGATGGATCCCTGCAGAAACAGCACTCAAAACTAGAACCGGTATTCGAATTCATTGAAGAGAACTACCAGAAGCCTATCGCAGTTGATGATCTCTCTTCTCTGCTGAATATCTCTTCTCAGCACTTCTGTCTGCTCTTCAAGAAAGCCATGAAAACCAGACCGTTTGAGTATATCAACAACTATAGGATCAATAAAAGCAAAATGCTTCTGTGCGAACACCCGGATATGCGTATTACAGAAATAGCTCACAATGTTGGTTATGACAGTGAAAGCTACTTCTGCTCCGTTTTCAAGCGGCTTGAAGGAATTTCCCCTGGAGAGTTCAGGCGATATGAACGGGGCCACGGGTCTCAATGAAAGGTATCAATACCCCAGGGCAAGCCCCGGACCCAGGAGGCTTCGCCTCCTTTGCCGCCCCAAGGGGCGGGGTATTTCTCCTTGCGTTCCCTGCTCTCGCTTGGGAATGGAACCTTCTCATTGCTTCCGCTCCTCTCGCTTCGTTTGGGAATAAGGTTATCTGCTTTTTCCCCGCCTACATTATTTGCACCTTTTTTCCGTCCAAATTAATTGAGATAGAGAATTTCTCCTATCAGCACACAGGAAAGCCCGTAAGAAGGGCACAGAGCTTTGTATAAGCGCATATTCAATCATAGCCCCTGCTCTTTCATTCCCTGCTCTTGTGTGGTATTATAGAAAATTAGAATTTAACCAAATTTTAACAATCTTTTACAGGAGATGAGCACATACAGGATGAAAAAATTCAGTTCGGATATAC